>JANWIK010000160.1 GCA_025449955.1 Gemmatimonadaceae bacterium
GACTCCAGCGGCGCCATGCCGGTGCCGGGCCCGACGCTCGTGCTCCAGCGCGGCCAACCGGTCGCGATCACGGTTGTGAACCAATCGCAGGATCACGCCGCGGTCCACTGGCACGGCATCGAGCTCGAGGACAGTTACGCGGATGGAGTGCCGGGATGGAGCGGTAGCGCCGACAATCTCATGCGCGCCATTCCGCCCGGCGATTCGTTGACCGTGCACTTCACGCCGCCGCGCGCGGGCACGTTCATGTACCACTCGCACTTCAACGAGTTCAAGCAAATTCCCTCGGGACTCTACGGCGCGCTCGTAGTGGTCGACAGCACGCACGCACTGACGAGCGACGCGGACCGGATCTGGGTGTTCGGCGATCACGGGCCAACGACGAACGTCATCCGCGGACCATTCGCATCCGCGACCATGAACGGCGACACGGCACCGCCGCCGGTGGACATGCAGGCAGGACATCGGTACCGCGTGCGACTCATCAACATTCGCGGTGACGGCAGCATCCAGCTCTCGCTGCGACACGGGGACTCGGTGCTGACTTGGCGCGCGATGGCCAAGGACGGCGCCGATTTGCCGGCGAGTCAGGTCACTGACCAGCCTGCCACGCTCTACTTCGATCCGGGCGAAATCTACGATTTCGACTTTGTCGCGCCGGCGTCCGGCAGCTACACCCTGCGCTTTGGCGATCCGCCGGCGGCCGGACCAGCGGGCGTGACACGGGATGTGGTACTCCGGGTGCACTGAGTACCCCGCGCCGCCGACCGATCGTCAATTGTGGTCAGTCGGCGGTGCGACGTGTCACTCAGGAGGAACCATGGCCAGCAAACTCGACGGCGCCGGTATTGAGAAGCTGAACACGATCGAATCGGCGCGGTCGACGGTGCAGACCATTCACGGCCACGTCGAGCGGATGGCAATCGAAATCAAAGCGCACCGGGGGGCGGGCGTGTTCCCGCAGCAGATCAAGCGCATCGCGGGTCCGCTGCAGGGACGGCTCAAGGGCCACTTCGGCATGGTGGCCGATCTGGTCACCGGCATGACGCTAGCGTTAGGCAGGGGCGGCAGCGATGACGTGAAGCTGCGCACGGCCCGGGAGTACGTGGGACAGATCCGCCAGGCGCTCGACGTCGCGGCATACAAGGTGGCCGCGGCCCATACGACGATCGACGCCCCCGCCGAGGAGCCAGCATCCAGTTAGGCGCGCGACGAGCGGGCGCCGTCGTCGGGCAGGCGCACCGGCCGGTACACGGTGACCGGCGACCCGTCGGCGATGAACGCGGACCGCGGCTCCGTGCCTAACACAGTGTCGAACGGCGCGCCATAGAGCGCGCGGACATCCGCGTCCAACCGCGCCTCGCTCGCCGTCGCGGCACGCCACCGCGGGTGCGCGACCCGATACTCGATCGTCGACCCGTCGCGCTGCCGCGTGTAGCCCCAATAGTGCTCGGCGATGAATGCTTCCTCGGAGCCGGCGGCGAACGGCGCGGGCTCACGATCCGTGCGCGCCGAGAGTCCTTCCCACGTGGTGCCGCGCCGCCATTGGTATCGGACCGACACCGGCCACCCATCGGCGCGTCGAGCGATGTCGTGCCGCATCGGGAGCGTACGATAGGGCTCGTTGTACCACGCGCGCGCGGTCCACGCGATCGCGCGGCGCGGCACCATCTCTCGAATGAACACCACGCCGCGCCGCCAACCCTCGGACGCCGGGCGCCCGACGTAGAAGCGAAGATTGACTTCCTCGAAGTTCACGTGCCCGGGCACGGCCACGCCGAACACGCGCGTGCGCGCGAAGCGGAATCCCACCACGCTCACGTAGGTCGTGCCCTCGTACGTATCGAGCTCGGTCCCGGCCGGAACATACGGGCGCAATGCATCGGGCGACACGGCGTAATTGAGCAGGACCAGATCGAGCCACGCCGCCGTGAGCGCCGGCCTAACGGACACCGGGCGATCGGCGGGAGCGCCGTCGCGCGGCGCGGTCACTCGTGCGAGTCGCCGCGCAGGTGCTCGTCGGCCTGTTCCATGCCCCAGGCCGGCGACGTGCTCGTGAAGAGCAGGGCGCACTCCGCCGGCAGCGCGCTGTGGTCGACGACCTCGAGCACGCTCGGTGCGCCGAACGCTTCGGTTGTGGCGCGGAGCGCGGCGTCGCTCAGATAGAGGTCGACGGCGTCGGAGTCCGATCGCGTGCGCGACCACACGACGGCGCCGCGCGCCGCATCGCGATAGGGCGTGCCGCGCGGTCCGCGGACGAAGCGCGAGAGCGCGGCCACGAACGCCGCCGCTTGCGCGCGGTCGGGAAAGCCGCAGCGGTGGTAGGCTTCGTTAGGCGCAGCGGACGCGCGGGTCACGTCGTCGGGGAGGCCCAAGGGCGCCGTCACGGTGCGGTCCGCCGGTCGAACAGCGGACCCGGCGAGCGTTCGATGGCCAGCATCCGCAATTTGGTCGGCACGCCGGCGCCGCCCGAAAACCCGCCCGTGCGACCGCCCGCGGCGAGCACGCGGTGGCACGGCACGACGATCGGCAACGGATTCTCGCCTAACGCTTGACCCACGGCGCGCGCCGCGCCCGGCTCACCCAGTTTCGCGGCGAGCTCGCCATACGTCAGCGTTTCGCCCGGCGCGATGGTGCGCGCGACCTCGTACACGCGGCGGTTGAACGGCGGCACGCCGTACATGTCCACCGGAATGTGCGTCAGGTCGCGCGGTTCGCCGCTCAGGAGCGCGACGATCGCGTCGATGGCCCCCTGCGCATGGGGCGGAGGCGACATCGTCCGTGCGCTCGGGAATCGGCGGCGCAGACGGGAGCGAGTGGCGCCGGCGGTCCGCTCGGGGAGCTGCACGCCCACGATCGCGCGATCCGACCACGCAAGGCCGCAGTCGCCGAGTGCGGTCGCGAAGAACGCGATGCCGATGTCGTCGCTTGCACCCCGAATCGAGTCCATGATAGCAGCCTAATGCGCCGCGGGTCGCGGAGGTAGGGTCTGAGCGACGCGCGGACCGCGCCGCCGCCCGCTCGGGCGATCACCGACGTGGTCGAGCGGGCCCAGCGGCGGCGTCACGGCGACCGCGCGAGTACTTGGCCGTGGTCCCAATCCAGCGCCGCGACCTTTCCGTTAGGCCCGAGCTCGAACCACGGCAGATACGTGATCACGGGCGCGTCCACGCGAACCTTGTCGTCTGTGGCGAGCTCTCGATCGCAACCGCCGTGATCGCTTTGGTGGTCGATGCGTTCGCGAACAACGTGTGCGCGTCGACGCGATCATGGAGCCGATCGTTCGGACGCCGTAGGGTTGGCGCGGCTGGGCCGAATACGAGCGCCAGAAAGCAGCCAGGGCGAAAACTGGAGACTTATAGATGGAGGGAACGAATGGCGTCGCGGACTCAGCCATACGCGCGCGCCTCGCAAAACTGGTCGTTCCGCACCGGGCGCGCTAGATTCGCGGTCACGATCCGGACGTTCCTCCCGAGTGGGTACCTGGACATGAGACCCTTGCACTCGTCGTCGGCTGTGCTCGCCGCGACTCTTGCTGCATGTGTGATCGCGAGCGGTGTGGCGGCACAAGCGCCCAACGTCGATTCCGGCGAAGCGGCCGCGATCGCGCAGGCCCGGGCCGACAGCGCGCGATATCCGTACACGGACGCCGACATCAAATTCATGAGCGGGATGATTCCCCATCACGCGCAGGCGATCGTGATGGCCGGTTGGGCGCCGTCCCACGGCGCGAGTCCGTCGGTGCAGACGTTGTGTGCCCGGATCATCAATGCCCAACGCGACGAGATCCACCTCATGCAGGCGTGGCTTCGCGACCGGCAGCAGACCGTGCCGCAGCCGGATTCCTCGGGCACCGTCATGATGAACATGAACGGGATGCGGATGGCGATGGTGATGCCCGGCATGCTCACCGCCGACCAGATGAAGCAGTTGCACGCGGCGCACGGCCAGGATTTCGACCGGCTGTTCCTGCAGTTCATGATCCAGCACCACAAGGGTGCGGTGTCGATGGTGGACGACCTGTTCGCGTCTAACGGAGCAGGGCAGGACCTCACGGTGTTCAAGCTCGCCACGGGCATCAACGTGGACCAGACCACCGAGATCGCGCGCATGCAGCGCATGCTCGCCGACATTCTGTTCGCCGGAACGTCTCCCTCTCAATGACGGGCTGAGTCGCGCCCTCCACTCGAGGACTTGTCACAATGCAATTCGTGAATGTGGCGCGCCGGGCCATGGTGCCGCGGAGCGCCGCCCGGGTCGTGCCGCTGGCCGCTGCCGGATTGATGATGGCGGGCGGCTGCACGCACTCGACCGCCGCAATGAACACGAGCGCGACGCCCGAGTCGCAGATGTCGGCGAACGCGCCTAACCCGGATCCGCGCGTCGGACTCAAGGCCGGACTCAACGATGCGGGCCAGGCGCTGTGGAACATGAAGCAGGTGTCGTTCACGCCGCCATCCGAGAAGTTCGTCCACGGCGTGAACAGCGACCTCGCGTTCACGGGCCACTATGTGATCCAGGGCAGCTTCAACGGCTTCCAGGTATGGGACATCACCGATCCCAGCAAGCCGGTGCTGACGAAGGGATTCTACTGTCCGGCGTCGCAGAGCGACGTGTCGGTCTACAAGAACTTGCTGTTCGTGTCGTCCGAAGGACTCGAAGGCCGCCTCGACTGCGCCGGCACCGGCGACAAAGACACTGTGAGCGCGGAGCGCGTGCGCGGCGTGCGCATCTTCGACATCACCGACATCACGAATCCCAAGTACGTCGCCAACGTGCAGACGTGCCGCGGGTCGCACACGCACACGCTGCTCGTGGATCCGAAAGACCCGGACGACGTGTACGTCTACATCTCGGGCTCGGCGCCGGTGCGCTCGCCTAACGAACTCCAGGGATGCTCGGGCGCTCAGCCGGGCAGCGATCCGAACACCGCGCTCTTCCGCATCGAAGTGATCAAGGTGCCGTTGGCGCATCCGGAGCAGGCCGCCATCGTGAGCTCGCCGCGCATTTTCAACGATCTCGTCGCGCCGGCGCGGCACGGCGAGACCAAGCAGGATGTCGAGAAGGCGGCGAAGATCGCCGCGGACGCTCGCGCGAAGGGTGCGTTCACCGCGGACATCTTCGGCGTCGAGCGCGTGCTGCCCCCGCAGTTCATCGACCCGATGCTCGACAGCATCGTGAAGACGCGCAGCGGGACCGGAGCGCCCACCGCTGCCGACAGCGCGACGTTGCGCACGGCCCTCCCCTCCATCATCGCCAAGATGTTAGGCGAGCCGGCGCCGGGCTCCAGCGCCACCGGCCCGCGGCCCGGCCCCACGCAGTGTCACGACATCACGGTGTATCCGGCGGTCGGTTTTGCCGGCGGCGCGTGCGAGGGCTACGGCATGCTGCTCGACATTCACGATCCGGTGAACCCGACGCGCCTCTACGCCGCCAGCGATTCCAACTTCTCCTACTGGCACTCGGCGACGTTCAACAACGATGGCACGAAGGTGTTGTTCTCCGACGAATGGGGCGGCGGCGGCCAGCCCAAGTGCCGCGCGACGGATCCCCAGGACTGGGGCGCCGACGCGATCTTCACGATCTCGAACAATGCGTTGCACTTCCAGAGCTACTACAAGATGCCGGCGCCGCAAACCGAGATGGAGAATTGCGTGGCGCACAACGGCTCGCTCATTCCGATTCCCGGGCGCGACGTGATGGTGCAGTCGTGGTACCAGGGTGGCATCTCGGTGTTCGACTGGACCGACGCGGCGCATCCGAAGGAGATCGCGTTCTTCGACCGCGGCCCGATCGACTCGACGCGCATGATGTTAGGCGGCACGTGGTCGGCGTACTGGTACAACGGCGTGATCGTGAGCTCGGAGATCGTGCGCGGCCTCGACATTCTCGAGTTGACGCCGAGTGTGCTCTTGTCGCAGAACGAGATCGACGCGGCGAAGACGGTGCACCTGGACTATCTCAACGTGCAGGGGCAGCCCAAGTACGTGTGGCCGGCGACCTTCGTGCTGGCGCGTGCGTACGTCGATCAGCTCGAGCGGTCCAACGGACTCTCGGCGGCGCGGATCACCGCCGTCCGCAAGTCGTTGGCCGACGCCGAGCAGGCGTCGGGCTCGTCGCGGCAGTCGGCGCTCACGCAGCTGGCATCGCAGCTGGACAGCGATGCGGGCGGCGCGCGCGACGGCGCCAAGGTGAAGACGCTGGCCGGCGCGGTCCACGCGTTGGCGGGCGCGTCGCAGTGAGACGATTCGGTTAGGCAGATGCAGGGACGAGGGGCATCCGATCGCGGATGCCCTTCGTCGTCTCGGGGACGGTTTCACGCCGTGGGGGAATAGCCATGTCGGGCAAGGAACACGAGTACGTGTCGCGCCTCGTCTGGGAGGGGAACACCGGCGAAGGCACGGCGGGCTACGAACGCTATGGCCGCGGCTATCGCGTGGAGATCGACGGCAAACCCGATCTGGCCGGGTCCGCCGACCCAATGTTTCGTGGCGACGGCGCGCTGCACAATCCGGAGGACCTGTTCGTGGCGGCGATCTCGTCGTGCCACATGCTGTCGTATCTCGCGCTGTGCGCGCGCAATGGGGTGCGCGTGTTGTCGTACGAGGACGAGGCGCGCGGGACGCTGCGCTTCGACGGGACGGGGGCAGGCCGCTTCGTGGAGGTGACGCTCACGCCGCGCGTCAGAGTGGCCCGCGCCGAGGATGTTCCGTTAGGCGAACAACTGCACGAGCTCGCGCATGAGACGTGCTACATCGCGAGCTCGTGCAGCGTGGCGATCCGTCATCAACCGACGGTGACGACCGTCTAGACCGTCGCCGGGGTTGGCACCGGCAGCGCGACGCGTGTCGCGCCGCGGACCACTTACGGTAGCGAGATCGTGCTCGTGATGAGCACCGAGTTCTCCGCCGAGACGCCGCTCACGGAACGCCAAACGACCTTGGCGGTTCGCGTGCCGCGAGGCACGTCGCGAACCGTCATCGAGTACACAGTCAATGCGACCAGAGCGGGGCATGGCACGCCGGGGTGCTTCTCGACGCTCGTCACCGTCATGACCACAGTGGCGCCGCTCAGGCCGGCGGCGGCGGTCGGCGAAAGCGAGCACGCGTTGGCGAGGCTCACGAACACAGCCGTGACACTGTCATCGACGGCGGTGAGCGTCGGCGACGACGGGGCGCCATTCACAGGCTGAATGGCGGACAGCGTCGCGGGGAGGCCGGACGGCGGCGCCGTGACGCTGCTCGAGCACGCGGCCGCCGATACGAGCATCAAGCCGTGCATCCAACGTGTTAGGCGCATGGTGTGTCTCCCGTCGCGAATGGATGAGTCCGGCGCTGACTTGGGCCGCGACCCGCCTAACCTCATCATGACGGGGGGCTGGCGGACGGCGCAATGGCGCCGACGCGAACCGCGCGTTAGGCGCCGCCGCGGATACGAAGCAGGCTCGATCGCTGGGCTCCACGGCGGCCGCCGAACCACGGCACACCATCCATTGCTCACTCCGCCGGATCTTGCTAGTGTGGACGCATGCCCCCTCGCGCTTCGCGCTCGCGGGCGGGCCGCTCTGGCGCCCGTCCATCCAGGCCCGGCGCGGTGCGACACCGGTTCCCGGCCTGCCGGCTCGCCGCGATGTCGCTCGTCGCCCTGGGCCTCGTGTGCGCGTGCGCCAGTGCCTCCGGGCAGGGCATGGCCTCGATGCCCGAGCGCAGGGCCCGCCACGCGCAACGCGAGTTCGAGTACTTGCGGCGCGCGCTCCTGCCGTCCGTTCCGGCACGCAGCGGCGGATGCGATGTCACCATCGGTGACATGTGCTATTGGGATGACAACGACGACGCACCGCTGCCGCCCGAGCGCCCGCGCGTCGCCGTCGCCCGCGACCAGCTGCGCGCGTCGCTCGATTCGTTAGGCGCAATCGATTCGATGAACGACTACATCCTGGGCCAGCGCGTGCGCTATGCGGTGGAGGCGCACGACAACGCCGGCGCCGCCGCGGCGGTGCGACACTGCGCCGCGACGCGGTGGTGGTGCGAGGCGCTCCGCGGTCTCGCCGCGCATCGCGCGGGCGCCGAGTCCGCCAGCGCCGGGGCGTTCGACAGCGCACTCGCCGAGATGCCGGACACGATGCGGTGCTCGTGGCTCGATGTCCGATTGTGGTTGCCGTCCGGCACGCACGTGGGCAGGCGTCACGACACTGACTGCGAGGAGCGCGCAGCGGTGAGCGCGCGCGTGTTCTGGATGGCAGCTCCGCTCCTCACGTGGCGGCGTCACGCGGCGCGTGACGAGTACTTGTCGCGCCGAACGTGGGCGAAGCTGCTCGAGGGCACCGTCAATCCGCAGTACTCGTCGTGGCGGTGGGACAGCGAGGAGTTGCTGTTTCGTTTCGGATGGCCGGACCAGTGGGCACGCGCAGAACCGGTGATTGGGTCGATGAAGTTTCTCGACGCAACCGTCGTGGGCGATGAGCCGCGGCCGAGCTTCAGCGTCGTCCCCGATCGGCGCGCGCTCGAATCGCCGTTCACGGCGAACACCGGCGACTGGCGGTTGTCGGGCGATCGCGACGCGTCCATGCGATACGCTCCCGGATGGCTGCGATCGATCGACTCGCTGCCCGTGCAGATCGCGCGCTTCCGCCGGCCTAACGACAGCATGGTGGTCGTGGCCGTGTACGACGGTCGCACGCTGCTCGACAGCGGCAGCACCACGTTCGTGGCGGCGGCCTCGCTGTCGGCCGGCCTGGAGTCCGACAGCACGCTTGCGTTAGGCGCAGCGACCAGCGTGCCCGCGGGCGCCATCGTGCTCGATGCGCCCGCGCGGCCGGTGCTCGCGTCGGTGGAGGTGTTCGATTCGGTGGGCGGTCGCGCGGCGCGGTGGCGCGCGGGCGTCGCGCCGTTGCCATCTACGGCGGTCATGTCCGATCTGCTCGTCGGGCGCGCGGGACCGGGCTTCGCGCCGGCGTCGGCGGACAGCGCGGCGCGTATCGCCATGCCGCGGTTCGTGGCGACGGTGCGCGACACACTCGCGCTCTATTGGGAGACGTATTTGCGGCCGGCGCCCGGCGTTCGCCCGCGGGTGACCGTGCGCCTAACGCGGTCCGCGGGCGTGCTCGGCCGCGTGGGGCGCGCATTGGGCCTCTCCCACGCGCAGAGTGGCCCGGCCGTGTCGTGGGAAGACGGGCAGCCCGATTCGATTCCCGGGCGATCCCTCCGGTTCGGCCTGGCCGGGGTGCCGCCCGGCCGCTATCGGATCGAAGTGTCGGTCGAGACGCCGCGGGCACGCGGGGCCGCGGCCCGGGAGATCGACGTGGTCGAATGAGCACCTGGCTGCCCAACGGAGGGCGGATTGTTGCCCAACGGTGCGCGCGGGCGTAGGCTCAACGCATGGCTCCGTGCAACGCCGCACCGTGGTCCGGTCCGGCACCTCGCCGGCGGACGCGCCTTCCGTTGGGCGCAGTGTCGCTCGCTGCGGCCGGTCTGCTGTGCGTGGCCGGGGGTGCGCGCGCCCAACGCTCGCTGTCGCCCGACCAGCGGGCCCGTGACGACCAGGTCGCCTTCGCGGAGCTGCGCCGCCGCTTGTTGCCGGTGGTATCGGCCGGCGCTCACCTGTGCGTGTACCGCGTCGGCCGCCTGTGCTATTGGGATGACCCGAGCGGCCCCTCGATCCCCGCCGAGGCGCCCGGTGTGGTGAGCGCGCGCGCCCGGCTGCGGGCGTTCCTCGACTCGTTAGGCGAAGTGGACCCGGCGAGCGGTTACATCGTCGGGCAGCGCGTCCGCTACGACCTCGAGGCGCACGACGACGCGGCCGCCGGCCGGGCGGCCGCCGGGTGCGCCGCGATGCCATGGTGGTGCGAGGCGCTCCGCGGCC
>JANWIK010000161.1 GCA_025449955.1 Gemmatimonadaceae bacterium
ATCAAAGCCTTTGCCGGCGCCGACTACGAGCGGGCGCGATACTACCCGGAAGACGACGACTACCTGTTGGAACGCGAACCACTCGTCGCCCACTACGAGGTGCTCGCACCGTGACCGACAACCGCGGGCTGCTGGGCGCCGCCATTCTCGCACTCGGCGTCGTGCTCGGCGGCTTCTTCATCGGGCACGGATTCGTGCGCGCCAAGGCCGCCGATCGATTCGTCACCGTGAAGGGCGTCGCCGAGCGCGAGGTGAAGGCCGATCTCGCGATCTGGCCGCTGCACGTGGTGGGCGCGGACAACGACCTCGCGGCGGCGAACGCCAAGGTGGCGTCGAGCGTCGCCGGCGTTAGGCAGTTCCTCGCCCGTCACGGAATCGACACGAGCCAGATCCAGCTCGCCGACTTCTCGGTCGCCGACGCCGAGGCGAATCAGTATGGGCCCGACCGCAAGGCGACCAACCGGTTCGTCGTGCAGGAAATGGTGCTGGTGCGCTCGACGCACCCGGACGAAGTGTTGAAGGCGAGTCAACAAATCAGCGAGCTCGCGGCGATCGGCGTCGTGGTGTCGGGCGGCGCGGCGTACGGCAGCGGCGACACTGGACCGACGTTCGTGTTCACGGGACTCAACGCGCTCAAGCCGGCGATGATCGCCGACGCAACGGCGCGTGCGCGCGAGGCGGCGAGCCAGTTCGCGCACGATTCGCGCAGCGAGGTGGGCGATATTCGCGCGGCGAGCCAGGGCGTGTTCGAGATCTTGCCGCGCGACGAAGCGCCCGGTATCTCCGAATCGAGCCAGATCGCCAAGCGCGTGCGGGTGGTGTCGACCATTGACTACTATCTCCAGTAGCGTAGCTGGTCGGCTCGGTCGCGCCGCACCGCTGGCAACTCCCGCCGCGCTATCGTACTTTTTGAGACCTCCGCGCGCGCCGCCATCCACGATGGACCTGCGGGACCAACTCCAGGACACACTCGGCACTACCTACACCCTCGAGCGCGAGCTCGGCGGCGGCGGTATGTCGCGCGTGTTCGTGGCCAACGAGGTGCGGCTCAATCGCAAAGTCGTCGTCAAAGTGCTCGCGCCCGAGCTCATGCAGGGCTTGAGCGCCGAGCGATTCGAGCGCGAGATTTTGCTCGCGGCGTCGCTGCAGCAGGCGAACATCGTGCCGGTGCTCACGGCCGGCGACAGCGCAGGGGCGCCGTACTTCACGATGCCCTACGTCGAGGGGCAGAGTCTGCGCGCGCGCTTGGCGCTCGGACCGCTCTCGATCGCCGAGGCGACGTCGATTCTGCGCGATGTGGCGCGGGCGCTCGCGTACGCGCACGAGCGCGGCGTGGTGCACCGCGACATCAAGCCCGACAACGTGCTGTTGAGCCGCGGCGCGGCGATGGTCACCGACTTCGGCATCGCCAAGGCCATTGCGGCATCGGCCACCGGCCCGCGCGGCGCTACACTCACTCAGTTAGGCACGGCACTCGGCACCCCGGCCTATATGGCGCCCGAGCAGGCGGCGGGCGATCCGAACACGGATCGGCGCGCGGATTTCTATGCGTTCGGCTGCATGGCGTACGAGTTGCTCACCGGGCGTCCGCCGTTCGAGGCCAAGACGCCGCAGCGATTGCTCGCGGCCCACATGAGCGAGACGCCCAAACCGGTCACGGAGCTGCGCCCCGACACGCCGCCCGAGCTCGCGCGTCTCATCGCGCAGTGTCTCGAGAAGGAACCGGATGCGCGTCCGCAATCGGCCGACGAGATGCTCGCGACGCTGGACACCATCTCGACGGGCGACTCGTCGCGGCAGCCGGCGCTGCCGGGGATTCTCATCGGCGGGCGCGCCATGATCCGTCGCGCGCTGGCGTTCTACGCCGTCGCGTTCGTGGTCGTCGCGGTGGTGGCCAAGGCCGCGATCGTCGGCATCGGGCTGCCCGATTGGGTGTTCCCGGGCTCGCTCGTCGTGATGGCGTTCGGGTTACCGGTGATTCTCTTCACCGGCTACGCGCAATTCGTGGCGCGCCGGGCCGCGACCACCTCGCCCACGTTCACGCCGGGCGGGACGCCGAGTGTGTCCACGCACGGGACGATGGCGAACCTGGCGCTCAAAGCGAGCCCGCACCTGTCGTGGCGGCGGACGACGTTAGGCGGCGCCTGGGCGGTGGGCGGCTTCGTGCTGCTGGTGGGCGCGTTCATGGTGCTCCGTGCGTTAGGCGTCGGGCCAGCGGGGTCGCTGCTGGCGCGCGGGCGGTTCACGGCGCGCGAGCCGGTGATCATCACCGACTTCGCGGTGCAGCACACCGATACCGCGTTGGGCGCCGTGGTGAGCGACGCCGTGCGCGCGGCGCTGTCGCAATCACAAGTGATTTCGCTCGTGCCGCCGACGGCGATTGCCGCGGCCTTGAGGCGCATGGAACGCCCGGTCAATACGCACCTCGATCTGGCGACCGCGCGCGAGATGGCGCAGCGCGAAGGCGTCAAAGCGGTGGTGGACGGCCAGGTCACCGGCGTCGGCACCGGGTACATCCTCACCCTTCGGTTAGTCAGCGCCGATTCGGGCGTCGAGCTCGCCTCGTTCCGTGAGACCGGAGACGGGCCGCGCGGGTTGATCGACGCGGCCGACCAGTCGGCGCGCCAACTGCGGGCGAAGATCGGCGAGTCGCTGCGCAGCGTGCAGGCGAGTCCGCCGCTCGCCCAGGCGACGACGGCATCGCTCGAGGCGCTCCGACTGTTCAGCGAGGCCCAACGGGCGAACGGGATCGAGGAGGATCCCCAGGCCGCGGTGCAGTACGCACAACAGGCGGTCGCCGCGGACTCGGACTTTGCCTCGGCGTGGCGTCTCCTCGCGGCCACGCTCTCCAACGCCAATGGTTCGCGCGCTGAAGCCGATTCGGCCATCGAGCGCGCCTACCGATTGCGCGACCGGCTGCCGGAGATGGAGCGGCTCGAGACCGAGGCGTTCTACTTTTTCCAGGGGCCGCACAAGGACCGCGCGCGCGCGCTTTCCGCGTACCGGGCGTTGATCGAGCGCGGCGATTCCACCGTCGCGCCGGTAAACGCGGGCGAGGTGCTGCGCAGCGAGCGTGCGTATGCGCAAGCGGAATCGATGAATCTCCTGTCGCTCCACGCGAATCCGCAGGCGGGCATCACCGTCGGCAACGCGGTGGAGCTGGAGCTCGACCAGGGACACATCGACTCGGCGGCCAAGATGCTGCGAGCCTGGGAGCAGCGCTCGCCTAACGCGCACGGCGCGCGGTTGCACGACATCGTGGTGCGCTATGCGTTGGGCGATCAGGCCGGGCTCCAGCGGGAGCTCGACAGTCTGCAGCGGAGCGGCGACCAGACCTTTCGCGTGTGGGGGCTCGGCAGCCAGGCCGGACTGGCCCTGCTCCACGGCCGGCTCGCCGATGCGGACCGGCTGTTGCGCGAGCAATCGGCAATCGCGCCGCCGACCGCGGCGCGCCGGTTGGGCGATGCCATCTACCGGGCGACGATGGATGCGTGGTTCCACGGGCCGTCGCCTAACGCCGTACGGGCGCTGGACACGGCGCTGGCCGACGTGCCGTTGCAGCGCATTCCCGTGGCCGACCGTCCGTACTCCCTTGCCGCCACCGCCTACGCGGTGGCCGGCGATCCGGACAAAGCGGCGTCGATCGTCGCGCAATACCGGCACGACGTGACCGACACGGCTCGGCTCCGGCTGGATGGGCCGGCGCTCGTCAATACACTCGGTGTGATAGCGTTGATGCGCGGCGATGCGAAGACGGCGGTCGACGACTTCCGCCGCGGCGATGTGGCCGCCGACGGATTGCCGGCTCGCGAGTGCGCGCCCTGCGTGCATTTCGCGTTGGGCCGCGCGTTCGACGCCGCGGGGCAGCCGGATTCGACCATCGCCGAATACGAGATGTACCTCGCCAAGCCGTATTTCGACAAACTCTTCGGCGGCGAGACCTCGGAGATCGGCTTCGGCGACGCGATGGTGCTGGCCGGCATCCACAAGCGGTTAGGCGAGCTGTACGAGGCCAAGGGCGACCGTCAGCGGGCCGCGCTGCATTATGCCGCCTTCGTCGCGCTGTGGAAGAATGCCGACCCGGAATTGCAGCCCCAGGTCGACGACGTTAGGCGCCGGCTGGCGCGGTTGGGCGACACCGAGGGCGCGACGCGAAACTGATCGCGCGACCACGGGCGGCGGCGCGTTGGACCGTGGAACTCCCGACACGCCGCTGCCGTAGTATGTAATCCGAAGCGCGCGGAGACCCGATGGACAACGCACATCCGGTAGATGCCGAGTTTCTGGCTCTCCAGCAGGCGCTGGCGGGTGAGTACTCGCTCGAGCGGGAGCTCGGCCGCGGCGGACTGGGTGTCGTGTACCTCGCGCGCGAGGTGCAGCTCGAGCGCCTGGTTGCGATCAAGGTGCTCCCGGCGGCGCTGGCCGAGCGACCCGGATTCCGCGAGCGGTTCCTGCGCGAGGCGCGGACGGCCGCCCAATTGTCGCACCCGAACATCGTGCCCATTCACCGGGTGGGCGAAGCCGGCGGTTTCGTCTTCTTCGTCATGGCGTACGTGGACGGCGAAACGCTCGGCAACCGCGTGCGCACGCGCGGGCCGCTCGGCGCGGGCGACGTCGCGCGTGTGCTGCGCGAGGTGGCGTGGGCGCTGGGCTACGCACACGGACGCGGCGTCATCCATCGCGACGTGAAGCCCGACAACATCCTGATCGAGAATGGAAGCGGGCGCGCGTTAGTCACCGACTTCGGCATCGCGCGCGTGCGGCAGGCCGAACCGGAGGACGACACCGAGCGCGCGATGGGCACGGCGGCGTTCGCGAGTCCCGAGCAGATGGCGGGCGGCGACGTGGACGGCCGCTCGGATGTGTACGCGCTGGGCGTCGTCGGATACTACATCGTTTCGGGCCGTCTGCCGTACGAGGCCAAGTCGGTGCCGGCGCTGGCGGGCAAGCAGTTAGGCGAAGCGGCGCCTCCGGTGGAGCGCGCGGCGCCCGGCGTGCCGCCGGCGCTGGCGCGCGCCATCGACCGGTGTCTGCACCGCGATCCCGACGGGCGGTTCGCGGGCGGCGAGGCACTCGCCGACGCGCTCGAGCCGGCGTCCATCGAACGGAGCGAGCTGCCGATTCCGCTGCGTGCGTGGCTCACGACGCAGAATCCCGCGCGCATCGTGCTCGTGGCGTGGGCGGGAATTGCCGGCATCACGACGCTGGCCGAACTGTACTCCATAGTGCGCTTCAGCGTGTCCGCGGGCATGTCGGCGGACATGGTCGCGAACATAGCCGCGCATCGCTGGGAGCGCCTGGCATCCGTCGCTGTCCTAACGGCAGTGCCGCTGATGACCCTCGCTGCCTTCCACCTCAGGCAAACCTGGCGTGCCCTTCACGCCGGCTACTCGGTGGCGGACCTGCGCACGGCGCTCGCGCGCTGGCGCGAGATCCGGCGCGAAGAGGTGGCCTTCGAATCGGCGGAGACGGCCATCGGACCACGTCTGCTGCGGTGGGCCACGTGGGGGTCGGTCGGTGCCGTCGCGGGGGTGTTTGTCGCCGCGCTCAGCATGGCCAATCGCGGCCACACGCCGCACGCGCTGGACGTACTCTTCGAGACACTGTTCAAACTGACTCTCTGGCCCGCCGGCGGTACGTTGCTGCTGAGCAACGCGTTAGGCGTGCGTCTCCTGCCCAGGAAGCTGCGCTCGGCCATGATCGGATTCGGCCGCAGCA
>JANWIK010000162.1 GCA_025449955.1 Gemmatimonadaceae bacterium
ATGACCACCGCGGCCGGCCCGCCGCTCGCTTCCTCATCGGACGTGAATGTGCGGCCCACGACCGCGGGCACACCGTAAACGGTGAAGAAGCGCGGAGTGACGCGAAGCCCCGCGAGACGTTCCGGCGCGTCGCCGCTCGTCTCGGTGACATTCTCACTGTACCAGCCGGAGAGACTCGTGAACGTGCGGTTGAGTCTGTTCCAGTCTTCGAGACGTTCCGGCGCAATGAGACCGGCTGCTTCGCTCTTGGCGGAATTGGCCTCGAGCACCGAGACCAACCGGTCAGGCTGCGGGTAGGCCAGCGGCTCGAGGACCGTCGCGTCGACAACCGAGAAGACGCTGGTCGTGGCGGCGATGCCGGCGGCGAGAATGAAGATGGCCGCGAGCGCGAAGCCGGGGCGGCGGGCGAGGCTGCGCGCGGCCTGGGTCCAGGATCTCAGCATGAACGGTCCGGGCGGGGGTTAGCGACAGTCGTTGGCACAAGCGGATTCCTGCCACCCTTTGACACACGATCTCGTCGAGACGTTGCGACCGGGTTCCAACCATTTGGCGCTCGAACGTCACTCACATGAAACCT
Source organism: Gemmatimonadaceae bacterium (assembly GCA_025449955.1). GTDB lineage: Bacteria > Gemmatimonadota > Gemmatimonadetes > Gemmatimonadales > Gemmatimonadaceae > JADGGM01. The sequence goes on from JANWIK010000162.1 coordinate 578, forward strand.
CAACTGTGAAGGGCGTTCAATGCGTGCATTGCTTATTGCGTCTTTCTTCGTCCCCGTCGTCATCGCGGCACAGCAAGATCCGACACCGCCAACGGCCCCGACGAACCTGTCGCGCTCGGATGAGATACGGTACGCGAAAAGCGCCGCGCCGGCGGAAATATCGAAGGACGCCAAAGTGTGGGTGCTGGAGAACGGACACTACGTTGTCGCGGAACAGGGCACGTCGAGCATCGCGTGCATGGTGGCCCGCAGTACCGCGACAACATTCGAGCCGCAATGCGGTGACGCCGAGGCCGACGCAACAGTGCTGGCGATCTATCGGTTTCGCGTCGAGCAGCGTATTGCCGGAAAGACGGGTGACGAGATCAAAGCGGCGGTAGACAAGGGATTGGCATCGGGCCGGTTCCGGTCGCCGCAGCGCCCAGCGTTGGTGTACATGGAGTCGTCCTCGCAGGTGCTGCCCGATGCGAAAGGGACGGGCCACTCCCGATTCGTGCCGCATGTCATGATTTACTATCCGTTCATGAAGAACAGCGCGATGGGCATCCTCGCGTCGAACAGCATGGACGTGCCGGGCATCGTCCAGGAGAACACGCCGATGTCCGCGCTCATCGTCGTCACGCGCGATTGGGTAAACCCCAACCCGACTCCGTGACGGACGACGTCGCGCTCGTCGAGCGGTTTCTTCGAGCGCGCGGCGAAGACGCATTTCGCGCGCTCTATCGGGCGCACACGCCCGCGCTCTATGCGCTGGCCATGCGCCTAACGGGCGGCGATCATATCGAGGCGGAAGACCTGGTGCAGGAGAGCTGGGTGCGCGCCGTGCGCGAGCTGTCATCGTTTCGCGCGCGGTCGGCGTTGCGCTCGTGGTTGTGTGGAGTACTGGTGAACATCCGGCGGGAGCGCATCCGGGCCGAGTGGCGCGAGGTCGATGCGCCGGACATCGATTCGGCCACGGAGGTCAGTGTTCCCGATGACGCGCTCGACCTCGAGCGCGCGATCGGTACGCTGCCTGAAGGTGCCCGTGATGTGTTCGTCCTCCACGACGTCTATGGGTACACGCATCGAGAGATCGCCGAGATGCTGGGCATCGTGGAGGGCACGTCGAAGAGCCAGCTCACGCGTGCCCGGACCCTCCTTCGGAATTCGCTGCCATGAGGGATCTGCCACGGGAGATGCAACCAGCCCCGGCGCTGGAAGAGCGCGTCGTGTCCAAGCTGGTCGCGGCGGGGCTCGTCCGTCGCCGTCGCGTGTGGCCGGTGTGGGTGGCGGCGGCCGCCGCGGCGCTGATCGTCTCGGCGATCGGCGTGTCGGTGTTGCGCCCCACGCGCGCGCCGCCGCAGGGCAACACCTATGTGCTGCTGCTCGCTGAGGACTCGGCGTATAGCCCGGCGCCCAAGGGACACGGCGGCGAGCGCGTCGCCGAGCTCGCGCGGTGGGCGGACAGTCTCAACGCACTGGGGAAGCTCGATCGCGCCGGCCGGCTCGTTGGGCCGGGGCCGATCGGCGGCATGTTCATGATACGAGCCGCGAACGACTCCGCCGCGGCGCGAATCGCCGCCACGTGTCCGTTTCGGAAGTGGGGCGGGCGCGTCGTGCTCAAACGATTCGACGAATGAGTTAGGCCGAGCGCGGCGCCTCCTCGCGTAGCGGGCGGGCAGTGGATCCCAAGGACTGGATGCGGTCGCGGCGAGTCCGTGCCGGCGAGGCGGCCACGCGGACACGGCTGCGACTGTCCGGGCTGGCGTCTTTGTTGCGCTAGAGAGTCGGACGTGGATCATACCCGTCGTGGGCACTCAACGAGCGAGGCACGGCAATGAAGGAGCCCCGTAAGGAAATCGCGAGCCTGGTAACTCGGGTCGAGCAGGGCTTGTCCGACTCAGCCAAGAACCTGGGCGATCTGGCTCTGCAGAAGTATCGGGAGGTGCATGTCGGGCAGGGATTGGCCACGGTCCTCGATCGGGCGCGTCAAGAGATCGCCGACAAGATCAAGCCGCGTCACAAGAAGGCCAAGGCCCGAGCGAAGTCGGCTACGAAGGCGAAGCCGCGTCGGAAGAACGTCACGGCCCAAACAAAGCGTGCCGGGAAGGTGAAGACCGGTCGCAAGAAGGCCGCGCGCCGGACGAAAGCGAAGACGGCGTCCCGTTCCCGCAGCCGGACGAGCAGCTAGACGTGAGCGCACTGGCGAATCGAGTCCGGCACAGCGTGACCCGTCGCTCGGCGACCGTCAGTTAGGCAGGGACGGGAGACGGCGGAAAGCATTGCCCCCGGTGGATTCGAACCACCATTCTCGGATCCAAAGTCCGATGTCCTGCCATTGGACGAGGGGGCAGCGAACGTTCAAAGCTACTCGCCGCGGTCCACCCGCTCAAGCGCGACACGTCAGTCGAGCAGTTGCACCGGATCGATGTTCGCGAGCGTGTGCGTGAACACCACCGCTCGCAGTCCCGCGCGCGCGAGCGTCGCCGCGTCGGGCGCCTCGTCGAACACGCCGAACACCGTGGAGCCGGAGCCCGACATGCCGGCGATACGAGCGCCCGCGGTCCGCAGCTCGGCAATCGACTGCGCGATCTCCGGATGACGCCGGCTCACCGGCGGCTCGAGATCGTTGCGCGGTTGGGCAGGGAAGTCGCTCCACCGGTCGGGCACTTTGTCGAGCATCGGCGTGGCGTGCCATCCCGCCTCGGCGCGGTCGGCATCGAGCCACGCGTACGCCTCGGCGGTGGCGACGGCGAACGCCGGACACACGAGCGCCACCTGCCGCACGCCTAACGGGTTGAGCGCATCGAGGCGCTCGCCGCGCCCGGTGGCCCAGGCCAGCGGGTGCTCGGTGGTGAGGTACGGTACGTCGCTGCCCACGCGGGCGGCGATGCCTAACAGAACACGATCGCCCACCGGACGCGGGGCGAGCGCGTCCAGCGCCCGGAGCACGGCGCCGGCATCGGCGCTGCCGCCGCCCAGGCCGCCGCCCACCGGCACGTGCTTGTCGATCTCGATCGACACGCCGGCCGGCCACCCGGTGGCGGCCGCGTACGCGTCGGCGGCGCGCAACGCCAGGTTGTGCACCGCCGGTCCGACGTCGATGCCGCGGCAGTCCACGGTGCGGCCGGCCGGTTGAAGCCGGACCACCACGTCGTCGCCTAACGCAACGCGGATGAACGCGGTGGCAATGTCGTGGAATCCGTCCGGCCCCGGCGCGCCCACCCGCAGCGACAGGTTGAGCTTGGCGTGCGCGGTGACGCGCGCCGCGGCGCTCATCCGGCGCGACCCTCGGCCGGCCCCGCGGCGCGATCGTCGGGCCCGGGCTCGTCGCGCGCTTCGGCCCGCGACAGGTCGCGGAAGTGCAGGCCTAACCGGGCGAAATAGTAGATGCCGAAGAGCGTGATCGGGATGAACGTCAGGATGTGAAATCCCACCGCCCAACTCGTGGCCCGCGCGACATCCACGCCGTACAGCCCCAATCCCTGCTGCCCAATGTACTCGAACACGCCGAAGAATCCGGGCGCGCTCGGCACCGCCACGCCGATCGCGATCAGTCCTTGCACGAGGAGCGCGGCACTGAACGGCGCGGTGATCCCCACGGCCTTGAACGCCAACCAGAACGCCAGGCCGTTCACGAGCCAGTGCAGCATGGCCCAGAACAACACCTCGAGAAACCGTCCCGGATGCCTGAGCACGCCTAACCCGGAGGCGAACGCCCGCAACGCGATGACGCCGCGCTGTTCCAGCCCCGGTGCGACCCGCCGAGAGAACAGCTCGAACCACCGGATCATGCGGTCGGGAAAGAAGACCACGAGGTACAACGCGAACACCGCGATCGCGACCAGCAGCCCGCCGCCCACCATCCACCTGACTACCGGCTGTCCGCCCACGAGCTGCTCACGCGGGAACGCCGGGTCCAGCAGCGCGCCCAGCATGAGGAGCAGCACCACGAACGCGTCGAACACGCGATCCACCGCCAGCGACGCGATGGCCGACGAGAACCCGACGCGCGGCGTCTCCTGCGTGAGCGCGTACGCCCGGGCGAGCTCGCCGGCGCGCGCGGGGACGACGTTGTTCACCATCATCCCGATCGCGGTGGCACGCCACAGCATGCCTAACGGAAGCCCCGGCGCCACCGACGCCAGAATCGGCCGCCACCGTCGCGCCCGCAGCGGGAAGATGAGTGTGCCGGCGACCGTCGCGCCGGCGAAATAGTAAAGATTGGCGGTGCGCAGGTGCTGCACCACCTGGCCGAAATCCACGGCGTGGAACGCCCAATACAGCAACCCGATGCTCAGCGCGATGCCGAGCACGTTCCGCCACCCGATTTTCATGGGACGTGGATGTCGAACACGCCGCTACTCGACCAGCGCGAGATCGATGAGATCGAACAGCTCCTGCACGCTCTCGCGCGACGGGGGATCGCCCTCCCGTTTGATCTGCTCGCGGAGCTCGGCCGCGCGCGAGAGGGCGCTGCGTCCGCGATAGAGGAGGCTCTCGATGGGGACGACGTCCGCGTCGGGAAGCACCGCCGGCTCGCTCAAGGGTGTCGTGTCGAGGTTGCTGAGGCCGGTGAGGCCGTCCTGGAGCAGTGCGCGCAGCGCGGGACCCGTGGGGGTCCGCACGCGGCCGCGGGCGACGCCGGCCGTGGGCGCCACCGGTGCGTTAGGCGCCACCGGTGCATTCGGCGCGGGCGCCGGCGTGGGTGCGGGCGCCATGGGCCGCGCCGGCGCGGGCTGTGCCGCCGACGCCAAGGGCGTCTGCCGCGCGGTGGTCGCGCCGCTGCCTAACCGCTCGAGCCCGCGCGCGATCTCGGCCGCGCTCGTGTCGGGATTCGCGAACAGCGCCGCCGCCGCGTCGAGCGCCGTCAACGCGCTTTCTTCCAACGCCGACGCCCGCGTGCTCCATTCGGCCGCGAACCGGGCGACCAGCTTCTCGCCGAAGCTGTTCGCCGTCGCGCCTAACGCACGGACCGCGTTCCGCACGTCGCGCGACGACCGGTCCCGCTGCTCGCCGCCGCGATGCGCGCGCGCCTCGGCCACCACGCCGCGCAGATGCTCGGCCAGGCTCACCACCTCGAGCCGGAACCGCTCCGCCGGCGTCGTGGGCGGGTGCGTTGCCGCCGACACCACACCGGAGCTGCCGTCGCCCGAGAACAGCTCGGCGATCGGCACGATGCGGTCGGCGCGTCCCGTTTCATCCGATACCGCGGCTAACGCAGCCTCGAACCCCACCATCTCCGACATGTCCGGCGCCGGCCTGCCCGATGCGCCCAAATCGCGCGACACACGCCGCAGCACCGCCGACGCAGCCGAAAAGAGCGCCGCTTCCTTTGCTCCGCACGGATGCGCCGCACCGGCCAGTTCCATCGACTTGAGCGTGGCCTCGAGCGCTTCCATCACGTCCGGCAGCGGCGGCATGTCGCGGACGTCGGCGACGCCGCGCAACGCGCGCACCCGTTCGGTCGCCGACCCGATCACGGCCGGATTGGCGCCCGGGCCCAGCGCATCGAGCGCGCGCGAGAGCTCCAACGTCTCGCCTGCCAGGAAGCCGCTCCGCGAACCGACGGCCCGCGCGCCGGTCTGCGGCGTCGCACCCGGCGGCGCATACCTCGCGAGCTCCTCGCCCCGCGCGCGCGCCCGCTGCTCTTCGAGAGAGCTCCAGCTCCGCGCGCCGCGCACCAACAGTCGGAGGTCGTCCACTGCCGCCACGAGGGCGGCGCTCGACGACGCGTCCCAGGCGAGCCGCTTCTCGCGGAGCGCACGCGCGACGCGTTCGACACCGGCCGCCACCCCCGAGATCGCCGTCTGCCTCGCCATCGTCGCGCTGCCGCGCAGACGGTGCGCCGCCGCCATGAGCGCCTCGACGTTGGGCGCCACCGACCCTGGACGCGCCGCGTTGAGCGTGGCGTCCATCTGATCGATGTACTCGGTGGCTTCGACGACGAAGAAGTCCAGAACGCGGACCGACGAACTCATGCAGGCTCCAACCGGGAGAACAATGGGGGCAGCAAGTTACGGACGATCGAGCGGTGCGGTCAACGCGACCCGAGCGGCATCCATGGCCGTACGCATCTCGCGTACCGATGAGACAAGTCCGACGAAAACGGCGCGACTGACGATCGAGTGACCGATGTTGAGTTCTTCTATCTCCGGGATCGCCGCCACCAGACCCACGTTGCGCACCGTGAGACCATGGCCGGCGTGAACTGCCAGACCCAACTCGACGCCGCGGGTCGAGGCCCGTCGCAAGGCGTCGAGCGACTTCTCACCGCCGCCCAACGCATAGGAGCCCGTGTGCAACTCGATCGCATCCACGCCAAGCTCGTGTGACCGCTCGACCGCTCTCACGTCGGGATCGATGAACAGACTGGTCCGCACTCCGGCGCGTTTCAGTCGGGTGAGTCCCGCCGCCAACCGGTCGGGATCCTGCTCGACGTTCAAGCCACCCTCGGTGGTCACCTCCTGGCGCCGCTCGGGAACCAGCGTCACCTGGTACGGCCTCAGACTCGTCGCGATGCCGAGCATCTCGTCGGTCAGCGCCATCTCAAGGTTGAGCACGGTTCGGACGCTTGTGGCGAGAGCGCGGATATCGTCGTCATGGATGTGGCGACGGTCCTCGCGAAGGTGCGCTGTGATTCCTTCGGCGCCCGCGTCCTCGCACAGTAAGGCGGCGGCAACCGGGTCTGGTTCGTCGGTTTTGCGCGCCTCACGGAGCGTCGCCACGTGATCGACGTTGATGTAGAGCCGTTGATGATTTGCTCGCATTGACGAATCGGCGTTGGTTCGCACCACTTTTCACTCGGAGTCACATCGTGAAGCGCTACGTAGCTGTCCTCGTCCTTCTCGCGGCGTGCACCAGTGCTGCGCAGCAGCACACCGAGACACCGTTGTCGCCGGTGTCCAGCAACGTGGCCGGCGCGGACACACCCAAGCAGGCCGTCCAAGAATTCCTGGCCGCCGCGCATGCGCAAGACCTCAAGGCCATGGCGCTCGTGTGGGGCACCAACAATGGTCCGGCCCGCGACGTCGTGGAGCACTCACAGCTCGAGAAGCGTGAATTGATCATGCAGTGCTACGTCACGCACGACACGTTCACCGTTTTGAGCGAAGTGCAGGGTGAGAAGGGCGCCCGCGTGCTTTCGGTGTCACTCACCAAGGGCCAGTTTTCGCGCCAGTCCAAGTTCACCGCGGTCCAAGCGCACGACGCTCGCTGGTATGTCGAAGACGTGCAGCTCGAGCCGCTCAAGGATCTCTGCGCCGCGTCCTGACCCAGCACGTGGAGGGAACGTTCCCTCCGAATCACTCGTTTATCATTCCGTAAGCTCGATGAGGACGCCTCCAGTCGCGCTGGGGTGGAGGAAGGCAATTCGCCTCCCCTCGGCGCCGACGCGGGGCGTTTCGTCGATGAGCCGGACACCCGCCTGTCGACAGCGATCGAGAGCGTCGTCCAGGTTCGGGACTTCGAAGCAGATGTGATGGATTCCCGGGCCGCGGCGCGCCACGAAGGTGGCGATGGGTGAGTCGTCGCGTGTCGCTTCGAGCAGCTCGACGAGCGACTCACCGGCGGCGAGGCCGGCGATGTGAGCACCGTCGGCGTCATCGAGCGGTACTTGGTCGAGGCCGAGAATGTCGCGGTAGAATGGAAGGACTTGATCGAGAGCTCGCACCGCGATGCCGATGTGGGCGATGCGGGCGCGTCCTCGCGGAGCAGGTGTCGATGCAGGCATCGGTCTCCGGTATGGGTGTACCAACGATAAACTAAACTGTAGATTCGCGTCGGGCGAAATACACGGTGGAGGCAATAGAAGCATGTCGAATGCATTGGCAGTAACCGATTCCACGTTCGAGAACGAGATCGAGAAGCACGACGGATTGGCTGTTGTCGATTTTTGGGCGACGTGGTGTGGACCGTGTCGCGCGATCGGTCCCGTGCTCGACCAGTTGGCCGTCGAGTACGATGGTAAGGCGAAGGTCGCGAAGTTGGATGTCGACGCGAACCAGAAAACCGCGATGCGGTTCAACGTGCGCTCCATCCCGGCCATTCTGTTCTTCAAGAACGGCAAGTTGGTGGACACGGTGATCGGTGCCGTGCCGAAGGCGAAGTTGGCTTCGAAGTTCCAGGAGCACAGCGTTTCTGAGACGGCCGCGGTGAAGCAGGGCTGATCGCCCTCGCGACGCTGAACCGTCTTGAGCCCGGTCTTGGGATTCCCAAGGCCGGGCTGCTTTTTTTCGTGCAGGGCTTAGACTGACAACTACGACGCCGCGTCGGACGGCGTGCCCGCAGTTTCCCCAACCGACCCTCGTGGCGCGACCTTCGTGACGTCTTCAGTCGGACGCCTGTACGTGGTCAGCACGCCGATCGGCAACCTCGGCGATCTCTCGGCGCGGGCGGTCGAGGTGTTGCGCACGGTGTACGCCGTGCTCGCGGAGGACACGCGGCACTCGCGTCACCTGCTCGAGCACTATGAGATTGCGACGTCGCTCACGCCGTATCACGAGCACAACGAAGCGCGCGAGACGCCGCGCATTCTGGAGCGGCTCAAAGCCGGCGAATCGTTCGCGTTGATCAGCGATGCGGGGACGCCGCTCTTGTCCGATCCCGGTGCACGATTGGTGCGCGCGGCGATCGACGCCGACATTGCGGTGGTGCCGGTGCCGGGTGCGTCCGCGTTGCTGGCGGCGCTCGTGGCGTCGGGACTGGATGCCGATCGCTTCACGTTCTTCGGGTTCTTGCCTCGCAAAGGGCGCGAGCGCACCGAAGCGTTCGATGCCGTGCTCGAGCTGGCGCACACGGCCGTGGTGTACGAAGCGCCCGGTCGTGTCGCCGACACGTTGGCCGAGCTCGAGCGTCGAGGGGCAGGAGACCGCGAGGTGGTGGTGGCGCGCGAGCTCACGAAGCAGTTCGAGGAGACGCGGCGGGGAACGGTGGGCGAGTTGGCGCGGTACTATGCGGATGCGCCGCCCAGGGGCGAAGTGGTGATTGTGCTGGCGGGCCGTGGTCCGTCGTCACCGGATGAGGAGGCCGCACGCGAGCGGGCGCGCGTGTTGCGACAGGGCGGCGCGAGCGCGCGCGATGTGGCGCGAGCGTTGGTCGAGGAGCACGGACTTGCCCGCAACGCGGCGTACCGGCTCGCGCACGAGCCGGAGTAGCGAATCCGTTTGACCCAGTTGCCCAGGGGCGCGCGCATGTCCGTCACCCGTCTCGCCTACATTTTCGTTGCCGCGGTCGCGTCGTTAGGCGCGGCCGGCGCGGCGGCGCGTCGCGCGCCGACGGCCGATCCGGACGGGTTGCGCATGACCATCGCCCGGCTCCAGTACGACGGGGGCGGCGACTGGTACGCCAATCCATCGAGCCTGCCTAACTTGTTGGAGGCCATCGCGGCGCGCACGTCGCTCAAGGTGGAACCCACCGAGGCACGGATCACGCTCATGGATGACCGGCTGTGGGACTACCCGTTCATCCACGTGACGGGCCACGGCAACATCCATTTCAGCGACGAGGAGGTCGTGCGGCTGCGCGAGTACCTCGAGCGCGGCGGATTCATCCATTTCAGCGACAACTACGGCATGGATGCGAGCTTCCGGCGCGAGATCAAGCGCGTGTTCCCCGACCGGCCGTTGGTCGACGTGCCGCTGACGCATCCCATCTATCACATCGTGTACGATTTTCCGCGCGGCCTGCCCAAGATCCACGTGCACGACGGCAAGCCGGCCGAAGGGTTAGGCATTTTTCTGGGCGACCGGTTGGCGGTGTTCTACGACTATCAGTGCGACCTGGGAAACGGCTGGGAGGACACCACGGTGTACCACGATCCGCCGGCCAAGCATGAAGCGGCGTTGCGCATGGGCGTGAACCTGTTCGTCTACGCCGTCACGAGCCGGCCGGTTTCGTGACGGTCACCGGGCGGGTTCGGCGCGAGCGCTCGCGGTTAGGCATCGCGATTCTGGCGCGCGGGGCGGCGGTGGGCGTGGCCGCGGCGGCCGCGCTGCTGGCGGCCAGCACCATCGCGTTGGGCGGCGCGCGGTGGATCACGCGGCCCGGTGCGCCGTTGGCGTCGTGGGTGGTGGCGGTGGTGGCGGCGGGGATCGCGTGTTGGTGGGCGCGCGGCGCGGTGCGCGCGGCCGCGTCGTCGCACGCGGTGGCGCGGGCCATCGAGTCGGAACGGTCGCTGCGTCGCGGGTCGGTGCGGGCGGCCCTCGAGGTGCAGGGCGGCGGCGCGCTCGGCCGCCACGCGGCCGATGCGCTCGCGTCGCGGCTCGGGTCGTTCGGCGGGGCGCTCGCGCCGCAGGCGCAGCGCACGGCGCTGCGCCGCGGCGCGATCGCCGTGCTCGGCGCCGTCGCCGGCGTCGCGGTGTTGGGCGCGGCGCGCGGCGCCGCGCCCGACGGGTGGCGCGCCATCCGCCATCCGTTAGGCGCACTGCGCGGCACCATCTTGCCCCCGTTGGTCATCGAGGACGCGGCGCACGAGATCATGCGCGGCGAGAAGATGCCGCTCCGCATCCGCGCCCTCGATCGGGTCGCCATCGAGCTGCACGTGCGCGCGACCGGCGCATCCTGGCGCACCATCACGCTCCCCGTCCGCTCGGGCGAGGCGGCCGCGGAGTTAGGCCCGCTCGACGCCGACCTCGCGATTGTCGCCACCGACGGACGGGTGCGCACCGACACACTCATTGTGCATGTCACCGACCGGCCCTTCGTCGGCGACGTCGCCATTCGTGCCATCTATCCGTCGTACCTGGGTCGCGCCACGGAAACGATCCCGACCGGCGAGCCGGCCCGCATTCCCCGCGGCACCGTCCTCTCGATCAGCGGACGGGCCTCGACGATGCTCGATGCGATCGCGCTGGCCAA
>JANWIK010000163.1 GCA_025449955.1 Gemmatimonadaceae bacterium
GACTTCACGCTCCTTACCGTGGGCAGCGGCGACAACGCCGTCGAGCAACTGCTGCAGTCGGACATGGCTGCCATCGGCATCCACATGCAGATCAGGCAACGCGATCTCGCGTCGTTCCTGGTGGAGGCGCGCGCGCGTCCGCCGCGATTCGATGCGCTCTTCACGGGCATTCCCGGCGACCTGTCGCTCGCTTATTTGTCGGCCATGTACGACTCGCACCAAGCCGGTGGCGCGCTCGACTACGGCGACTACCATTCTCCGGTGCTCGATTCACTCCTTGCCGCGGCGCGTGAGGCGCCCGATGCTCGACAGGCGCGCACCGCGTGGTTGGCGGTGCAGGCAAGTCTCGCGCGCAACGCGCCGGCGGTGTGGATTTACGACGCGCGCGGCGTGCAAGGCATCTCGCGGCGGCTCAACGGTGTGCGCATGGACCTGCGCGGGGAGCTGGTCACCGTGCGCGACTGGACCATCGGTTCGCCCAACGGACGCGTCGCGCAGCCATGAGTCTCCTCATCAGCGATGAGGCGATCGCCGCACGGCGGGAGGCGCTGCGACGGCGCGATGCGTCGCTAGGACCGCTCGCGGCGTCGCTGCTCCAGGACCTGGAGGCCGCCACCCGGCGTACGATCGCGATTCCCAACGACAAGGCAATGTTGTCGCGCGACGGCGGCCGGTGTCCGGAGCACGGTGTGCCCCTGGATTTCGATCCGTTCGCACCGCGCGAGCATAGGTGTCCGGTGGACGGCGCGATTTTTCGGGGCGAGCGGCATGACCGGTGGTGGCTCACGTGGTACCATCTCTGGCTCGCCGAACGCGTCGTGCACGCAGCCGCGCTCGCTGCGTTAGGCATAGGCGCCGGCCTCGCGGCGTTTGCCGCGATGATGCTCGAGGCATACAGCGAGAGGTACCTGCAGTATCCGAATCGCGACAACGTGCTCGGCCCGTCCCGGCCGTTCTTCTCCACGTATCTCGAGTCGATCTGGCTGCTCCAGATAGCGATCGCCATCGATTTGCTCGAAGCCGCGGGGATACCAGCCGACCTCGGGTCACGCGTGCGCGAGCGGATCATCGAGCCGAGTACGGCGCTCATCGCGTCGTACGACGAAGGCGGATCCAACCGGCAGGTGTGGAACAACGCGGCGTTGATCGCGGGAGGCACGCTCCTCGGCAAGTCACGGTTGGTGCAGCGCGCGATCACGAGCCCCTCGGGTGTGTTGGCGCAGCTCTCGAACGGTCTGCTCGCGGACGGGACGTGGTACGAGGGGGAGAACTATCACCTGTTCGCGCACCGGGGCTTGTGGTACGGCGTGACGATGATGGAGCGGCTCGGCGTGCCGGTGCCTGCTGCGTTAGGCGAACGCTTCGCCGACGGGTTCGCGACGCCGCTCTTGTCGGCGCTGCCCGATTTCACCTTTCCGTCGCGGCGCGATTCCCAGTACGCCGTGTCGCTCCGCCAGTGGCGGTTCGCCGAGTCGTGCGAGCTGGGATTGGCGCGGCGCGATGACCAGCGGCTGGTCGGCGCGCTGTGGACGTTGTACGAGAGCGGCGGTGCGCCGCGGCGCGACCCCGGGCGATGGCGCTCGAGCGCCGAGTCCGAGCGAAACGAGCCTGCCACGTCGTTAGGCAGGGCGGATCTCGGCTGGCGCTCCCTCTTGCTGGCGCGCGAGGAGCTGCCGGCGCTGGCGCCGTCGCCGCCGCGCTCGGCGTTATTGGCGGGGCAGGGATTGGCCGTGTTCCGCCGCGACGCCGGCTTCACGTATCTCGCGCTGGACTATGGACACTCCGGGGGCGGGCACGGACACCCGGACCGGCTCAACGTGATGCTCGCGCGCGGCGATGACCGGTGGCTCGATGACATGGGCACCGGCTCATACGTCGACCCATCGTTGCATTGGTATCGCAGCACGCTCGCGCACAATGCGCCGCTCATCGACGGCCGCTCGCAGCAACCGGCCGACGGCACGCTGCGCGCGTACGATGAACGAGGCGGCGCCGGCTGGGTGGACGCGGAGTTCGTGCCGCCTGACTCCGGCGTGCATATCCGCCGGTCGCTGGTCGCGATGCCGGACTACGCGGTGGACCGCCTGGCGTGGGAGAGCGACGAATCCGTGCAGCTGGACTTGGCGCTGCACCTCGATGCGGCAGTGCGCGACATCGCGTTTCGCGCCGGCGTGTTGTCGGGAGGGGACGCGCCGGCCGACGGTTTCTCGTTCGTTCGTGATGCCGAGGTGGGCGTTCTGTTAGGCGGGCGTGTCGCGGTGTTGGAGCGCGGCGGAATCCGCGCCGGATTGCTCGTGACGAGCGAGACCGCGGAGCTGTGGCGCGCGTCGGCGCCGGGCGCGCCGGGACGCGGCACGCAGCGGATGTACGTGGTCCGCGCCCGCGGGACGAGCGGTACGATGACCGCCGTGTGGAATTGGTCGGGCCGCGTCGTGAAGGCCGCGGTAGATGGCGAAACCCTGGCACTCACCCTCGACGACGGCTCGACGCACACGCACCGTCTCGAGAACGACGAGTGGCACGTGGCGTTCGAGGCGGGCGGCGCCCGGAGCAGCGTTGCGTTAGGCGGGCCGGCCGTCGCGACGCCCCGGGGCGATGCGCGTGGTCCGGCCGTCGAGCCGCCGCCCACGGCACGTGTGCCCGTCGCACCAGCCGCTCCGCTCGCGTTCGAATTGGGCCAGGACGCCTACCGCGAGTCGGAGGACACGTGGGCAGAGGCCGGGTCACCGCGCGCGACCATCCGCGTGCGCGCCGAACAGCACGCTCTCGTGATGGCGATTGATGTAAGCAAGACACCGGTGATGTTTCGCGCGGCCGACGCCGAGGATCCGCGCCTGGACAACGAATACCCCGACATCCATAGCGATGGCGTGCAGCTGCACATCTGGACCGACATCACGCAGGCTCCGATGGCCTGGCTGGTGGTGCCGGAGGAACCAGCATCCGCGGTGCGTGTGCACGTTCCCGATGGTGCGCGCCGCGACGTCCCACTCGCCGCCTCGTGGCATCGCACCACGGCCGGGTATGCGATGGATCTGCGCGTGCCGCTCGCGTCGCTGGCGACGGCGCGCGATGGCGTGATCGCGATGCAAGTCGCGGTGAACGACATGGCGACGGGACGCGAACGACGCCGCGGACAACTGGTGTTGAGCGGCGGCGCAGGAGAGCATGTGTACCTGCGCGGGGACCGGGAAGCGCCGGCACGCGCGCTCCGGTTCCACGTGAGCCCGTGACCGATTCGCTGCTGGATCGCGTTAGGCTCGTCCTCGATGAGCCGCAGGACCCGGTCAACATCGCGGCGACCGTCCGCGCCATGAAGAACATGGGCGTGGGCGTACTGCGCCTGGTGCGGCCGACGGACTACGACCGCTCGCGCATCGAGCGCGTCGCCCACGACACGCGCGACGTCGCCGAGCGGATCGTCCACTTCGAGACGCTCGACGATGCGTTAGGCGACTGCGTGTTCGTGGCCGGCTTCACCGCGCGCCGGCGCAGCGCCAAATGGCGTATGGCGACGCCCCGCGAGGCGGCGGCGGAAGCGCTGACGCGCGCCCCACAGGGACCGGTGGCATTCGTGTTCGGACGCGAGGACAAAGGCTTGTCCAACGACGCGCTCGACCGGGCGCACGTCGTGGTCACGATCCCGACTACGGAACACGCGTCGCTCAACCTGGCGCAAGCGGTGTTGGTGGCGCTCTACGAGCTGCACATCGCCGACGCGAGCGCCTCGCGCCCGTTGGCGCCGCCGCGCAAGGACGCGCCGGCCGCGGCGTCGGCGCAGTACGAGCGACTCTTCGCCGATGTCGAACGCGCGCTCGCAGGCCTCGATTTCTTTCGCACCCGCAACGCCGAGCTCATCATGCGCACCATTCGGTCGGTGGCGTATCGGTCGGCGCCGGATGCGCGCGAGATCGAGCTGCTGCGCGCGATGGCGCTCGAGACGCTGCGCGCGTTGGAGCGATTGCGCGCGAACCCTTGACGCCCGAGCGTGGTCCGGGCTTTTTCCATCACATGGCGCTGCCGTCTCCGTCATCACCCGCCGTGGACACCGATTGGCGCACGCGCGCCGGCGCGGTGATTCCGGGCGGAGCGTCGACGGGAAGCAAACGGCCTGACGCGCTCGTTGGGCCGGATTGGGATGGATCCCCCACACATTTCGTTCGCGCCACGGGCTGTCGCGTGGTCACCACTGGCGGCGCCGAGCTGGTCGATTGCACGATGGCGTTGGGCTCGGTCGCACTCGGCTACGCGCACGAGGGCGTCACGCGCGCGGTCACCGAAGCCATCGCGCACGGCAACGTGGCCGGGCTCTCGCACGTGCTCGAGGTGGAAGTCGCGGAGCGCTTGTGCCAGGTGATTCCATGCGCCGAGCAAGTGCGGTTTCTCAAGAGCGGCGCCGAAGGCGTGGCCGCCGCGGTACGCATCGCTCGGGCGTCGACCGGGCGATCGCTGGTAATCGGCGCCGGCTACTTCGGGTGGCTCGACTGGTGGAGCCACGCCGCAGGCGTGCCGGCTGGTGCGCACGAGGATTTCCGCGCGGTCCCGTTCGACGACGTCGAGGCGCTGGCCCAAGCGGCGCGCGCGGCCGGCGACCGGTTGGCGGCGATCCTCATCGAGCCGGTCATCGAGCGCCTGCCGTCGCCGGAGTGGCTGGCCGAAGCGCGCCGCCAGTGCGATGCGTTAGGCGCGGTGCTGATCCTCGACGAGATGAAAACGGGATTCCGATTGCGCACGGGCGGATTCCAGGAATACGCCGGCGTGGACACGGATCTGGCGGTGTTCGGCAAGGCGCTCGCGAACGGCTTTCCGCTGTCGGCGGTAGTTGGACGCGAGCGTGTGATGCGCGCGGCGCGCAGCACGTGGATCTCGTCGACGCTTGCCGGCGAGTCGGCGGCCCTTGCCGCGGCGCGCGCCGTGCTCGACGCGCACGCGGCGAGCGATGTGTGCGCCACGCTCTGGGAACGCGGCGACGCGATGCGCCGCGCGGTCGAGCGGGCGATCGAGGCGTCGGGAGTCGCGGGCGTCCACGTGCGCGGGATCGCGCCGATGTGGCTGCTGGACCTCGGCGACGACCGGCGGCTGTCGCGCTTCGTGGAGCTGGCGTTAGGCGAACGGGTGCTGTTCAAGCGGGGCGCCTACAACTTCGCGTCGCTGGCGCACGATGCGACGGCCATCGCGCGGATGGAAGCCGCGGCGCGGCACGCGTTGACAGCGTTAGGCAGAGAGGCGTCGCGTGCCTGAGCCGGCGCCGCTGGCCGGCACGGAGCCGCTCGTCGACGTCCACGCGCACTTCTTGCACGCGCGCGGCGGGCGGCGCGATTGGGAGACGCCGAACCGCGCGCGCATGCGCGCGGGTGCGCGCATCGGCATCACCGTCCACATCGCCTCGATCCTCGGCACCTGGGGGCATACGTCGCCCACGTATTTCCCGTCGCCCGCCGACGTCACGTTAGGCAACGACGAGATGCTGGCGATCCAGGATCGCGATCCGGAGCGGGTGCGCACGTACGCCACGGTGAACCCCAACGACACCGCGCACGCGCTCGAGGAAATCGCCCGATGCGGCGAACGCGGCGCGGTGGGCGTCAAGCTCGCGGCCAGCCGGCGCGCGGACGATCCGCTGCTCGACCCCATAGCGGCCGCCGCCGAGCGCCGCCACTTTCCGATCCTCCATCACATCTGGCAGCACCGCACACGCGACTGGCCGGGTCAGGAAATTTCGGACGGCGCGGATTTGGTCCGCCTGGCGCTGCGCCATCCGCGCGTGTCGTTCATCCTCGCGCACATCGGCGGCGGCGGCGACTATCGACACACCTTCGCGGCGGTCGCGGACATTCCGAACGTGTATCTCGATCTGTCGGGCAGCGGCGTCGATCGCGGCATGCTCGACGACGCGGTACGCGCGGTGGGCGCGCGGCGACTGCTGTGGGGCAGCGACATTACGATGGAGACCGGTCTCGCCAAATTGCGCGCGCTGGAATTCGCGGAGCCGCGTCTCAATGCGGATGCGATGCGTGATGTTCGCTGGCGCAACGCGGCGCGCATCTTCCCGCCCGGCACATTGCCCGGCATCCCCGCACTCGAACGCGACGGCAAGGTCGCGGCGGTATCGGCGCGATGATCGACGCCAACACGTTCATCGGCGCGTATCCGTTTCGGCACGTTCCGCATCCGGATCCGGATGTGCTCGTACGCGTGCTCGATCGCGAAGGGATCGACTCGGCGTGGGTTGGGCATTTGCCCTCCGCGTTTCATCGCGATCCCGGGGCGGGGAACGAGGTGCTGTTCGCCGCGTTGTCGGCGCATGCCGGCCGACTCGCGGCGGTGCCCGCGATTCGTCCCGACTGGCCGCGATGGGAGCGCGCGCTGAGTGAGGTGCTCGATCGCGGCGCGGTCGCGGTGCGCGCCTATCCGCAGCAGTGGGGATTCGGCTCGCACCATCCCGCGATGTCGGAGCTCGTACTCGCGTGCGGCGAGTCGGGGGTTCCGCTCGTGCTCACGACGCGATTCGAGGATCTTCGGCAGCGACACTGGATGGATTCGGCGTCCGATTTGCCGGCGGCGACGATTCGTGCGTTAGCACGCGCCGGTCCGCGGGTGCGATTGCTCGTGACGGCGGCGGGACGCGCGCTCATCGAGGAAGTGCACTGGGGACTCACGCCCGATGAGCGCGCACGCGTGTGGTGGGATATCTCGTGGATTTGGGGTCCGCCCGAGGATGAGCTCGCGCACGTGTTACGCACGATCGGTCACGCGCGGTTCGTGTTCGGCAGTGGATGGCCGCTCCGTCTTGCGCAGACACCGCGCGCGAATCTCGAACTACTTCCGGACGAATTGCGCTCGCCTCTTGCGCCGCTAGGTGACGCGGCGCAGATTCCCGCGCGTTCTGCTTGATTTGTGAAAATGTTCACAAATTGGGTGACTATCCGCCCTCCACATCTTCAGGTCGCGATGACTTCAAGGAGGAAGTGGGCGGTCATCCCGGGGCTGGTTGCTCTGGGCACGATCGCCGTGCTGTTATCCGCCTACACGGGTGCCACACAGGGACCCGATACCGTCATCACCGATCGCGGCTCGTGGGGATACAGCGCAGGCTCCTCGCCGCAGGGTCGCGCTCCCGTTCAACCGATCGCGTTTCCGCACCCGACACACGTGCAGACGCTCGGCATGAACTGTCTCTACTGCCACTTCTCCGCCAACAAATCGCCCGACCCCGGCTTCCCCGCAATGAGCACTTGTATGGGATGCCATTTGGTTGTGGGTCCCAATCGTCCCGCTGAGAACGGCAAGCCGGCGCGGAAGAGCGCGGAAATCCAGAAGCTGCAGGACTACTGGAACAAGAAGCAGGCGATTCCGTGGGTCCGCGTGCACTACGTGCCGGACTACGTGAACTTTGCGCACATGCCGCACATCAACGCCGGCGTGACGTGTCAGACGTGCCACGGCCAAGTGCAGCAGATGAGTCGCGTGTACCAGTACGCGCCGCTCAACATGGGATGGTGCATCAACTGTCACGTCGGAAACGTGAATCCGCTCTGGAAAGCGCGTTTCGACTGCAGTGTCTGTCACTACTGAGACTGCCTGATGACCGAGACGTCTACGCCATCCGGCGTCCGCCGGCGCGAGTTCCTGAAGATCCTCGGCGCGACGGGCGCCGCGACTGCGGCGATCGGCTGCAGTACCGATCGTGTCGACAAGCTGATTCCGTACTTGAACAATCCGGACGAGACCGTCCCGATGGTCTCGAACTATTATGCGTCCACCTGCCGCGAATGCTCGGCGTCGTGCGGCGTGTTGATGGAGACGCGTGATGGCCGGACGTTCAAGCTCGAGGGCAATCCGGATCACCCGCTGAATCGCGGCGCACTGTGCGCGCGCGGACAGGCAGCGGTGCAGGGCCTGTACAATCCCGATCGGTACAAGGGCCCGCGCATTCGGAAGGGCAATGCGCTCGTTCCGTCCACGTGGGACGAGGCGCTCAAGGTCCTAACGGAGAAGCTCGCGGCCGCGCAGTCGTCGGGTGCGGCGTCGAAGGCCGTGTTCATCAACAAGCACGAGTCGGGCAGCTTCCCGGCCTTTCTCGATCAATGGCTGGCGGCGTACGGGATGCCGCCGCATTTGAGCCACGACGCGCTGGCCGATCATGGCGCGATCGACGCGAATCGTCAGTCGTACGGCGTCGCGTGGCCATCGCTCGCGTTCGGCGCGGCGACGTTGATCGTGTCGTTCGGCGCCGACTTCCTCGACACGTGGGGCGCGAGCGTTCCGCAGCAGCTCGACTTTGCCGACGCGCGGGCGAAACTCACTGGTGCGCCGCGCTTCGTGTACGTCGGTCCGCGGCGCTCGCTCACCGGCTGCAACGCGGATACGTGGATCGGGTGCCGGCCCGGCAGCGAGATGGCGATCGTGAACGCGCTGCGCGGCTCGGGATCGCTGGCCGACGCGACGCAAGCGAGCGGCGTTCCGCAGACGGTCCTCCAGGCGCTGCAACAGGAAATCCAGAACGCGAAGCCGAGCCTGCTGCTCGCGAGCGGCATGAACGGCGGCGGCACCGAGTTGGTGCACGCGGTCGACGAGTGGAACAAGTCGTTAGGCAACGTGGGCGTCACCGTGCTGTCGTCGCGGCCGGTGTCGAGTCTGGACGGGATTTCGTCCGACGCCGATGTCGCGGCGGCGATCGAGCGCATGCGCGCCGGCGACGTGCCGATCGCGATGTGGCGCGGCGTGAACCCGGTGTTCACGAGTCCCAAGTCGGCGAAGGTGGCCGAGGCGTTCGCCAAGGTGCCGTTCAAGGTGAGCTTCTCGTGCTATCCAGACGAGACGACGGAGCTCTGCGATTTGCTGCTGCCGGATCACCATCCCATCGAATCGTGGGGCGATGCGCAGCCGCTGCCGGACGTGATCACGCTGCAGCAGCCGGGCATGGATCCGGTGTTCGACACGCGGCAGACGGCCGACGTGCTGTTGGATGCGGCCAAGTCGAATGCGAAGGCGGCGGCGCAGCTCGCCGCGCCGAACTACATGCGGTGGTTGATCGAGCACTACCCGGGCGGCACGGCGGCCTTCACCGCGGCGCTGCAGAAGGGCGTGGGCTCGGGGACGCTGCCGCATCGCGCCGCGCCCGCGCGCGCCGCGGCGCCGGCGGCGACTGCGGCGGCGGGCAGCGGGGACTTTTTCCTGGTGGTGTACCCGTCGGCGTCGTTAGGCGACGGCAGCGGCGCCAACAAGCCGTGGCTGCAGGAATTCCCGGACCCGGTCACCAAGATCTTCTGGCAATCGTGGGTCGAGATCAACGAGCAGACGGCGGCCAAGTTGGGCATCGATTCGGGCGACATCCTGCGCATCGAGTCGCCTAACGGAGCCCTCGAGCTGCCGGCCTACGTGTTCATGGGGATCCAGGCCGAGACGGTGGCGATCGCGTTCGGCCAGGGCCACACGGCGTACGGCCGCTACGCGGCGCACGTGGGGTCCAACGCCGGCGACCTGCTCCCCGCGAGCTACGATGCCGCCTCGGGCGGCTTCCGTTGGGCATCCACCAAGGTGTCCGTCGGGAAAACGGGCCGGTTCACGCAGGTGGTGACCGTCGAAGGCTCGTCGCGCCAGTACAATCGCGGCATCGCGCTCGCGATGAGCGTGGACGAGCTCAAGGCGCCGCCCAAGGAAGAGCAGCGCGAGAAGATGCCGGGCGATGCGTCGCACGACTATCTGCCGGGACTGCGCTCCCCCACGGCCGCCGATGCGCAGGGCGCCATTCAATCATCGCTCCAGGTGAAAGAGATGGGGATGTACGACCCCAAGCACTGGAGCCAGATGGCGAAGCGCCGGTGGGCGATGACGATCGACCTCGCGCGGTGCACGGGATGCCAGGCGTGCGTCACCGCGTGCTACGCCGAGAACAACATCCCGATCGTGGGCGCGCCGTACCAGCAGGTTCACACCGCGTTCCTGCACGGCGTACCCGGCGGCAACATCCTCAAGGGCCGCGAGATGAATTGGATTCGTCTCGAGCGCTATTGGGAGGGCGGTGAAGACGGGGGCGAGTTCGAAGCGCGCTTCGTCCCGATGCTGTGCCAGCACTGCGGCAACGCGCCGTGCGAGCCGGTGTGTCCGGTGTACGCGACGTATCACTCGCCGGACGGCTTGAACGTGCAGGTCTACAATCGCTGTGTGGGCACCCGCTACTGCTCCAACAACTGTCCGTACAAGGTCCGCTACTTCAACTGGTTCGGCTATGGTGAGCCGCACCGGCCGCAGTACGCGTGGCCCGAAAAGATGAACTGGCAGCTCAATCCGGATGTCACGGTACGCGGCAAAGGCGTGATGGAGAAGTGCACGTTCTGCGTGCAGCGCATTCGCGAGGCCGAGCATCGCTCGAAGGCGGAGAATCGCGAGGTTAGGCCAGACGAATTCACGACCTCGTGCGCGCAGGCGTGTCCGTCCAAGGCGATCACGTTCGGCGACGCCGCCGACGATCAATGGACCGTGGCGTCGTTAGCACAGGACCGCCGCGGCTATCACGTGTTCCAGGAGCAGCTCAACACGTTCCCGGCCGTGGTCTATCTGAAGAAGGTCAATCACCCGGCGCCCGGTTCCACCGCGCCGGCGGGAGCCTAGGATATGGCGACAGTCGCACGACCGCGGGTGGAAGACGGGCCTAACGTACCGGAAGCCAACATTCAGCTTCCGTCCGTCCAGAGCTACGGACAGGTCACCGACGAGATCCGCCGCACGCTGAATCCGACCAAGGCCTGGCTCGCCGGGCTCCTGGTGGCGGTGGCGTGCCTCCTCATTGGACTCGGCGCCTGGATGTGGCAGGTCTACATGGGCCTGGGCGTGGCCGGCTATTCGCCACCGGTCATGTGGGGCGTCTACATCGTCACCTTCGTGTTCTGGGTCGGTATCGGACACGCCGGGACGCTGATCTCCGCGATCTTGTATCTCTTCCGCGCCGGGTTCCGCACCACGATTTACCGGTGCGCCGAAGCGATGACGGTGTTCGCGATCATGACGGCCGGATTGTTCCCGATTTTACACTTGGGACGGCCGTGGAAGTTCTTCTGGTTGATTCCGTACCCGAACTGGCGCCTCATCTGGCCGCAGTTCAAGAGTCCGTTAGTCTGGGACGTGTTCGCCATTCTCACGTACCTGACCGTGTCGGCGACGTTCCTCTATCTGGGA
>JANWIK010000164.1 GCA_025449955.1 Gemmatimonadaceae bacterium
CCTGCCTAACATCAGGCTTCGCCCGACTGCTACGCCCGCCGACGGAAGCGAAACTCCAGGAGACTCGCAGGACCGGACCTTTTCTGGAGGACGCGATGCCGTTCGTGAAGTTCGCCCTGGGTACAGCTGCTCTCGCCGCTGCCGTGGTCGCCACCGTCGCCGCAGTGGACCGCCCAACGAGCGCCGGCACGGTCACACGGGTCGATTTCGACAAGGCCGTCCGCCTAACGACGCCCGCATACGACGCGAGCCTGCCGCCCGCCGGACCGGCACACATCAAAGAATTCCGGATTCCGATCAAGGACGCGACCATCCGCATCGCGGACAGCGTCGGCTACGAGGCGTGGACCTTCGGTGGGACGGTCCCGGGTCCCGTGCTCCGCGTTCGTCAAGGGGACTCGGTGCGCATCAACGTGGTGAACGAAGCCGCCATGCCCCACTCGATCGACTTTCACGCCGCGCGCATTCCGGCCAACATCGCCTATCGCATGATCATGCCTCGCGATTCCATTCAATTCGCGTTCGTGGCGCGCGATCCGGGCGCGTTCCTCGTCCACTGCGGGACGCCGCCGGTGCTCATGCACCTCATGCAGGGGATGTACTTCGCGATGATCGTCGATCCGAAGGGCGGGTGGGGGACGACCGCGGACAAGGAATTCATCCTCGTCCAGAGCGAATTCTATGCACGGCCTGCTTCGAACGCCCACGACGCGCAACCTGCATTCGCGGATGCAACGAAGAAAGACGCGGCCTACGTCGTGTTCAACGGACGGGCGTTCCAGTACAAGGCGAATCCGCTCGAGGTCGACGTGGGCGATCGCGTGCGGTTCTTCGTCGTCAACGCGGGCCCGAACCTCGACAGCGACTTCCATATCGTCGGAGCGATCTTCGATCGCGTGTACCCGGACGGCGATCCGGTCCATGCCTTACGGAGCGTGCAGACGTATCCCGTTCCAGCGGGCGGCGGCGTGGTCTTCGAAACCACGTTCAAGGCGAACGAGAGCGGTGAAGGCATCTACGCGTTCGTCACCCACAGCTTCGCCGATGCGGACAAGGGTGCCGTCGGAATGATCCGGGTGGGGGCTCCCAAGCAATACGTGACGATGGCGCACTGAGGCTCAGCGCACACTCGCGGCGGTAGCGTGGGCGAGCGGGAGCGTGAAGGAGAACACGCTACCCTCGCCCACCGTGCTCTGGAGCCAGATGCGCCCTCCGTGCTGTTCGATGATGCCCTTCGCGATCGCGAGCCCAAGCCCCGCGCCACGGCGCCGCGTGGTGTGCCGTGCGCGATAATACCGCTCGAACACGTGCGCCTGCTCCTCGAGCGGAATGCCAATGCCGCAGTCGGCTACTGAGAGCTCGACGGCCTCGGGGCCGGCGGACGCGCGCACCACGATGCGCCCTCCCGATGCGGTGAACTTGATGGCATTCCCGAGGAGATTCACGAGCACTTGCTCGATACGCGCCGCATCCACGTCGATGACGGGCAGATCGTTAGGCACAGAGATCTCGAGCGCCACCCCGCGCTCGGCCACGGCACTCTCCAGCATCCGCACGGCTGACGCTACGATGGCATGCGCGCGCTCGGGCCGGCGCTCCACCGAGAGCCGGCCCGCCTCGAGCGCCGACATGTCGAGCAGATCGCGAATCAGGCGCTGCATCCAGGCAGCGGATTCCGAAATCATGCGCAGGAGTTGGCGCCGTCCGTCGACATCCGCCGGCGGTTGCTCCGTCAGGACGTGCACCCCCATCGTGATCGCGCTCAGCGGATTTTGCAGATCGTGAGACACGACGCCGAGAACCTCGTCACGGGCCCGCGTCGCGGTCCGTGCCGCGTGATACAGACGGGCGTTCTCCAACGCCAGCGCGAATCGGCGGGCGATTTCCTCCGCGAACACCAGGTCCGCCGTCTCGTAGGGTCGCTCGCGCGTCGTCGCGACCAGCGTGATCGCGCCGAACGCCCGCTCGCGCGCCAACAGCGGCACGATCATGAGCGAGCGCGCGCCTAGCGCACGCCACGCCGCCGAAACGTTAGGCCGATCGTCGGTATGCGCCTCGAGCCATTCGTCCGTCACCACCGGCACGAGGTCGGCCTGGCGCGTGCGCAGCACGTCGATCACGCGCGATGGCGAGTCCGGTCCGATCGGGCCCGCCTCGGCCAACGCGGCGAGCGGCTCGCGCACGCGCTCGGGACCACACGTGCTCACGACGCGGCGCGTCAGTTGGTCGCCGTCCAGCAGATCGAGCACGCACGCATCGGCAAGCTCGGGCACCGCGAGGTTCGCCACGGTGCGCACGGTGGCCTCGTAGTCGAGTGAGACCGCCAGTTGCTCGCCGACGGCGGCGAGAAATCGCTGCTGGCGCTCGATCCGCACGCGGTCGGTGATGTCGCGGAGCACCACGGTGAACAGCCAGCCGGCCGGCGTCGGAAGCTTGGAGATCGATGCTTCCGCCGGGAACTCCACATCGCCGTTTCGCAAGCCGAAGATTTCGCGCCGCTCGCCCATGCGACGTGACGCGTGCGCCGCCGCCGCAAAGCGCTCCATGTGGCCGCCATGCGCGACGCGATACCGCGACGGGATGAGCATCTCCAGCGGTCGGCCGATCACGTCGCGTGCCGCGTAGCCGAAGATTCGTTCCGCGCCCTGGTTGAAGTGCGCGATGCGTTGGGCAACGTCGACCGTGATGATGGCGTCGGCCGCGATATCCAAAATGCCCGCAAACTTCGCTTCCGACGCGCGGAGATCGTGCTCGACATCCTGGAGGTGGCGAACACGCATGTTGACGGTGCGCTCGCGCGCGATCGCGTACCCGAGCGCAGCCGCGATGCACAGCAGGAGCACCGCAATGACCAACGACGCCGCGCGTGGCCCTGGGCTACGCCACAGCGCGGCAAGAGCGACGCCCAACGCACCGAGCGCCGCGGCAAGCGCGGCCCACAGCGCCGCGATGACCGAGCGGTTGGCGATGAGAGGCATGACGACGTCGTACCCTAACCGAGTTAGACCTCGCCGAGGAGCCCGAGCTTGAGCGCGAACTGTACGTAGTCGGCGCGATGACCCAGGCCGAGCTTCTCTTCAATGCGTTGCTTGTACGTATCCACGGTTTTCGGGCTGATACCAAGTCGAGTGCCGATCTCCGGCGCGCTGTACCCCTGCGCCACGAGCCGCAGCACATCACGCTCTCGCGGTGTGAGATGGTCGAAGCGCTCGCGGTCGGGCTTGGCGGAGTCTTTTCGCGTGAGCTCCCGCGCCAACGTGCGCGCGGCGGACGGTTGGACATAGGTGTCCCCGTGTGCCACCGAGCGCACGGCGGCAACCAGCTCGCGGTCGGCCACGCTCTTCACGAGGTAGCCCGACGCGCCGGCCTCGAGCAGAGGAACCAGGTATTCCTCCTCCGTGTGCATCGTCAGCACCAGGACGCGCGAGGGCAAGCCTTTTGCGACGATCTCCTTGATCACGCCGACTCCGTCGAGATCCGGCATCGTCAGGTCGGTGATGAGCACATCCGGCTTGAGACGCTCCGCGAGCGCGACCGCTTCGCGGCCGGTGCTGCCCTCGCCGATGACCTGGATGTCGGGTGCCGTGCCTAACACAGCTTTGAGGCCGGCGCGCACGACGGCGTGATCATCGGCCAGTACCACCCGAATCGTGTCGACGGTCATCAACGTCACTCTCGAGAGGAAGCGTGCAGCGAGGAACGGTCTGGCGCGGTAACGGGAATTGAGGCGGTAACTATCGTCCCGCCGTCGAGGCACGACGACACGTCGAAGCGGCCATCCACCAAACTGACGCGTTCGCGCATGCCGAACAAGCCCGTGCCCTTGGGGAACCCGTCCGCGGCGGGAGTGAAGCCGGCACCGTCGTCCTCCACGCGAAGCGTAATTCGCCCTACGGTAGCGTCGAGACGAATCGTGATCTGGTCCGGGCGCGCGTGACGAAGCGCATTTCCCACCGCCTCGCGCGCAACCCGATACAGGACTGCCGCCCGATCCGCCGTCAGTCGTTGGGCCGCACGATCGGCTGCCGGCGCCACCTCGACCAAAATGGGCGGTTCCTTCCCCTTCCCAAGGCGGCGTGCCAGATCGCGTAGCGCGCTCACGAGACCCAGGTCGTCGAGGATGCGGGGATACACACTCTGCGAGAGCAGGCGCACCTCCTCCAGGATTGCGTTAGTCGCAACGCGGACCTCGGCCAGTTGCGCCGTGAGCACCGGGTCGCGGCTCATCTGCTCCGCGGCGATCAACTGATACGAGATGCCCGCGATCGACTGTGCCGTCGAGTCGTGAAGCTCGCGCGCCAACGCGGCGCGTTCACGATCCCCGGTCTCGATCACCTGCGCGGCCAACGCACGGATTCGCGTCCGGTCGGCGAGCACGCTGTCGAGCAACAGATTGAACGCCTGACTCACGCGCTCGAGCGCCCCATCCGCCACCGGCGACCTGCGCACGCGTGCGTCGAGCTCGCCGCGCCACACGCGCTGCGCCGTCATCTCCAACTCGTGCAGTGGACGAAGCGCGATCGTCACGAGAGCCACGTTCAGCGCAACGCCGCCGCACAGTGCGACCGCTGCGACGGCCAGCGCCGACACCAGGTGGGAGCCCCGTTGCACAGCCCAGAACGCACCGACGGCCGCGAGCAGCAACACCGCGTTGGCACCCGAGAGCTTTGCGGCCAGCGGCCAGCGCAGCGCCCGCCTAACGATGCGTAAGGCCTTGGCGCTCACCGATCGGCGGACGGAACGCTCCAGTCGCCCGGAGCGGACTTCGATGCCTGCACGGCATCGGATGTCGTCGCGCGGCGCCCGGTGATCTCCGCCGCCGCGAGCCGGAACAGCACGGTTCGGAACGGCGTCGGGTCATTCGGCGTCAACGTCGACGGGAAAAATCGGCGCAGCAACCTCAGAGCGTGCGTGGTATCGGACTCCGACGCGCTCGACCCGTCCGACGTCAGCGGATACACCGCGCCGTGCACCACCACGCTCCGCCAGTCGAACGGGCCATCCACCTCGTCGACCTCGAACGCGGCCCAACGATGATGCGTGAGCGTCGCCAGCTTGGCTCCAGGCGACGTGCGTCCATAGACCCATCCATCCTCGTACACATAGTGGATCGGCTCGATGTCGATCCGGTCGTGAAAGCTGTAGGCAATCCGCCCGACGTGATGCCGCGACAGAATCGCCTCACTTTCGGCGCGATCTAACCAGGTAAACGTTGGCGAAGTGTTGTCTCCCATCGCTCCCCCTCAGGCTCCATGTTGACCCAGTTCGTCTCCTCGAGACACGATAGCGGGCGTCCATCCCGCGTGCTGTCGGCAATCTCCCGACAGAATGTCGTCGACTTTCCGCAGTTTGCCCGACAGACCGGCGCGCGCTGCCATCGTACCATGACTATGCCACTGGCAATCAATCGGAGGCGGCATGTCGACGACCGAGCGAACGAAATCCGCGAAACACACTCAAGGCGACGCTTCCGTGGACTCCGCCGCTATCGGCGACATCCGCCGCGTGCTCGTGGCGATCGCCGAGCCGGGTGAAAGCGCCGAGGCGACAATTGACACCGCCGTCGCGATTGCGACGGCGCATGCCGCACAGCTCGAAGCCGTGAGCGTCGTGAACCCAAGTCTCAGCGGCGTCCTGTTCCCGGCGATGGAGAATCCCATCGAGCAGGCACCGGCCCTTCGCGCTGAGCAACACCGCCGCCAGACGGCGCTTCGCAAGCACCTGGCCGAGCACACGGGGTACGCGGGCGGGTGGAGCATCGATGTTCCGTTAGGCACTCCGGGAGAAAGCATCGTCGATCGCGCGCGCCAGATCGGAGCGGATCTCATCATTATGGGACTCGGTCGTCATGGCGCGATCGAGCGCTTCGTCCACGACGACACGACGCTCCGCGTGGTTCGACGCGTCTCGGTGCCGGTTCTGGCCGTCAGCGACACACTCCATGGAATGCCGCGCACGGTGATCGTCGCGACAGACTTCAGTCGCGCCAGTAGCGACGCGGCGCGGGCCGCATGCGCGCTGTTCCGCGGGTGCGCGAAGTTCATTCTCGCATACGTGGAGTCGGAGTTCGACGCTGCCATCGCCGAGCACGACGAGACGACGAGAGTGATCCGACGCGAAGGAGTTGCCGGCGCCTTTCAGCACCTCTGCGAGACGCTCGCCGTGCCTCCAGGCGCATCGGTCGAAACCGTCACGCTTCGCGGGGTGGTCTCTGCCGAGCTCATTGCGTTTGCGCAGCGTTCGGGCGCGGCGGCTCTGGCCATCGCACGCCAGCAGCACAGCATGGCCGACCGCGTGATGATCGGGAGCGTGACGACGGCGCTGCTGCGCCGCGCGCCGTGCTCCGTTTTCGTCAGACCGATCGGCTCGGCGGAGACGCGGGCGGAACGACGGTAGCAGGCTTCACTGCGGTACGTCTTCATGTACCGTCGCGAGCCGCCGCCTAACGCTGAGCCGCCGGGCCTGGCGAGCCGTCCGCTCACGTGGTCGATCATCGGTGTCGTTTCGTTAGGCGGCGCGTTTCCCTGCCTGCCGATCGCGCGCGCTCGGATTCACCTGACTGTGGGCCGAGCAGTGGTGAGACACCTTGGACGCCAGCCGCAAAGCTTGCAACCGTATCCTGGAGGAAAGATGTCTCCGCATCAGATTGCCATCGTCTACGGCACCCGCTACGGACAAACGACGAAGATCGCCGAGCGGATGACAGACGTTCTCGCGGCCGAAGGTCACACGGTCCCGATCCTGCGCGCCGATTCCTTGCCGGCCGATTTCTCGCTGTCGCCTTACGACGGCGTCATCATCGGCCGGTCGGTCATTGCGGGACGTCACCAGCGGTATCTCGAGCGGTTCGTCAGGCAGCGCCGCGACGCGCTCAATCGCATGCCGTCGGCGTTCTTTTCCGTCGGTGCCTCGGCCGCAGGGTCGAGCGACCGCGATCAGTCTAACGCGCGACGCGTTCTCGTCGCGTTCCTAACGAAGACGGGCTGGCACCCGCGCCTCACGGCGCCGATCGGGGGCGCGATGGCGTTCCCGAAAATACGGCGCGTTCACGCGGATGCTGCTCGAGGCGATCAGCCGCCGGTCCGGCGGCCCAACGGATACATCGCGCGACCATGAGCTCACGAATTGGGATCAAGTCACGCGGTTTGCGGATGAATTCGCCGCATCGCTGCCCGAGCCTGCCGCCCTCGTGTGTGCGCGACCGTAGTGTTGCGGAGGGACGGCTGAGACGGCTGATTCATCCGGAAATCTGCGCGCCGAGCAGGCGCCCAACGCTGTAGGTTAGTCCGGCGGCGACGATGCCGAAGGCGAGTTGCCTGGCGCCGGAGTACCATACGCTTCGGCCGGTCAGGAGCGTGATTCCGGCGCCGATGAGAAAGAGCGCGGCGGCACTGCAAGCGAGGCTGGTGATGACCGCGCCACTCGCCGACAGGAAAAAGAACGGGAAGACGGGCACGATTGCGCCGAGCGAAAAGAGGATGGCGGACGTGCCCGCTGCCTGCCACGCGGAGCCACCCAAATCCGCGGGATCGATGCCCAACTCTTCGCGAACGAGCGTCTCGCGCGCCGTCTCCGGCTTCGCAATCAGGCGCTCCGCCAGCGAACGAGCCTGCTCTTCGGACAGGCCCTTCGCCTGATAGATCAGTGCCAACTCCTGCGCTTCCTCGGCCGGCGCCGCCGCGAGCTCGGCCGTCTCGATGTCGATCTGGCGTTGATGCAGCTCGCGAGCGCTCTGCACCGAGAGCCATTCACCCATGGCCATGGAGCCCGCGCCGGCGAGCAGACCGGCAAGGCCGGTGACTAACAGGGCGCGGTCGGATGCGGCAGCGCCGGCAACACCCATGACGAGACTCAGGTTCGAAACAAGTCCGTCGTTCGCACCGAGCACGGCGGCCCTCAACGCATTCCCGCCCACAGTTCGGTGGCGTCCTTCCAGACGCGCGATCATCGTCCCCTCGATGCCGCTGGAAGACGTCGCGGCCATCGCGCCGAGGAGACGCTCGTGTGACCGCTCATCGGCCGGGAGCGACGAACCGCGCGACTCGGCTTGGTCCACGTAGTTGCTGCTGTCGGATCGCTCGTGCTCGAGGATCGTCGGCAAGACGACGCGAGCACCGAATCGCTTTGCCAACGCGATCAGCGTTCGCGTGCGCCACGTCGGTCGCGGGGTCGGTTCCAACCGTCCCGATTCGGTTATCAGCCGCTCCCAGAAGGCGGCGTGCGCCGTCTCCTTTTCGGCCATGCGAGCGAATACGCCGGCGAGTCTCGTGTCCGATTCGACTTTGGAGAGGGCGCGATACAATGCCGCGCTATCGATCTCCGCTTGCCGGTTGGCCCGATAGCGCGCGACCTCCACTGGCGTCGACGCGGTCATGTCACAGCGCCCGCTCTTCGACCGTCGATGTGTGGCACATCAGAATCGGGAGCGCGGACTCGCAGATCACTTCTTTGTCCACGCTCCCGGCAATGAGTCGGGACATCTCGCAGCCCCGGCTGGACATGGCCACGAGATCCACCGTGGCGTCGGCGGCATCGACGATCGCGGTCGCCGGTGCGGCATACGCATAAGGATGGATCGGCACCAGCGCCGGCCGCACCACGCGGAGCAACGTATCGCGTGCGCCGCCTAACGCACCGAGTCGTGCCGCCTGTTCGGCGACGTCGGCGTCGGCGTCCGCATCCTCCATGGCGACGAGAATGTTGTGGAACACCACGCCGTGGGCGAGATCGGCTCCCGCTCTTGCGATCTCACGCTCGATGGCTGCAGGCGCCCATCCGTCCGTGAGCGCGATGTCGACCGCACGTGCGCCACACGCGATCGAGCGCGCGGCTACCGTATGCAAGTACTCGCGCTCTTCCCGGCGCGTCGCCTCGTCGGCTCGCCCGCGCGTCACGATTGCCGACGGACTCGGTTCGTGCACTGGCACGGGATGGATCGCTGCGTTCGCACGCCGAGAGATCGCGATGGCTGCCGGCAGGGCGTGCTCCGCGTTCGTCGAGCCGTCGAGCGGGACCAGGATTCGGCTGTACATACCGCCTCGAGAGCGAAGAGTGAGCTTCTTCGATCGAAGGTAGCCTGCCGGTCGGCTATGTCTGTCAGGCGACATCGGCACGTGATGTCCGGCGTTCCGCTACCGAGCGCGGCACCCACGGCTCAAGCGTCGAAATCCGGAAATACCTGACGGCCACGCAGTCATCGCCCGACAGCAGCAGGGCCTTTGAGTGCCGATCTTTGGTGCGCACTTGGGCCGATCACCTACGAGCGGGCGCCTGAACACCTGACTCTCATCACAGGAGACACGGAGATGTCTACGTCAACTGAGGATCGACAACTGCAGCGCGAAGTGTTGGACGCGCTGGCACACGACTCGACGCTCGTTCCCGGCGAGGTCGCCGTCTCGGTTCGCGACGGTGTGGTGACGCTCAGCGGCTACGTCTGGACGTACGCCGAGAAATGCGAGGCACTCAATGTCACGTTGCGTTCGAGTGGCGTGAACGCGGTGGCCGACGAAGTCAGGGTTCGCGTGCCAGCCGGGTTTCATCCGTCGGACAGCGACATGGCTGGAGGACTGCTTCGAACCGTGACGAACGACCTGCACATCCCCGTGGGCGCGGTTCACGTCACGGTCCAAGACGGCTGGGTCACGCTCGCTGGTCGGGTCGCGCGTCGCGACCAGTCTATCGAGATCGAACGTGTCGCACGCTCGTTGATTGGATTCATGGGCCTCTCGAATCTCATCGAGACGGACGCACCGTCCACCGGTGGCGCACCACAGCAGCCGGCGCAAACCTTCGCCTAACGGCGTGGAATCTCGGACGCCGCGCAGCGCTCGAAGCCGATGACTCGACGGTTGGCCGACGGTTCCACGTGAGGGCTATGCGCTACTCGGCGCCGTGTGCCATGACAACGATCGGCGCGCGAGCGCATGCTCGGCGATCCCGCGGCCGCGACCGCGCACATCACGCACCGCATGCCCAACGTGCCGCTGGTGCCTGACCGTTAGGCGCCGCGGCGGGCGCGACGGCGTGCGAGCGCACCCCGTCGGCGGCGATGCGCGAGAGACAGCCGATCGGCGCCACCAGCACCGCCCGCGGCGAAAGACGAATGATCTTCGACGCGACGCTGCCAAGCATCATCCGCTTCCAGATCCCGTAGCCGTGGCTCCCGAGTGCGATGACATCGGCATCAATTGCTCGAGCATAGTCGAGCACCGCGCGCGCCGGCTCGCCCGACAGCTGAACGGTGTCGATCTCGCCTTGCGACCCGGAACGAACGTACGACGCGATTTCACCGAGTCGCGCGTTACCGGACTCGTCGCGCTCGGCCAAATGTCCGTGATGGGCGTCATGCTCGGCTGCTGAAACATGCACGACGTGCAGCACATCGCCCGGTTCCAGCCACCGCGCAACCGTGCGGGCCGCGAGGACGCTGGTCGGACTGAAGTCGACCGCGACTACGGCCCGGTGCGGGATATTCGCGGTATTGGCCGGGACCGCCAACACCGGCGTCGCGGCCATCTGCGCGAGATACAGTGCCGTCTCGTCGCCGAGCGCGCGATCGATCACATGATGCGAGCCCAAGCCAACAACGATGAGATCGCCGCCCAACGTACGGGCGGCGCTCGCGACCTCGGATGTCGTCACACCGATTCGGAACTCCGGCACGCAGTCGTGCACGCCGCAGCGGCCTAATTGATCGCTGACCGATTCCAACAGCGCGGCCTGTGTGTCCTCGATGTCTGCCGGCGCCGACACGTACGTAGCGCCGAAGCCGTCGCCGATGAATGCGGCCGGCTGAAACACTGCGATCGTATGCAGGCGAACGCCCAAGCGGCAAGCAAGACGCGCAGCGACGCGAGTCGCGCCGTCGGCGCTCGCGCCGCCATGCGTAGCCAACAATATACCGGACATGATCCCACCCGTTCCGTAGATGTTGGCCCAACACTACGGCAGCTGCGGCCTGCAGTCTGTCGGGTAATCTCAGACGCTGCGCCTCTCGGTCCCTGACAGACTTCGCCAGCCGATCCGCGAATCTTGAGACCATCGAGTCCACGGGCATCTCGCGCCTAACGCAGTGTATCGCCTCCTCGTGCGCGTCGGGCCGGAGCCATCGGGGAGTCCGCGCAACGCACCGCCGCCATCCTGTCGGGGATCTAGGAAGGCGCGCTCGCACGAACACCGGGCCACTCGAACGTGAGCGGCCCGGCGTGCATCGGCAAACCCGCACCGATCAGAATGCGACCCAGAGGAAGAGGTACAGCGTGTTATTGCCCGACGCATTGCGGGACGACCCATCATATGCGCGCGATGCGCCATTGAAATGGTTGTAGAGGATGTATTGTGCACCGAGACGCGTGTTCAACCACGCATTGAAGTCGACTTCGCCGATGGCGCCGTTGCTGTTCGGCGATCCAGTCGCGCTGCCGGTCACGGTCGCGGGCGCGAAGAGGGCAGTATCTCGAGTCCCGGTGGTGGTGAAGTAGCCCGCCGTGAAAGTGAACCGGGGCGTCGGGATGTAGGACGCGTTGATCCGGAGCTCGTTGAGCGCATCGGTCGGGTTCGGCGCGGACGCGTCGCCGGCCGTTTCGATCAGACCGGCGAGCGACTGGCGCTCGTGCAGATACGTCGTCCGAGCAATCAACACGCCGGTGCCTAACGTTCGCTCGTACTGCGCATCGATGCCGACGTCGGTGAACCGATTGGTGAATTGGCTGACGCCGGTCGGATACAGCGTGGCGGCGAGCCCGTACGTTCCCACCATCAGGTAGTTGGGTCCAAACGTTCGCTGCACGGCAACCCGCCAGTACGGAATCACACCCCGATTCGCGTTCGATGTCGTCGGCCCCGGCGGCGGAGCGACGCCCTGTTGGGCCGAGCGGTAGGTCGTCACTTCCGCGTACAGCGTCTGATCCCACATCGCGTACGCACCGAGTCCGACCACCTGTTGGGCGAATGCTCCCTCGATCTGCGTCGCCGCGGCAGGCGACGGCGCGACGCTCGACGCGACGAATGGGAATCCCCACGCCGGCGTCGTGTTCCAGAGGTCCTGCATGCTCGGGTTGTTGTTCAGCGTCAGTCCGTAGATCAGCTGCTTCCCGCCCACCGTGCCGCGGTCGGCGAATCGAAACTCCGTGTTGTCGATCGCGACGGACCCTGCATCGGCGGCGTACGTGAGCTGCGTGAATGCACCGACTTTCGGCGTGACCTGTCCACCGAGAAACAGGCTCAACTGCTCGGGAAATGCCGTGGCGTCGTTCTGTGTACCTGGGAGTGCCGTCTTGAGGTGCGTCAGCGAGGTGATGACCATCGCCGACGCCGGCGGAATTGGGGCCAGCTCGAGCGTTCGACGCGCCGAATCGCCTCCGACGATCGTCGGCAGTGCCGTGAGCGTGTAGCCGTTGAGCTTGAACAGCCGCCCGAACGGTGTGAGCTGTGGGAATCCGTAGTGGCACGCGCTACAGGGAAGCTTCGTCTGCCGCGAGAAGCTCGGAATCCTGTGCGCGTACGCAGCGCGATACGCGCCGGCGGGCAGGTTCATCCGGTCGGCGTGAATGTAGCTGAACGGGTCCGTCGAATCCGCTCCAGCGCGCGTGACCGGCTCGGCCATTGCAGGCCATGTCGTTAGCACGATGAGCACTGCACTCAGGGATCCGACAACTGCGCACCGCGCGCCGCGAATAGCCGGGGACGCGAGCATGAAGTCCTCCTGTGGATGTCCTCGCGCCGTGCGCGAGGAAGTGGTCCGGCTAGTTGTGGGATCCGACGGTGAGCGTGCCTCGCATGCCGACCGACTCGTGCGGGTCGCACGCGAACGTGTACGTTCCTTCCGAAAAGCGCGCGTCGATGACCAGGTCGTACGTCTTACCACTGTCGAGCAGGTACGGTCCGACGGCAGCGTCTCCGAGCTTGGCGTCTTTGGGGTGTGTGCGGAACGACACATTGTGCGGCGCCGAGCTCTGCTGAATGAACCGCACGGTGTCGCCGCGTTGGGCACTGATGGTCGCGGGGTCGAATGCGAACTGGCCGTTAGTCCGGTCAAC
>JANWIK010000165.1 GCA_025449955.1 Gemmatimonadaceae bacterium
GCCGAGTCGTGGCTCAGACAGAAGCAGGTCGAGCGCGCGGGCGACGTGCTCGTCATCACAGGGCGCGGGAACGCGAGCATCGCGGGGGTGTCCGTGGTGCGCCAATCGGTGCTCGATCTGCTGCGCACGTTGAAGCGGCGCGGCGTCGTGCAGGCCATCGGCGAGCACACGCCCGGTTCCTTCGTGGTGACGCTCGCGCCGGTTTCGGCAATGCGCTCGGCGCCGGCGCGTCGCAGGCATCCGACGCCCGTGCCGGAGCCACCCGATGTGAAAGCCTTGGCCGGGTTGTCCCGCGACACGCGAAAGTTGCTGCGCACCGTCGCGCTGCATTCGCTCGAGGCACTCGGCGTGCGTGAGCCCGCGGCGTTCGTCGAGCGGGAGATGCTGGCGCAGCTCTCGCATTTGAGCGCCACCGTGACCGCGGGTCCGATGCGGGAAGAACGTCTGAGGCGCGCGTTGCTCGCCGTACTCGAAGAGCTCGAGCAGAGCTGAACGCGAAGCGGCTATGGCCGACGGCGGCCGGATGATTAAATTCCGCCGTTCCCTTGGGCGTTAGATCATCCCTGCCCCGCGCGACTGCTTGTGAGTGATTTCCTACAATTCGCGCTGATCACGTTCACGTCGGTGTTGTTCATCGTCGATCCGATCGCGGTGATCCCGACGTATTTGGTGATCACACGGAACGAAACACCGGCGCAGCGACGCAAGACCGCGGCTCGGGCGTGCATTGCGGCGGCCGTGCTCATGATCGTGTTCGGGATCGCGGGGCGTTTGATCTTCCGGCTGTTCGGCATCACGCTTCCCGCGTTTCGCATTGCCGGCGGGCTCATTTTGTGGTACGTCGCGATGGACATGCTGCGCGGCCAAAGGAGCACGCAGGAGAGCAGCACCGAGATCGCCGAGGGCGAGGAGAAGGACGACGTGGCGCTGACGCCGTTGGCGATGCCGATGCTCGCCGGGCCCGGGGCGATCTCGACCGTGATGGTTCTCGCGAGCCAAGCGCGCACGGTGCCGGAAGGGATCGTCGTGTACGCGTCGGTGGTGTTGACCGCCGCGCTGTCGTGGGGCGCGCTTCGGTTAGGCGAACGGTTGGTGCTGCTCATGGGACAGACTGGGATCCGCGTGATGACGCGCATCATGGGGCTCATGCTCGCCGCCGTGGCCGTGCAGTTCGTGGTGACCGGTGCTCGCGACGCGTTCCTGGCGCACGGCTAGCGGCAGTCACGTGGTCAGCGGCAACGTTGCTCGCTCGGCGCGCGTAGCCGGTCCAA
This sequence comes from Gemmatimonadaceae bacterium, assembly GCA_025449955.1. GTDB lineage: Bacteria > Gemmatimonadota > Gemmatimonadetes > Gemmatimonadales > Gemmatimonadaceae > JADGGM01. Next base: position 1,272 of record JANWIK010000165.1, read on the forward strand.
AGCCATTCATCGCCCACGGTTTTCACATCCACTGAACGTGAAAATGATGCGTCTTCAGATCGCGATCGCGACGAGTGCGCTCGTCATGTGTGCCGGAACAGTCTCCGGCCAACAAACGGCGTTGCCAGGATACGCCGCCGCCGACGCGCAACACGAGCGCGCGCTCGAAGCCAGCACGACGGCGCGCCCGGACGGCGCACAGGCCCGCGCCGATTCACGCACGCTGTCGAGCGACGTGCACATCGCCGGGACGCCGGCCGATGCGCGCACGCGCGATTTCGTGGTCGATGCGATGAAGCGCTGGGGATTGGAAACCAGCGTTCGCGCCTACGACGTGTGGATGCCATACACCACGCTCATGGAAGCGTGGCGGATTGCGCCGGACACGCTGCCGCTCCGGTTAGCCGAGGGTCCGGTGCTCGAGGATACGACATCGTGGACGGTGAAGGAGCCGGTGATTGCCAACGGATACAGCGGCACGGGTGATGTCTCGGCCCAAGTCGTGTACGTGAACTACGGACTCATCGAGGACTACGCGGAGCTCGATTCGTTAGGCGTATCGGTGAAGGGGAAGATCGCGATCGCGCGGTACGGACGCTCGTATCGCGGGATCAAAGCGCGCGAAGCCGAGAAGAACGGCGCGGTAGGGCTCATCATTTACAGCGATCCGGCGGACGATGGGTTCACCCGTGGCGACGTGTATCCGCTGGGACCCATGCGCAGCGAGAACGGTGTGCAGCGCGGCAGCGTGCTCAACCCCGACGGCGATCCGACGACGCCAGGCTATGCGAGCAAACCGGGCGTGCATCGCGTGCCGCTCGATTCGATCGAGATTTCGCACATTCCGGTGATCCCGATGTCGTACGGCAACGCCTCGAAGCTGCTCGAGGGGCTGCGCGGGAAGGACATACCGCAGAGCTGGCAAGGCGGTTTGCCGTTCCGCTATCACGCGGGGCCCGGGCCCGTGTCGGCGCATCTCATCGTACGCAGTGACACGGCGACGGCGGCGATCAAGACGATCTGGGACACGTTCGGCATGGTGCGCGGGAGCGAGTTTCCGGACGAGATCGTGATGGTCGGCGGACATCGCGATGCGTGGGGCCCGGGCGCCGCGGACAACGTGAGCGGCACGGTGAGCGTCATGGAGGCCGCGCGTGCGGTGGCCGAGGCGGTGCGCGCGGGCTACCGGCCCAAGCGCACGATCGTGTTCGCGACGTGGGACGCGGAGGAGTGGGGTCTGTTAGGCTCGACAGAGTACGTCGAAGACGACTCGCTGCGGTTGCTCCACGGCGCCGTCGCATACTTCAATCAAGATGTCGCGGCACAGGGGTCGGCATTCTCCGGCGGCGGCTCGCCATCGCTGCGCTCGACGCTGCGCGACGTGGTGAATCACATTTCCGATCCGAGCGGCAGCGGCACGATCTACGACGTGTGGCGCAAGCGATCGAATGTGGCCGACACGGCGCAGCCGCGCATGGGCGATCCAGGCGGCGGGAGCGACTTCGCTGGCTTCTACAATCACTTCGGCATTCCGATCGCCGAGTGGGGCTTCGGCGGCACGGGTGGTGTGTATCACTCGCTCTACGACTCGTATCACTGGATGGCGAAGTTCGGCGATCCGACGTTCGCGTATCATGCGGCGGCGGCGCGCGTCGGCGCCGCGATGATCGAGCGATTCGCGGACGCGGACGTTCTGCCGTACGACTACGTGGAGTACGCGCGGACCATGCGCACGTACATTCCAAAGGTGGATGAAGCAGCGAAAGCGAAGGGTTGGAGCATCGACACGACGGGGCTGGCGGCCGCCATCGATCGCATGGAGCGCGCAGCCACGGCGTTCAACGCGGCCCGCGATTCGGTGTTGGCGCACGGCGCGCCGTCGCGCGACGTGGATGCGCGTACTAACGCAGCGCTGTTGAAGGTGGAGCGCGCGTTCACGCGGCCGGCGGGGCTCCGCACGCGCGCGTGGTTCCGCAACGTGATTTACGCTGCGGATGAGGACAACGGTTACGCCAACATGGTGTTTCCGTCGGTGAACGAAGCCATTCGTTCGGGCGACCACGATCTGGCGACGCGCGAGATCGCGGACCTGGCGACGCGCTTCGACGCGGCGACACACGCGATCGAGGATGCGAGCGCGGCGGTGACGGGGCGGCCGGCCCAGCGTTAGGCGAAACGGGATGCGCCGCCCGCGGGCGGCGCGTCAGCAGTTCTCAGCAGTTCTCAGCAGTTCTCAGCAGTTCTCAGCAGTTCTCAGCAGTTCTCAGCAGTTCGTGGGTGCGACGGGCGGGCGGTCGGACGGCGCCGAGCGCATCTTGGGCGGCGGCGGCGGCGGCGGTGCGTGCGGCGCCGGCGGGAACGCCGGCCGCTCGGTTGCGAGCGGAATGACCGGTCCGGGCGGCGGCGCTTTGGGGCGCGGCCGCGTGGAGTATGTGGTGGGCGTGTGCACGTCGAGCGCGCGCTCGCGTCGCCTGGCGAGCGCGCGGTGTGCGGCGAAGGCGCGCGGAACGGGTACGGCCGCGCCGCGCCGGACCGCCGGCGGAGCCGGTGCGCGGACCGCGTGCGCTGCGTTAGGCGCCGGCGGTGCCGATTCGTGGGCGACGCTCGCCGCGTGCGCCTCGGCAACGGCACGCTCTGTCGAATCGCCCGGCGCGAGATCGATGCTGATGTGCGGATCGACCACGGGTCCGTGGGCGCGCGGCGGCTCGAGTGCGACCAGCGTCGCGCGCGCGCCGCGCACGGTGCCGGCGCATGCGCAACCGGCGGCGATCGAGACGTCGATCAACGCGTGTTGTCGCGTGACCAGTCGTTGCGCCAACTCGACCAGGAAGTCCTCGCCCTCGAGCTCGACGAGCGCGCGGCGCGGATCGTCGGCTGCGAGTTGCTCGGCCGACGGCGCGCCGCCGGGTAGCGACCGGTATCGTCGCCGGTCCGGAGGCAACACGGACTCGAAGAACTCGGGAAGCTGGGCGAGCACAATGCCGCGCTCGGCCAACGCATCGAGGAACGCGCCCGGCTCGAGGCGGGCGTCGATGCTCGGATCGTCGGCGGACGGACACGATCCGATGTACGTGATGTGCACCGTGCGTTGGGCGAACGCCGCGCGCAGATATCGCGCGGCGGCCACGGGCGGCGCCGCGAGCACGATCATTTGCGGAACCAGCTCGCCTCCCACTCGCGTTAGGCGATCGATGACGTGCGGGCACGCGGCGAGGATGGCGGGATCTTTCTCGGTGGTCGCGAGGTGTCGCAGGCACCCGTCGGCAACGATCTCGTCGCCCCACGTGGCCGGAAACGCCATGTCGTACCCGAGTGCCTGACATGCGTGCGCCAACTGGACGGATGTCGCAGGGAGCGCCGCGAGCACCGCGTCTGCACCGAGAATCACAACTGATGTCGGACTGGCTTCTGACGTTGGGCGACGCGACATTAGCGAGACATTCGACGGGAATTAGGTATGTCTAATATTCGCGCGTTCAGTTCGCTAGAACCGGTCGCGGCCCATTCATTGCTGACCTGTGACGCGAAAGTGCGCTCTGCCGACGTAGCGGTACCATTGTCGGGTGTGGAGCGCGACCTCAGAGTCCAGGTTGTCTGCGATGCAGCGGCTGCGCACATGAAAGAAATCACACGATTGTCACGCGAGCAACGGGAGTCGATTGCGAAGTATGGGGCCCGCACGTTTTGGCCCGCTGGATTCGCAATCTACGAACAAGGCGCGGTTGCGGACGGCGTATTCATCGTCGTTCGCGGGCAGGTCGCGCTTCGGAATCCTGTTGCGTCCGGTCGGAGCTTTGTCCCATGGGTCGCCACACCGGGCGAAACGTTCGGGGGCGAGGGATTGGAAACCGAGGCGCGCTATGCCAGCCAGGCGCGCGCCGAGGATGAGACAGAGACGTTGCACCTGAGCACGGCGCGATTCAGCGCGCTGATGCGGGAGCAGCCCACGCACGCCCTGGCGTTAGTCCGCCAGCTCATGGCGGAGCGGACCGAGATCCTCGACAAATTCGGACAGTACGCGACGCTGACGGTGGAGCAGCGGCTGGTGGCGGCGCTGGTGCGGATGGCACAGAGCCGCGAGGTGCCGGGCGATGTCGCGCCGCAGGAGAGCGTGGTGGTGTCGCGTCGCCTGTTAGGCGAATTGGTGGGCGCGACGCGCGAGTCCATTTCGCTGGTGTTAGGCAGGCTGTCCGCGGAGGGCCTCATCCAGCGTGCCGGCAACGGCCTGGTGATCGCGGACCTGGACGGGCTCGTTGGGCGCATGGCGCGGCAGGGCGCCGCTGCGCATCCGTCGATCACTCTTTACGACGAACGCGCGGCAAGCGGGGCGGACGCCCGGGAGTGATCCCGTACGTCTTGCTGGCGATCGTGGTCCTTGCCGCCGTAACGCGTGCCGCGTCCCGGCGGCGTGTCGAGCGCACGGTTGCGTCGCGTCTTCCGGTGGGCGCCGACGGGATCGTACCGGGCGCCGGACCAATCGAGCTGCTCGTGTCCGGCTCGCGCGAGGCGGTCCTCCTCATCCATGGGTTCGGCGATTCTCCCGACACGCTGCGCTTTCTCGCAGCCGACCTGCACGCGCGCGGATTCTCGGTTTACGCGCCGCTATTGCCCGGTCACGGGCGCACGCTGGAGGCGTTCCGCTCGTCGGCGCACGGCGCGTGGTTGAACGCGGCGCGTGACGCGTACGCGAACGTGTCGGCGCGATACGAGCGCGTGGGCGTGGTGGGGTTGTCCATGGGCGGTGCGCTGGCCGTGCTCGTCGCGGCGGACCAGACGCAGGTGGCGGCGCTGGCGCTCTTGGCGCCGTACATCGAGACGCCGCGCAGCCTGCGATGGTTCGCGCGCGCGGCGCCGGCGGCGGGTATCGTGATGCCGTATTTCGGGCGCGGTGTGGGCAATCCGCGATCGATTCTCGATCCGGAGGAACGCGCGCGATCGCTCGGTTACGGCGCCTCGACGCCGCGCCTCCTCGCCGAGCTCGACGCGCTGGCGGCGGCGGCCCGCGCGGCGCTCGGCCGCGTGCACGCGCCGACGTTGTACGTCCAGTCTCGCGAAGACAATCGCCTAACGGTGAAAGCCGCCGAGGACACGTTCGCGGCGATCGGCGCGCCGGTCAAACGGCTGGAATGGGTGAGCGGCAGCGGCCACGTGATCACGGTCGACTACGCACGCGAGCGCGTGGGCGAGCTCGTCGCGTCGTGGATGACGGACCACCTGCGCGCGCCGAGCGGCGCACCGATCCAGTCCTAACGGAGTCCATCCGGCGTCATGCGCCGGCGTGCAATCGGTCGGCGGTCTCCCAGGCACGGCACAGGTCGTCGTCGGTCGCGAGCGTCTTGGCGTCTTCGGGGACCACCGCGCGTCGCAGATGGCCGCGATCGTCGCGGAAGAACACGAAGAGGCGCCGCTCACGTTCGGTGCCCCGTCGCGTGAGCTGCGCGCGTTCATGCTGGAACTCGACCGTCCACCATTCGCCGTCCGACATGCGGATGCGCCGCGGAGACGGCGCGTGCTGCGTCATACGCGCAGCATGCATCGAAGATGGGGCCGCATCAACGGGCTGACGGCACGCACGCGCGGCCGTATATTGGCAGACGAACGTTCACTTCAGACAGCGAGGAGCAGTGCGTACCACCACTTGGACTCTGACCGCGCTCGCGTTCTTGGCAACGGCGTGCGCGAAGACCAGCGATGCCAGCAAGACCGGCGGCGATTCAGCCAGCGCACCGTCGGCGGCGGCGCCAGACACGTCGAAGGGAATGGCGGGTATGACGGATTCGGACAAGGCCGCGCCCGGAACGGGCATACCGGCGGGGTTCCAGGCGATGACGGACCATGCCGATGCGAGCATAGCGAGCGCGAAGTACACCGCGAATGGCGGAAAATGGGACGTGGAGACCGGACCGGCGCACATCCTCTATGCGGCGAAGGACTCGGGCTCGGGCGTGTATCAGGTAACGGCGGAAATCGATCAACTCGAGAAGCCCAAGCATCCTGAAGCGTACGGCATCTTCTTTGGCGGGCAGCACCTGGATGACCGCGCGCAGCAGACGTACGGTTACTTCCTCGTGCGCGGCACGGGCGAGTTCCTCATCAAGCGTCGCGACGGCGCGAAGACGACCTCGGTGGTGGATTGGACCGCGAACCCGAACGTGCCGAAGGAAGACGCGTCCGGCAAAGCGACGTACACGCTCAAGGTGCATTTCGCGAAGGACACGGCGCACTTTCTCGTGAACGACAAGCTTGTGGACGCGGTGCCGCGGAGCAAACTGCCGACGGAGGGGGTGGCCGGACTCCGCATCAACCACAATCTGCACGTGCTCGTCGCGCCGGTCGCGATCGAGAAGTAGCCCGCTCAGCTGTCGTTAGGCGAAACGCGCCGCGTTTCGCCTAACGACAGGATCCAGAGACGGTCGGGATCCATCCCCATGTCGCCCCAGGCCGCTCGCGCGCGCCGGGGCGGCTCGTCCATCGGCTCGTCGGCGAGCGAGAACGCGCCCCAATGGACGGCGAGCGCGACGGGCGGCGCATGGCCGGGATGCGCGCCGGCCAAGTCGGCGCAGATTTGCACGGCTTCCTCCGGATTCACGTGCACCGGCCGCATGAACCAGCGCGGCTCGTAGGCGCCGATGGGAAGGATGCACAGATCGAACGGGCCGTAGCGCCGCACGATCTCGGCGAACTCGGGATGGTAGGCTGTGTCGCCCGCGAAGAAGATGGCGTGTGGTCCGGAACGGAGCGCCCAACCGCACCAGAGCGTTCGCATGCGATCGAACGGCGTGCGCCCGCTCGCGTGCTGTGCCGGCGTGCAGGCCACGCGGAGCCCATCGAAATCGACGGCATTCCACCAGTCCAACTCGATCACCGTGCGCGCGCCCCACTGCCTAACGTATCGCGCCACGCCGAGTGGCGCAAACCAGCGCGCCGACGGATGCCGCTGGACGAGGGAGCGAACGGTGCGGGCGTCGAGATGATCGTAGTGGTTGTGCGAGAGGAGCACGGCGTCGAGGGGCGGCAGCGCGTCGAGCGCGACGCCGGGCTTCGTTAGGCGTCTGGGCCCGGCCCATTGCATGGGCGAGGCGCGGTCGCTCCAGATCGGGTCGGTGAGCACGTTGAGCGCTCCCACCTGGAGCAACACGGTCGAGTGGCCGACCCACGTGGCCGACAGCGTCCCGGATGCCGCGCGCGGATAAGCGATCGCCGACGGCACCGGCGCCGGGAGCACGGGCCGCGGCCGCGGTACCGTGGTGTGCGTGCGGCGCCACGCGATCACATCGCGGAAGGTCGGCGGCGTTGCGTTAGGCCACGGATTCCGGTAGCGGCCGTTGGCGCGATGGCTCGACGTATCGGACGCGACTCCGTCCGGAGCGCCCGGGTCGGGCGACGGCGGTCTATCCACGCCGCGCGGCGGCGAGGTTCTCGTGCAGGTGGCGAACGGATTTCATTCCGACGAGCGCCGCGGTGACCATGGGCAGCGAGCGGACGAACGCGATCGCCCGTTGGGCATCGGTCGAGAATCCGGGCAGGGCATCGTGTACCGTGGAGGGAAGATCACGGGCCAGCTTTCCTTGAAGGAGGCTGGCGCTGGCCACGACCGCGACGCCCAGCTCCGCGGCCGCCTCCAGAAGCGGAACGGTGTGCGTGCCTAACTGCTGGGTCGGCAACCGCACGGCCTCCGTGCACGCGAGGTTGAGCGGCAACTGCACCGCGGTGAAATGGTGCCTGTCCCCGCACACATCGCGCGCGAGCGACACCAGCTCGGCGAGGCTGACGTGGCCGCGCGTATCCGGCGTCACGCGCAGCCCGTTCCAGGTGGCGCAGCCGTAGGCCGCGATCGTACCGCTGTCGCACTGTCGTTCCAGCATCTCGAACGCCGATCGAAGTCGCGCCGAGAGCTCGGCCGGCGTCACGGCGTCGAGTTGCTGCTCGGGATTGTGCACGTAGTACACGTCGATGGTCTCGACGCCGAGGTTCGCCCGGCTGCGCGCGATCTGCGCCTCGAGGAACGCCGGGGCGATGCAGTGACCCCCGGCCACAATGTCTTCAGGCCGCGCGAGACCGGTCGCGATGTACTCGCGCTCGACATACGCCTGGTATTCCTCGCGCGTGGCCGGCGGCGTGTCGTCGAGTGGGATGTAACCACCCTTCGTGCACAAGACGACCTCATCCCTTGCAACCGTGTTTTCCCGAACAGCACGCGAAAGTGCGCGTCCAACCGCACGCTCGGACCGTTGGCAGCGATAGTTGATGGCCGTGTCGATGAGCGATATCCCCGATGCGAGCGCAGAATACGCTGCCTCGGCGTAGTCGCGATCGTCCTCGGCGTTACATTCGCCCAGGTACGTGCCCTGTCCGATGGACGAGACGAGAAGCTGGATGTTGCTGAACGATCGGAAGTAGTCGTCGGTAAAGCGCGCGGCGTGTCGCTCGGCGAAGCGCTTTGTTCCGTCGGCGGTCGCGCGTTCGGCTGAACTGGAGCCGCTCGCATGCGACGGCGCCGTGCGGCGCTGGTTCTTTGTCACGTTCGACGCTACGATGGAACGAGCGCGACGGCAAGCCGGGCGTCGTTACCGGTGGCGTGCTCACGAGTCGACTGAAGACGGGTAGGAGGCACCTGTTTCGAATGTTGGCAGCGGGCGCCCCTATGCTTAGATTGATACAGGAATCCCGGATCCCGTCGAGTTCATGTCAGGCCGGGTGCAGGTCGTCCCGCCGTCGCACGAGCGACATCGTCACTACTCCTCAGCAGGAGTGCGGATAAGCATGCCAGGGTTCGCGGCTCTGGCTTCCCATTGGTGGAAGCCCGTTCTGTTCATCATCCTCGCCGGTCACATCACGAACGTGTGCGTTACGCTGTTTTTGCACCGTTCGCAGACGCATCGCGGGGTGACGTTCAGCAAGATCGCCGAAGTTCCGATGCGGATTTGGCTGTGGCTCTCGACGTCGATCGTGACGAAGGAGTGGGTGGCTTGCCACCGCAAGCACCACGCGTTCGCGGACCGAGAGGGCGATCCACACAGTCCGCTGCTCGAGGGACTGCGCAACATCATCATCAAGGGCGCGTTCTACTATCGGACGGCCATCAAGCAGCCCGGAATGCTCGAGAAGTATGGTAAGGGCACGACCAACGATTGGCTCGAGCGTTACGTCCTCGCCCGCCTGCCCTGGTTGGGCATCGTGCTGATGTTGGGCATCGACATCTATCTCTTCGGCTTTTTCATTGGACCGCTTGTGTGGGGCGCCCAGATGCTGTGGATCCCGTTCTGGGCCGCGGGCATCATCAATGGCGTTGGTCACGCGTTGGGTTACCGGAACTTCAACGTCAAGGACGAGAGCCGGAACATCTCGCCCATCGCCATCTGGCTGGGCGGCGAAGAGCTCCACAACAACCACCACGCCGATCCGCATTCCGCCAAGTTCAAGGCGAAGTGGTACGAGTTCGATGTGGGCTGGGCGTACATTCGCGTGCTCGAGTTGTTCGGCCTCGCGAAAGTGACGTACGCGCGGGCGTAGGTCTCCCGCGCCACCGATGCGGGGCGCGACCTCCTCGAGAGGGTCTCGGAACAGGCAGGAAAAGATCGCTATCTTTCCGCAGACTCTCTCGAGGCACTGATCAATGGACATCACATGCACCCGCTGCGGCTCCACGCGCGCGGGATTCGAGCGCCCACCGTTCCCGGGTGCGATCGGCACGCGCATTCAGGCGGAGATCTGCACGGAATGCTGGGCGCAATGGTTGAAGCAGCAGACGATGCTCATCAACCACTACGGGTTGAACCTCATGGACCCGCAAGCGCGGACGTTCCTCACGCGCAACATGGAAGCATTCCTGTTCAAGAGCGGCGCGCAGCAATCGGTGGACACGACCAAGCAAGGGACCATCGCCTGGTGAGCCGCATGCGCGGGCCGGGCTCGTGGTGGGCATTGCTGCTCGTCGCGTGCGCCGCGTGCGCCACCGTAAAGCCTGCGTCGGGGCCGCTCGCGCCTCGTGAATCCATTGCCGGAACGTGCGCGTCCCAGACCACATCTGATGGGTGGGTGAATTGCGCGCTCTCGCACATGACGCTGCGCGACAAAGTCGCGCAGATGGTGTGGCCGCAATTGTACGGCGACTATGTGGCGGCCGATGCGCCGGCATGGCGGCGATTGAGCGGTTTGGTGCGCGACGATCACGTGGGCGGCTTGATCATGTCGGTGGGCTCGCCGCTCGAGATCGCGGCCAAGCTGAACGCGCTCCAGTCCATGAGCGATCTGCCGCTTCTGGTGAGCGCGGACCTCGAGGCCGGCGCCGGCTTCCGGGCGCGCGGCGGCTACTTCCTGCCTAACGCAATCGACCTGGGCGGCGCCGTCGTATTCCCGCCGGAAATGGCGTTAGGCGCGACCGGCGACACCACCCTCGCCCGGGAACAAGGCCGCGCCACGGCCGCGGAGGGCCGCGCGATCGGCATCACGATCGACTTTTCACCGGTGCTGGACGTCAACAACAATCCGGCGAACCCCGTGATCAACGTGCGGTCGTTCGGCGAAAGGCCGGAATCGGTGGCGGCGATGGGCGTGGCGTATCTGCATGGCATCGAAGCGGGCGGCATGATCTCCACGGGGAAGCACTTTCCGGGACACGGCGATACCGGAGTCAACTCGCACCTCGCGTTGCCGGTCGTGAACGCGTCGCGCGCGCGGCTCGACACGGTGGAGCTGGTGCCCTTCCGCGCGGCGATCGACGCCGGCGTGGGCGGCATCATGACCTTCCACGGCGCGATGCCGTCGCTCGATTCGAGCGGCGTGCCCGGCACGTTGTCGCCGCTCGTGTTGACCGGATTGCTGCGCGACCAACTGCACTTCAACGGCTTGATCGTGACCGACGCGATGGACATGCGCGGCGTGCTCGATCTCTTCGGCGCGCCGGAGGCGATGCAACGGGCGGTGGCCGCGGGCGCCGATGTGCTGCTCATGCCGGCGGACGTACCTCACGCCATCGACGCGGTCGTGCAGGGCGTCGAGCAAAAACGGTACGACGAAGCGCGAATCACGGAGTCGGCGCGCCGCATCCTGGCGCTCAAGTGGCGACTGGGCCTGGAGCGGCGCCGCCTGGCGGACGTGGACAGCGCGCGGGCGGTGGTCGGCGATTCGGCGCACCTGGCCCTGGCGGCGGAGATCGCCGAACGAGCCGTGACGTTGGTGAAAGACTCGTTGAACCAGGTCCCGTTAGGCCGACTGTCTCGTGCGGCGCGGGTGCTGTCCGTGACCTACGCGCACCGCACGGATCTGGGCGCCGGCGTCACGTTCGACGCCGAGCTCCGTCGAACCTTCCCGTCGCTCCGAAGCGAGTTCGTGAGCGCCGATGAATCGGCGCCCGACTATTGGCGCATTCTGGCGTTGGCCGACTCGGCCGATGTCGTGATTGTGAGCTCCTATTTGGCGGCTGGATCGACGGTGTCGGACCTTTCGGCGCCGCAAGGATTTCTGGAGTTCGTGAGTACGTTGGCGCAGCGCGGCGCGCACCCGATCGTCGTGGCGCTCGGCAATCCATACATGCTGCAACAGGTGAGCGAAGTGCCGGCGTATCTCATCGCGTGGAGCGGCGCTCCGGTGTCGCAGCGCGCGGCGGCGCGTGCGCTGGTGGGCGTGGCGCCGATCGGCGGCCACTTGCCGATCAGCATTCCGCCGGTGGCCACGGTCGGCGACGGTTTAGTGCGCGCCGCGCTCACGGCGGCAACGGTTTCTTCGGGCGCCCCGTAGTTCGTGCACGCGATCGGGTTGACGCTGTGCTCGGGCGCCGGTATCGTCGCGTCCATCAAGATTAGCGGAATTTAGTCTCAAGGCGCTACGAATTCGCGGCCTTGACATTAGTCACAATTCGTGACTAATTCGATGCAATGCCTGAACGCCCTGCCTCTGCTTCCGGCCGCGTGTCCGCGCGGCGCCCCGCGCTCTCAGTGGATGTCGTTTCGCTCACGCCGCATGGCCGACGCCTTACGGTGCTCTTGGTGCGCGTCGGGGATTCGCGGTCGAAGGAGCGCTGGGAGCTGCCGAACGACGCTCCGCGCAGCGACGAAACCATCGATGAAGCCGCCGCGCGCGTGGTGCGTCCGACACTTGGCGCGCAGCCGGCGATGCTGGAGCAGGTCGCCGCCTTCGGCGACCGGCGGAGGCATCCATCGGACGCAGCGGTGTCGATCGGGTACGTGGCGCTCGTGGCGTCCGGCGCGAGCGCGTCGCTCGGCGGCGACGCGGCGTGGTTCCCTGTGGATGAGCTGCCGCCGATCGCGCCGCGCCAACGCGCGATCGTGGATGGCGCCATGCACGCGGTGCGCGCGCGGCTGGATCAATCGCCGATCGCGTTCCGGCTACTGCCATCGACGTTCACGCTGAGCCAGCTCCAGGAGATCTACGAGCTGCTGCTCGGCCGTCGTCTGCACAAGGCGAGTTTCCGGCGGGCGCTCCACGCGTCATGGTTGGTCGAGCCGACGGACGAATGGCGCAGCGAGGGACGCGGTCGTCCGGCACAACTTTTCCGGTATGCACCTCGTAAGCGGCGCGGGAGCCGGCGCGGGGTGCGGTTCGAGGGAGTGAGCGGGACCTGAGGCTGGTCCTCGTGACCGAACCATGACGGGATCGCGACCGGCGCGCGATTGTCGCTCGTGAACTTTTAGTTGCAAAATGTGTTTAAGGACAAAGGAGTCCACCGTGGGACTGGAGACGCGCCACATCACGCTCCGTGATGGTGCCCGCTCGCAAGTCACCGTCATCGCCCGTCTCGTGTCGGACGACGGCGAGGCCGGACAGGAGAGCGCATGCCTCGTGCTGCGTTTCGAGTGTGCGGTATCGTGTCGCCGGCCGGCGCGGGTCGTAACGGTGCGTGCGCGGTCGCTTCACGCGGTAGATGAATACGCGCTCCGCAGGCTGGCAGAGGGTGGGAGTATGCCGGCCGCTCCGACGGCTCGCGCGGCGATGGGGCCACGACAGCGTGTAGTGACGCGGCGGTAGAGGGTATTATCTAACGGAGAGTGGCGGCGTCCCGCTGGGGCGCCGCCACTCGACGCATCATGGGGCTGCGCCGGACGCTGTGTCGCGTTTGAGGCGCCGCGCCTGCCAGATGAGGAGGCCGCGCGCCACGGCGACGTTGTCCGCCGCAATCTCATAGAGCGTGCGGAACGCGGCCGACTGGGTGGGCGCGCTGATTTCAGCGATCACAGGCGGCGTATGGCCTTCGCGCCGGCGCGAGTCGCTTCGCCGCTCGACCGCGAGCCGGCACGATACGGCCGACCCATCGCCGCTCGTGGCTTCGATCGTCACCACGCCGCCACCAGGCAGCTCACGCAGATACAGGAACACGGTACTCGACCATCACGGAAAGGATGCGGTGGATCGCCTGCCTAACGCGTTAGCGGATACCGGCTGTGGTACGCCGCCGTTTGTCCGCGGGTACGGAGGCGTCGCGAACGGCAGACGCGGAATTGCCTTGCTTGAGTCCGGTGCGCCAGAGATCGCCCACGCGATCGAGGCGGTCCGGCATCGTGGACGTCGTGAACTCGCGCGGATCGAGCGAATCGTCGACTTCATCCCATTTCAGCGGAGCTGATACCGTAGCATCGGGTTTGGCGCGAACCGAGTACGCCGACGCCACGCTCTTACCGCGCGCATTTTGCAAGCAGTCGACATACACCGCACCGCGCGGGCGGTTCTCCAGAGCGCGCTCCACCGTCGTCTGTCGCGCGTGCTGTTCGACCACGCGCGCTGCGGCGGCCTGCGCCGTAGCGATCGCGACGTGAAACGATGTCGAGCGCGGCAGTGGGATCGCGATGTGGATGCCGCGCGAGCCGGATGTCTTGGGCACGGAATGGAGACCCAGGTCCGAGAGCGTTTCTTCGAGCCATCGCGCGACGCGCACGATGAGCTTGAACGGCGCCGACGGACCGGGATCGAGATCGATGATCGCGTAGTCGGGCGTGTCGAGCGAACCGACACGCGACATCCAGGGATCGATCGAGATGCAGCCCAGTTGGACCAGGTGCAGCACGGTCGGAAGATCGCCGCCCACGAATCGGCGCTGCGCTTCGCCCTGCGCGGCGACATTCTCGACGCGTACGCCGTCAGGCACCGACTCGGGAGCGTTCTGTTGAAAGAACAGCTCGCCGCCGACACCATCGGGCGTGCGCTTGAGTACGAGCGGCCGATCGGCGATGGTGGGCAACATGAAGGGGGCGACGCGCGTGTAGTAGCGCATCACGTCACCCTTGGTCACGCCGACGTCGGCGAAGAAGACTTTGTCGAGGTGCGATACCTCGAGAGATCGGCCCGGTGCGATGTCGATCGATCCGGAGCCGCCGTCGTGCTCTATGGTCTCGAGTGCGGAGAGAATGGACGCACTACTCGCCTTGCCTCGTGGCGCACGAGGCGCCGAGCGTCGCGGGCGGACCGTGCGTGAGCGGCGAGCGGGCATGCGATCTCCAACCAGGAAGAGCGTGCGCGGTCATGCGTAGCATCGCCGTGTTCGTTGCACAAGATGTGCTAACGAATCGAGACGGATTCAAAACGAAAAGCTCCGGCCATCCGGCCGGAGCTTTCGCGTTGGGGCGCTTGGGAGCGGGATCAGAGCTTCTGCACCTCAGATGCCTGCGGGCCCTTCTGGCCCTGCACGATTTCGAATTCGACTTGGTCGCCTTCAGCGAGCGACTTGAAGCCGTTGCCTTGAATCGCGCTGAAATGGACGAAGACGTCTGGGCCGCCCTCACGCGAGATGAAGCCGTACCCTTTTGCGTCGTTGAACCACTTCACGGTGCCCGTAATGCGAGACATGGTACCTTACCTCTCCCCCTGTATGGGGCGAAACTGTGATGCGTGATCCCGCTCGAGAGACTGAAACCACCACGTGATTTCAGAGCCTGCCCAACGGCGATCGGAGGACGAGCCGCAATCTAAACATCCGATTTTACGGATGCCACGGCGGCTATACGCAATACTTCATGAATCGGGCCACGCATCGGATTGATGCGACGTGAATTACGTCGAGAATCATCAGCGCGGCCGTTGGCCGGCGGCGCGGAAAGACGGACGCGAGAGTCTTTCGGGGCGAGCTAAGCGGCGCCGGCGATGTAGCGCGCGATGCGACCGCAGTTCGCGCAACGCAGCGTCACGTGTGAGCGCGGAGGAGGAGGACTGGAATCTGGATCACGCACGATGTCGCCGGAGCAAGACGGACAACTGAGCGGCATTCCGCTGCGATCGTGTGAGATGAGCTGAAGCGCTTGGGCGGGGTTGTACGTGGCCGGACGTGGCTTGCGCATTGAAGTCCTCCAGAGTGACACACAGCGGCATCCGTCGGCCGGGGCGGACGCCGATCGAGCACGGATCGCCTGGGCAACCCGTTCACCTCCTCGTCTCACTAGTAGAAACGCTCTTCGCCGCGAGAACGTTGTCGCGCGAGCGAGCTGCGGACTACGGGAGGGATGGGTCCGGCGTCGATCGGGTGCGAATACGCGCCGCCCGAGAGCCGATCACCCGCTTGGTACATGCTACACGCCGGAAAGTTCCACCGGCCGTATCCGGTGTGGTCGAGTTAGCCGGTTATACGTCGGCCACTAGCTCACATAGACGATCTCACCTTCGTCGTCGATGCCGAGCTCTTGTTGCATCCCGCAGACGCCGCAGATCTTCACCGCGTGCCAGGCTTCGCCGAGCTCTTGTCGCAATGCCGGACTCGCCGGTTTGATCGTGAGCTTCTTGTAGCTGTACTCGCCACAGTTCTCGCACGCGTGCGCTTTGGCGATTCGCTCGGCGCGATCGCGGGAGATTTTGGCCAACGCTTACTTCCCTGTGGGCGCCGCCGGCGCGGTGGGTGGCGGCGTGGGTACCGTGCTCGACGGGATCGCCGGACGCGAGGGCGCTGCCGTGTCGGGTGAGCTGCTGGCACGTTCGCCGACTCCGGTGCGCGCCATGAGCTCGCGGAGTCCGCCTAACGCACCCATCACACCTGCCGCTTCGGCCGGCAGGAAAATGGTCGACCCTTTGCCCTGCGTGAGTTGGGGCAGCGCTTCGAGATACTTGAGTCCGAGCAGGTAGAGTGCGACGTCGGCGGCCGGCATCGCGGCGCTGATGCGCTGGATCGCTTGCGCTTCGGCGTCGGCCATGGCTAACCGAGCCTGCGCCTGGCCTTTCGCTCGGAGCACTGCCGCTTCCATTTCGCCTTGGGCGCGGCTCACTTGCGACTGCTGGACGCCCTCGGCCTCGAGGATGGCAGCGCGCTTCGATGCTTCGGCGTTGGTGACCGCTGCGCGGCGCTCGCGTTCGGCGCGCATCTGCAGTTCCATCGACTGTTGGATGTCACGCGGCGGCTCGATGGCTTGCAGCTCCACACGCGTGACGTCGACGCCCCACCCGATCGACGCCTCTTCGATGATCTCGCGCATGCGCTTGTTGATCTGATCGCGGCTGGCGAGCGTGCTGTCGAGCTCCATCTCACCCACGATGTTGCGGAGCGTCGTGCGCGTCAGCGTCTCGAGCGCGAACGGGAGATTCTGCACCGCGTACGTGGCCTTCTGCGGATCGGCGATGCGGTAGTAGAGCACCGCATCGATGTCGATGGTCACGTTGTCCTTCGTGATCACCGATTGGCTCGGGAAGTTGAGCACCTGCTCGCGGAGATCGATGCGCGTGGTGGATCCCGCGACGAGCCGTCTGGCGCCGCTCGGGTCGCTCATCGCGTAGCGCACGTCGATCGCGCGCGGCCGCTCGACGAACGGCACCAGGATGTTGAGGCCCGAGCGCGCGATGCGGTTGAATCTGCCTAACCGCTCGATCACCATCACCTCGGCTTGCCCAACGACGCGGAACACGCGCGTGGCGCCGTACAACCCGATCAGGACGATGAGGGCGATCACGATGGCGGTCATCGAACACTCCGGTCGAAACCTGGCAGAAAGGTGCGGTGGTCAGCGGGCGGGAGCGGCGTCGGCCCACCGGGCGATGAACACGTTCGTCTCGTGCGGGTCGGGCGCGTTGCGGCTCGATGCCCAGACCAAATATCGCCCGTCGGGACTGAATTGCGGAAACCCATCGAACCCCGGATCCGTGGTGATTTGCTCGAGGCCCGAACCGTCGGCGTCGACGAGATACAGATCGAAATTCCCGCTATGGGGATCCTTGTAGTTGGACGAGAAGATGATGCGCGTCCCATCCGGTGTGAAATACGGGGCGAAGTTGGCTCCGCCCAGATGCGTGATCTGGTGTTGGTCGGTCCCGTCCGCGTTCATGATCCAGATTTCCATCTTGTTAGGCCTTACGATCCGTTGGGCGAGCAACGCGCGATACTCGGCGAGCTCCGTCGAGTCGGTCGGGTGATTGGCGCGATAGACGATCTTGGTGCCGTCGGGCGAGAAGAAGGCGCCGCCGTCGTAGCCCGGTGTGTCGGTGAGGCGCCGCACGTGCGTGCCGTCCACGTCCATCGCGTACAGGTCGAGATCCCCATCCTTGAGCGACGTGAACACGATCGTGCGGCCATCGGGCGACAACGTGCCCTCCGCCGTGTAGACGCCGTAGTTCGTTAGGCGTTCGAGGTGCGAGCCGTCGGCGTTCGCGGTGTAAATGTCGAACGGGTCGAGGCCCCAGACGTATCCTTTGGACGGGTCCGGTTTGGGAGGACACGCGGTGTCGGCGGCGTGCGTCGACGCGAAGAAGATGCGCTTGTCGTAAGCGAAGAAGTAGCCGCACGTCGTCTTACCGGTGCCCGTCGACACGCGGCGCACTCCAGAGCCATCGACGTTCATGATGTATTGCTGATCGCAGCTGCGTCCGTCGCGCGTCGACTGGAAGATCAGCCGCTTGCCGTCATGGCTGAAATACGCCTCGGCGTTGGCACCGCCGTGCGTGAGCTGGCGGACGTCGGCGAGATGCGGTTCGAGCGCCGCGGGTGCGGGCGCGATTGCCGCGCTGGGCGCGGGGTGCCCACATGCGACCGCGGCCACGAGCGTGGCCGCGGCGACTCCGTGCGGGGCTCTCATGCCCCCAACTTACCGCTTCTCGGGCGTGCTCGCTTGCGCCATGGAGAAGAGATCCTTCTGCGTGGCGCCCTTTCGCAGCAGATCCATTGCGCGCTGCAACTGCGAGTCATCCGGAATCTGCCGACGGAAGGCCGTCGAATCTCCGAACGCGAGCTCGGCGATCTGTCCACCGATCCACCGATCGATCAACGGTGTAGCCGCATTGTACTGCGCGCGATCCACCGTGATCTTGGCAGCCTGCAGCCGGCGATACAACTCGTCGCGCCATTCCGGCTTTACCGTGAACGTGGGCGATACGCTCCCCTTGAGCTCGAGCGCGTAGGTGTACAGAACGCCGCGCACCGCCGGATACTTGGGCGCGATCGCCTTGAAGAACGTCTGCTCCGGCGTGGAGATCGTGTCGTCCGCAACGATCACGTCGGGCGTGATGCCGCCGCCACCGTACACGATGCGCCCCGCGTCGCTGCGATACGTCGGCCGGGTCTGCTTCACCGATTCCTTCTCGAGAGAATCGGGCGGCATTTCCGTGTTGTCCGCTTGTACCGCGTCGGGGTCCGCCGGCTTTCGATTTTTCTGAATGGAGCGACCGCTCGGCGTATACCACTTTCCGGTGGTGATTTTGAGCGCCCAACCGCCATCGATCGGGAAGACCGTCTGCACGAGTCCCTTTCCGAACGACGTGGTGCCGACCACCAGCGCGCGATCGTGATCCTGCAAGGCGCCAGTGACAATCTCGGCGGCCGATGCAGAGGAACCGTCTACGAGAACTACGAGGGGTATGTTCTGCACGTGCTCGTCATCGTGCGCCGTGTAAACCTGTGGCTGACCCTGGCGCATGCGGACGCTCGCGATCTGTTGGCCGCTCTTCAAGAACAGATCGGCCACCTGCAAGCCCTGATCGAGAATGCCGCCCGGGTTGTTGCGCAGGTCGAGCACGATCGACTTGGCGCCCTGCTTCACGAGTCCGTTGACCGCGTTGTCGAGCTCGTCCGCTGCGTCCTCGTTGAAGGTTTGCAGCGGGATATACGCGATCTTGTCGCTCAACATGAGCGAGTACGGCACGGCGGGAACGTGGATCTCGGCGCGCGTGAACGTGTTCTCGATCGGCTCGGAAACGCCGGGCCGCGAGAAACGCACTTTCACTTGCGTTCCGATTGTGCCGATCAACACATCGGAGACTTGTTGCGACGACCAACCGCGCGTGGACGCGGTGTCGATGCCGACGATGTGATCGCCGTCTTGTACGCCGGCTGCCTGCGCGGGGCTGTGCGAGAAAACGTGGACGACGACGATGTTGCCGTCCTGATTCTCGATCTGCATTCCGATGCCGCCGTAGCGACCGGTGGATTGCGTCGAGAATCGTTTGAGCTCAGTTGGCGAGAAAAGCTCGGAGTAGGGATCGTGGAGCTGCGTCACCAAACCGCGCGCGGCTTTCTCGTACAACGCGGACGCGTCGACGGTGTCGACGAACCGGTCGGACACGAGCGACATGACCTGGTCGAACACGCGGGCACCATCGTGCGCGACATGCTCCCGGATCGAAAACCCGCCGATGACGACGGGGAGGAGCAGGGCGCCGGCGACGACAGTCGCCCGGAGTCGACGAGTCATGGAACCATCCCGGTGGAGGGAAAGACGCGCCGGAACTCCGGCTCGTCTGCTGTAAAAGATACGACTTCAAGGCGCGAAGTGTTCCGCGCGCCCCTCCCCCCATCCGCACCGCTCATGCCGTGCCGAACTGGGCTCCCCCTGCTGAACCGCCGTCCTCACTGCCGGTGGCGAGCAACTGCTTCCACGTGAGCTCCGGTCCTTTGCGAAAGCCCTTCTGGGTGATTTTCACGCCTTCGGGGGAGATCGCGACCATGTACGCTTGTCCCTCGATCTCGATCTCGCGCTTCAGCGTCTTCTCCAGCTTGGTCGCCATGTGTTGCTCTCCGTGGGAGTCAGGATGGAAACGAGTGGTGACGGCAATCGATGCCGTGCATCAGGTCGCCCGCGCCGACAAAACATAATCGACAAACCATTCGCGCCGGTGCTGCCGCACCGCGACATCGCGGAGTAGCCCAGCAGCCAACAGCATCTCATGGGCCGGTTGCAGCACTCGCTGCAGGTGAGACGGGTACCGTTGGGCAAGCGGAATGCGCTCGGCGAGCTCTGCCAGACCAACCCTCCAGGTCAAATTGCCCTCCTCACGTGCCACCTCCATGAGTCTGTACAGCCGTCGAGCGACGGGGGAAGATAGCGCTTGATAGTGCGGTGCCGAGAGCGATACGACGTGTCCAGCTGCAATGTTGGCGCGAGGGCCGGCTGCCAACGTGACCACCGCCTCGCCGGGCTCTGCCGCGGCGATGGACGGAAAGAGCGTGAGCTGATCGCGGTCCAACATGCGCCGACGCTCGATGAAGACGGCGCTCAGCACGTTGAACCGGCTCTCGACGCTGCTCTTGGCGGCGGCATCGAAGTAGGCGCCCTGCGATTCGAGCGTGGTGTGATTGAGGCGGGCGAGCGCGGATCTGAGCTGCTCGTACGTGCGGCCGTCGACGCGCCGGCCGATCGACCGCAGAAATGCGTGCAGCGTGAAGCGAACCACGCCATCGGCGGGCGCGCCCAAATCGTGATACCGATGCCAGAGCTCGATGTACACGTCCTGGTCGAACGTCCCGGGCAGACGGTCGCCGGGCCGAGGGAGGACGCGCCAGCGCCCGCCCGACGGCGGTGAGTAGGCGATTGCCGTGTCGTCGGCCGAGTCGCTGAGACGAAAGAGCGGCAACGCTTCGAGCGAACGGTCGAGCGCGATGATGCGGGTCGTGATTCGTCGTCGCGCCGCGAGACTCATGCTCTAAGGTACGGGTAGGCGGGCATCGCGGGCCAGATGAGTCCGACGAGTCGGAGCTCATCCGAGTCGAATCACCTGGCCGGTGACCGCACGCGAGGCGTCCGAACAGAGCCACGATACGGCGGCGGCAACGTCCTCGCGCTCCACGTATTTCGTCTTGTCGCCCATGCTGGACTGGTTGGCCTCGGTGCGAATGGCAGTGGGTGCCAGTGCGTTAGCACGCACCCCGCTCGTGCGTTCTTCTTCGGCGACGGCTCGCATGAGCGCGATCACGCCGCTCTTGGACGCGGCATAGGCCCACATGCGGGACACATTCGCGCCGGGGAGCGCCGCGGCCGACGAGAAATAGACTATGGCGCCGCGCGCCGCGCGCAACATGGGCAAGAACGCGCGCGTGGCCAGGTAAGCGGTGATGAGGTTGATCGACACCTGCGTGTGCCACACGTCGAACGTGCTGTCGGCTACGGGGCCGCTCATGCCGAAGCCGCCGGCAATGTTGACGAGCGCGGCGATGCGCGGCGGTGCACCGGCGATCTTTGCGATGTCGCGTGCGAGGTTGGCCACCTGTGATTCGTCGGACAGGTCACACGCGAACGACTGCGCGTCATGCCCGGCGGCGCGCAGGTCGTCCGCTCGTGCTTTGGCCTCGTCTCCGCTGCGAGCGATCGCGACGATGCGCATGCCGGTTTCGGCGAGAACGCGGGCGATGACCTCACCGGTCTGTCCCGTCCGGCCGATGCCGGTCACCACCGCGATCGGCGAGTCCTGCGTCATCCCCGTGGTCCGTTGCGCATGGCGGGGAGCATGTCTCTGGCGTCGCGCCGTGGCAAGGCCGGTTTCCCCGCCCTGCGGCGTGTCGCGATAATTTTGGAGATGCCCCGGCGCTCTTCGTCGCGCGATGCCGCGCTCATGCGAAAGTTCCACCCGGTCGTGAGCGCGTGGTTTCGCGACACGTTCGGCGGACCGAGCGAGCCGCAACGACTTGGATGGCCGGCGATCGCGAGCGGCGAGCACACGTTGATCCTGGCGCCCACCGGGACCGGCAAGACACTGGCGGCGTTCCTGTGGGAAATCGACCGGTTGATCGCGCGCGGCCTCGACGCCCCGCTGCCTAACGGAGTCCAGATTCTCTACATCTCGCCGCTCAAGGCGCTGAGCAACGACATCCATCGCAATCTCGAGATGCCGTTGGCGGAGCTGCGGCGGCGGTTCGAGGAGGGTGGCCAGTCGTTTCCCGACATTCGCGTCGCGGTGCGAACGGGCGACACGCCGGCGAGCGCGCGGGCGAGCATGGTTCGGCGTGCACCGCACGTGCTGATCACGACGCCGGAGTCGCTGCACATCATGCTGACCGCGGTGAAGGGTCGCGGGATGTTCTCGATGGTGCGCGCGGTGATCATCGATGAAATTCACGCGGTGGCGGGCTCGAAGCGCGGCGCGCATCTGGCCCTGTCGCTGGAGCGCCTCGAGGCGCTGTGCGAAACGCCGCCCCAGCGCATCGGACTCTCGGCCACCCAGCGTCCGTTAGACGAAATCGCGCGGTATCTGGGCGGGTGCGCGGCGCGCGGCGAGTCGCCGGCGCCCGAATTCCGGCCGGTGCGCATCATCGACTGCGGGCTGGTCAAGCGGATGGCATTGGAGATCGCGTCACCGGCGCCCGAGGGCACGATGGTGCCCGGCGGTGTGTGGTCCAAGGTGGCGGAGCTGGCGGTGTCGCAGATTCGGGGCGCGCGCACGACGCTCGTTTTCGTGAACAATCGCGGCCAGGCCGAGCGGATGGCGGCGCGGATCAATGCGCTGGCGGGGGAGGACTTGGCGCGGCCGTATCACGGATCGTTGTCGCGCGAGCGGCGATTGGGACTCGAGCGGTCGCTCAAGGCGGGTGAGCTCCGCGCGCTGGTGACGACGAGCTCGCTGGAGTTAGGCATCGACATCGGGTCGGTGGACCTGGTGCTGCAGCTGCAGAGCCCCAAGCGGGTGTCGGCCGGATTGCAGCGTGTGGGGCGCGCCGGCCATTCGTTAGGCGAATCGAGCCGGGGCGTGTTCGTGCCGACGTTCCGCGATGACCTGCTGGAAATGGCGGCGATCATCGAGGCGATGCGCGAGGGCGACGTGGAGCCGACGCGCGTGCCGCAGAACGCGCTGGATGTGCTGGCCCAGGTCCTCGTGGCCATGGCGTCGGTGGACGACTGGGCGCCGGCCGATGCGTTCGCGCTCGTGCGCCGCGCGTATCCGTATCACAAGCTGGGGCGCGCGGCGTTCGACGAGGTGCTGTCGATGCTCGCCGGCGCGTATCCGTCGGAGGTGACGGCGGACATGCAGCCGCGCCTGACGTGGGATCGCGTGGCCGACCGGATCCGCGGCACGCGAGCGAGCCGCCTGCTCGCGGTGGTCTCGGGGGGCACGATCCCCGACCGGGGTCTCTACACGGCGGTGCTGCCCGACCGCACGCGGTTAGGCGAGTTGGACGAAGAGTTCGTCCACGAGTCGCGGGTGGGCGACGTGTTCCAACTGGGCTCGGCGACGTGGCGGATTGGCGCGATCGAGCACGACCGCGTGATCGTGACGCCCGCGCCCGGTGCGCCGGCGCGGATGCCGTTCTGGCACGGCGAGTACGCGGCCCGTGCGGCATCGATCGGCGCGCGGGTGGGCGCGCTGCGCCGAGAGCTGGCGGCGCTGTCGCCCGAGGATGACGCCGGGCTCGCGGCGCTGTCGTCCCGGTTAGGCGCGGACGAGGCGTCGACGCGCGAGCTCCGCGACTACGTGGCCGAGCAGCGCGCGGCGACGGGCGTCGTCCCGGACGAGCGGACGGTGGTCGTGGAACGGTTTCACGATGAGATGGGCGCCGTGCGGATCGTGGTACACTCGGTGTTCGGCGGCCGCGTGAACGCGCCGTGGGGCATGGCGCTGGCGGAGCGGATACGGGACGCGCTCGATGGCGCCGAATGCCAGGTGCAAACGAGCGACGACGGCATCTTGCTCCGTCTGCCCGAGACGGACGCCGCGCTCGACGTGCCGGCGTTGCTTCGCCTAACGGCCGCCGACGCCGAGCGCCGTTTGGTGGACACCATCGGCAACACGTCGCTGTTCGGCGCGCGGTTCCGCATGAACGCGGCGCGCGCGTTGGTGCTCGCTCGCGGCGCCCCGCGCCGTCGCATGCCGCTCTGGCTCCAGCGCCTGCGCGCGCTCGACCTGTTGGATGCGGTGCGGGGCTTCCCGACATTCCCGCTGCTCGTCGAGACGTACCGCGAGGTGCTCGATGATGCCTTCGATCTGCCTGCCCTGCGCGGCGTCCTCGACGCGATCGGCGCCGGCCGGGTCACGGTGCGGGCGGTGGATACCGACGGCCCGTCGCCGTTCGCCGCCGGCCTCCAGTTAGGCTTCGTGATGGCGTGGCTCTACGCCGACGACTCGCCGCGGGCCGAGCGCCAAGCGGCACTGCTGTCGGTGGACCGGTCGCTGCTGGGCGACATCCTCACCGACGGTCTGTTAGGCGGCGACGTGGACGACGAGACCGCGCGTGCGATCGACGAGGTGGTCGCCGACCGCCGCGGGACGTCGGAGCGACGCCGCGCCCGCAACGCCGACGAGCTGGCGCACCTCCTCGATCGCGCCGGCGATCTCACGCTCGATGAGCTCCGCGCGCGAACGGCCGACCCCGATGCGCGCACGGTTGCGGGCGATCCGGTCGATGCGCTGCTGGCGGCCAAACGCGCCGTCGTGATTCCGATTCCGGCCGCCGACGAGTCCGTGCACTGGCGCGCCATTCTCGTAGAAACGTTTCCGCGATACGCGGCGGCGTTCGGCGAAAACGCACTCGCGCGTGTGCGCTATGGCGTTACGCTCGAAGACGTCGCGATGACCGCGGCCGTGCCCGATGCGTTCCGGCATGCGTCGCTCGAGCCGCGCGTGGCACAGCGCGAGATTCTCGCCAAGTTCGTCTCGCTCGCCGGCCCGGTGACTGCGGCTGAGATCACGGCACGCTACGGCTGGAGCAACGACTGGATTGTCGCTGCGCTCACCGAGTGGGAACGAGCAGGACGATTGGTGCGCGGACGCTTCCGCCACGGAGTGCAAGGCAGCGAGTGGTGTCTTGCCGGAGTGGTCGAGCGCGCGCGACGCCGAGCGCTCGCCGCGCTGCGACGACAAATCCGCGCCGTGGACCTCGGGACCTTCGGTGCGTTCCTCAGACGCTGGCAGCACGTCGACCCGCGCGACCGCCTAACGGGATCCTCCGGCCTCGAATCGGCGCTGCACCAACTGTCGGGGTTGCCGCAGCCGCCCGATCGATGGGAGCGTGACACGCTGCCTTCGCGATTGGAGCGATACGAGCCGGGGTGGCTGTCGCAGTTCGCATCGTCGGGCGAGCTCATGTGGGCCGGGAGTGCACGACCCACGGACGCCGGCGCACCGACGCTCGCGGCGATCCGGTTTTTCGCACGCGGCGAGGAGGGGATCTGGCTCGCGACGTCAGGAGCGAACGCCGTGTCGGCGGATGCCCAACGGATCCGCGATGCGCTCGCTCAGCGCGGCGCCTCGTTCATCGGAGACCTGCAAGCGGCGACCGGCCTCGGACCGGCGGCACTGCGCGACGGAATTCGGGAGCTGGTCGCCAACAGTCTGGCCACGAACGACACCGTCGAGGCGATGCGCGAGGTAGTGCGCACGGGGCCGCTGCCACCACGCGCACCGCGCACCGATCCCACGCGCTGGCGCTACGATGTACTCGGCGCCACGATTCCGCCGATGGTGCAGCCGCGTATATCGGCGCACAGGCTGCCCAAGTGGCGACGGCCCGATGTGCCTGGGCCGCAGGGTGGTTGGGTGGGCCGATGGTCGCTGATTGCGCTCGATCCGGCAGTCCGGCCTCAGGCGGAGGAGCATGCCGAAATAGTGGCGCGACGCTGGCTCGATCGATACGGCGTGGTCACGAGTGATTGGTGGCGTCGGGAGCGACCGCCAATCTCGTGGCGCTCGGTTTATCGCGAGCTCAAACGACTCGAGCACCGCGGCGAAGTGCGCCGTGGCTACTTCGTGGAAGGCATGGCCGGCGCGCAGTTCGCGCTCCCGGCGGCGGTCGAGTTGCTGCGCGGTGTGCGCGATGAGGCAGCGAGTCGCGATATGCCGATCGTTGCGCTCGCGGCACCGGATCCGGCGAACGTGTACAATCTGCGTTTACCGCAACGGACGCCCACGCCGCTCGAGAATCCACGCGGTCCGGGAGCCGTGCTCGTGTTGCGCGGAACGTCGGTGGTGATGTCGGCGGAGTCATCGGGGCGCCACGTGACCGTGCGCCAGGACGCAGACGATGCCGACGTGACGGCGGGCGCGCGCTTGCTCGCCGAATACGCCCAACGGCGCCGCTCGTCGATCGGCCTAACGCGGCGACGCTATACGGTGGAGCGGATCGACGGCGCCGCGCCGGCATCGAGCCGGTGGGCCGGCGCCTTTGCCGCGGCTGGCTACCGGCGGATCCCGCGCGGCTTCGAGTTCGAGCCGCTGGCGCGCTGACGGCGTCGCGCCCGAGAGCGTTCGCCTAACGGAAGGTCAGCGGATGTCGTCGCGGCCGAGTGTGGCGCGCACCGCCTCGCGCATCGCGATCACCGCATCGTCGCGCGAGGCCGGCGAGTCATCGCGCACGTGAAGCTCGATGCCGTTGGCCACTGTGATGCGATGCCACACGCCTTCGCTCGCCGAATCCTGCGACACCGCCGCGTCCGCGCCCATTGTGAGCGCCGGCGCGAGCGACGCCGCGACGCGCCGCTCCAGCGTGTCGCCGGTGAGCTCGCGCATCTCCTCACGAATCTTGTCGAGCGGCTGACCCTCGCGCTGCCGGATCTTCACGAACAGCAGCTGCAGGAGATGGCGATAGCCGTACGTAGCCGACGTGCCGGTGCCCTCTGGCCTGTCGAGCAATCCGCTCGCCACGTAATACCGCACGGCGCGAGCACTCGGCTCGGCGCGCGCGGCAGCGTTCGTTGGGCGCATGGCCGCCGCGTTGACGAGCGACGTCGCGTGGCCGGCCAGTCCGCGAGCGTTCCACGGCGCGTGCCGACCGTGTGCTCTCAGAAGCGGTACTGGTGATTCGACCATGGGCATAGAATAACGGACGCGCCAGTTACGCGACAGGAGCGCGCCCACGCGAGTGGAAACGAAGAGCGGCGGAGCGCACCGCGCCCCGCCGCCGTTGCACGAAGCCGGCTGGAACTACTTTCTCCCGCGGCCGGCCTTCTTCGATGACTTCTTGGCAGCCGACTTCTTCTTCGCGGCTTTCTTGGCCGGCTTCTTCTTAGCCGCTGCTTTCTTAGGCGCTTTCTTGGCCGCCTTCTTTCCTGCCTTTTTCTTTGCGGCCGGCTTGGGTGCAGCCTTCTTCGCGGCCGGCGCAGGCTTTGGCGCAGCCGGCTTCGCGGCTGGCGGAGCTGCCTTCTTTGCCGGCGGACGTGCAGCCGATCCCATCCCGCCCGCCGACGGCGTAGCCGGCGTGCTGATGATGGTCACCTCTTCGTCGACCTCCGCACCCTCCTCCTCGACCGCGCCCTCCTCATCCTCGTCATCCTCGTCGGTGCTGTCCCACAGGTCGTCGCTATGGGTCTTCATGCCCCAGCCGCTCGACTCTTCCTCCTCCTCCTCATCATACGACGAGCCTCCGCCACCATATCCGATCTCGTCTTCGTCATCCTCGTGCTCGGAGAGGTGGAGGAGCTCGTTGTACTCGTCACCGCGCGGCATGATAGCCTCCTGTCGTGTTGTCGCGTAGCCCGTGGTGCTGCGGGTATATGCTCGTTGAAGTATCGAAGGCGGGAGCTCGTAGTCTCGCGTCACCCCACCCGAAACTCCCCAATACAACACATCTCCCAATCCGTCAAGACGAGGGCCAACGCTTGACCAACGCGTATGGCTCTCATCGCATCAATCGTGACCCCGAGATGCAAGCGAAGACGCATCTCCGACCGTTGGTCAATCACCTGTCGCGGGCAGCGGGGCACCTTCCGGTTCCGGCTCGAAGGCGGCGAGACGCCGCTGCAACGAATCGAGATAGGTGTAGATCACTGGCGTCACGTACAGCGTCACGAGCTGCGAGAATGCGAGACCACCGCACACCGCAATGCCCAGCGGGCGACGCGACTCGGCGCCGGCGCCCGTCCCGATCGCGATCGGGAGCGTGCCCATCAGCGCTGCAAACGTGGTCATCATGATCGGCCGGAACCGCACCGACGCGGCCTCCAGAATCGCATCTCGCGCCGACTTGCCTTCCTTCCGCTCGGCCTCGATCGCGAAGTCGATCATCATGATCGCGTTTTTCTTGACCAGCCCGATGAGCATGATGATGCCGACGAACGCGTAGATGCTCAGATCGGTGTGGAAGATGAGCAGCGACAGCAGCGCGCCAAATCCGGCGAACGGCAAGCCGGAGAGAATCGTGAGCGGATGGACGAAGCTCTCGTACAAGATGCCGAGCACGATGTAGATCACGACCACGGCCAGAATGAGCAGTCCGAGAAGGCCGGACTGTGCTTGCTGGAATGCTTGGGCCGTTCCAGAGAACGCCGTGGACACACTCGACGGCAGAATCTCGCTGGCCGCCTGCTGCACGTGCGCGACCGCGTCGCCCAACGATACCCCGGGTGCGAGGTTGAACGACAACGTCACCGACGGCAACTGCCCCGAGTGATTCACGGTGAGCGGTCCAATGTCGGGCGACAAGTGCGCGACCGCCGACAGCGGGACGAGATCGCCGTTGCTGGACTTGATGTAGAGCAGATTGAGCGCCGAAAGATCGCGCTGATACTGGGGCTCGAGCTCCATCACGACCCAGTACTGGTTGTTCGATGTGTAGATAGTCGACACCTGCGCCGCGCCATACGCGTCGTACAACGCGTTCTCGATCTGCGACGCGTTCACGCCCAGCGACGACGCGCGGTCGCGGTCGATCGCGACGTTCACCTGCGGATTCTTGATCTGCAAATCGGTGGTCACGTCCTGCAGACCAGGAATGTCCTTCATGCGCGCCAAGAGCTTGTTGGACGCGGCATACATCGTCTGAATGTCGGCGCTCTGCAGCGTGAACTGGTAGTCGCTCTTGGTCGAGTGTCCGCCAATGCTGATCGGCGGCGGGTTCTGCAGGTAGACACGCATGCCCGTGATGGACGCGAATTTCTTCTCGAGCTCCTGCAGAATCTGGTCGGCCGACAGGCTGCGTTGGTCGAGGGGCTTGAGGTGCAGAAGAACGCGGCCGTCGTTGATCGTGTTCGTCGCGCCGCCGACGCCCACGGACGTCATGTAGTCGGAGACGTTCGGATCGGCTTGGATGATCTTGGACACCTGCTCCGAGTGTGTGACCATCGCGTCGAACGACGTGCCCTCCGCCGCTTCGGTCGTTCCGTGCAGGAATCCCTGGTCTTCGCTCGGCAAGAAGCCTTTGGGCGTCACCACCGCGAGCACGCCGGTGCCTAACAACACCAGCCCCGCGAATACCAGAACCTTGCCGCGATGATCCATCGCCATGCGCAGGGTCCGCTCGTACCCGTGGAGCACGTTCTCGTAGATGCGCTCGGTGGCGTTGAAGAACCGGCCGTGCGTCTCGCCGTGGTGCGACTTGAGGAACCGGCTGCACAACATCGGCGTGAGCGTGAGCGAGACGAACCCGGACACGAGAATGGCGACGCCGATCGTGACGGCGAACTCGTGGAACAAGCGGCCGATCAAACCGCCCATGAAGAGAATCGGGATGAACACGGCCACGAGCGACATCGTCATCGACAAGATCGTGAACCCGATCTCGCGCGAGCCATCGAGCGCGGCTTGGAACACCGGTTCGCCATGCTCGATGTGTCGCACGATGTTCTCGAGCATGACGATGGCGTCATCCACGACAAACCCCACGGATAGCGTGAGCGCCATCAGTGACAGGTTGTCGAGACTGTAGTTCAGCAGGTACATCACCGCGAACGTGCCGACTAACGACATCGGCAGCGCGAGACTCGGAATGACCGTGGCCGAGACGTTCCTCAGGAACAGGAAGATCACGAGCACGACCAGGCAGAGCGTGAGGAACAGCGTGAACTTGACGTCGGTGACGGATTCGCGGATCGACTCCGAGTGGTCGTGCAGCACGTCGACGCGCACGGAGGGCGGGAACTCTTCCTCCATTTGCTTGAGCGCGTCCTTCACGCCCGTCGCTACGGCGACCGTGTTGGTGCCGGGCTGCCGCTGAATGGCGAGCACGATGGCGCGCGCGCCGTTGTACCAACTCGCCTGGTGTGAGTCCTGGACATCATCGAGCACGTTGCCGATGTCCTGGAGCCGAACCGGCGCGCCGTTGCGGTAGGCGACGACCATCGGACGGAACGCCTTTGCATCCTGCAGCTGTCCGTCCGCTTGCACCGTGTACGCTTTGTTCGCGCCCCACAACACGCCCGTCGGCAAGTTGACGTTCGCGTTGTTGATGGCATCGACCACTTCATCGATGCCGATCTTGCGAATCGCCATCGCTTGCGGGTCGAGCTGCACGCGGACGGCGTACTTCTGCGAGCCGTACACCTGCACCTGCGCCACGCCCGACACGGTCGACAGTCGTTGGGCGAGATACGTCTCGGCGTATTCGTCGAGCTGCGACAACGGGAGCGTCTTCGACGTGAGCGCCAGATACAGAATGGCCGACGCCGACGGATCGACCTTCTGATACGACGGCGGGATGATGTTCTGCGGGAGTTGGCGCAGCGTCTTCGAGATCGCGGCCTGCACGTCCTGCGCGGCCGCGTCGATGTTCCGGTCGAGCGTGAATTGCAGCACGATGTTGGTCGAGCCCTGGCTGCTGCTCGACGTCATCACGTCGATGCCGGCGATCGTGGAGAATTGCTTTTCCAACGGCGTCGCGACGGCGGAGGCCATCGTTTCGGGGCTCGCGCCCGGCAGCGCCGCGCTGACGTTGATCGTCGGGTAGTCGACCGTGGGCAAGTCGCTCACGGCGAGCTGGCGGTACGCCACGATCCCGAAGATCAGAATGCCCATCATGACGAGCGTCGTCATGACGGGCCGTCGAATCCAGATTCCAGCGATGTTCATCAGGGCCTCGACTGATCGCCGTTAGTCGCGCTTTGGATCTGTACCTTGGTGCCGTCGGTAATGTTGAGTTGTCCGTCGGTCACTACCGTTAGGCCAGGGGTCAGACCTTTTTCTATGATCGACATGTCCCCGGCCACACGCTCGACTTGCACGGAGCGCTGCTCCGCAATTCCCTTGTCGTCGACGGTGAACACCGAGGTTCCGTTCTGGCTCTGCACGACCGCCGTGGTCGGGACGACGATGGCGCCTTTCTCGAGGTAGAGCTCGAGTGCCACGTTCACGAATTCGCCCGGCCACAGCACGCCATCCGGATTGGCAAATCGACCCTTCATCATGATGGTTCCCGTCGTCGTATCCACGGCGTTGTCGAGGAACGACAGCGTACCGCGTGTGGGCGCGCCAAGACCGCTCGCCGGTTGGGCCACGACGCTCAGCGTATCGCTCTGGTACTTGCGGATGGTCGGAAGGTGCACCGCCGATACCGCGAAGCGCGCCGTGATCGGCTTGATCTGGTTGATCACGACGAGCGGCGTGCCGGCGGCGTGCACCAGATTGCCTTGCTTGAGCAAAATCGCGCCGGCGCGGCCGGCGATCGGCGACCGGATCGTGGCGTACTCGAGATTGAGTTGGGCCGTCTCGATCGCAGCTTGATCGGCGCTCACCGTTGCCTGACCGGACAGCGCGTTCGCCTTCGCCTGATCGTACTGCTGCTGCGTGACGTAGTCTTTTTGCACCAGTTGGGCGAAGCGCTGTTCGTCCTGCAACGCCGTCGTCAGCTGCGCGCTGTCTTTGGCGAGGCCGGCGCGCGCCTGCGCGAGCGCCGCTTCGAACGGACGCGGATCGATCTGAAACAGCACCTGCCCCTGCTTGACGTCGTCGCCTTCCTTGAAGTCGATGCGGGTGAGAATACCGCCGACCTGCGCCGACACCGACACGGTCTGCAACGGCTCGATGGTGCCAGTCGCATCGATTTCGTACGGGACGTCGCGCTGTTCGACGTGCGCCACCGACACCGGCACCGTTGTCGACTTGGCCTTCTTCGGATCCTTGCACGCGACGACCACGAGCAGGACGCTCGCGGCGGCGATGACCTTCCGCCGCCGCGTCGCCACCAACCGACGAGGTGCACGAACGACTGCGATATCGATCATTGTGGGGGCTTCGATTGTGTAGTGTCGGGCGTGAGATGAATGGGGCTGTGGCCGTGCACGTCGAGGATACCCGCGTCGTGCGCCAACTGCACCAACGACGTTTCCCACGTCCATCGTGCTTGCACCTGCTGCGCGCGCGCGCTGGCTAACGCCGCCTGCGCGGTGAGCAGGTCGAGCACGCTGCCGACGCCTTGCTTGTAGCGGCCCAACGCGACGTCTTCCGATTCCTGGGCACTGGCCAGCAGATCGTCGGCCGAGCTCACGCGTTTGGTTGCGGTCTGCAGCGTCTGATACGAACTGAATACGTCGAAGATCACTTGCTGACGCGTCTGGTCGAGTCGCGCGCCGGCGGCGTCGGCTTCGGCCTCTGCGCCGAGCTGGTTGTACTCGCGGCTGAACCCGTCGAAGATCGGAATGCTCAGCGCGAGCGACAAAGTGTAGCTGTTCGCGCCGGTCGTGAGCGCCTTGGAATACGTGCGCCCGCCGGTTCCGGTGACGTTGAGCGACGGCAAGCGCGTCGCCTTGACGACGCTGATGTTCGCCTTGGCCTGCTCGTAGTCCGCTTCGGCCGCCTCGAGGTCGGGACGCGCGCGCAGCGCCATCGCGATGAGCGTGTCCACGCTGTCGGCGATTACCGGCACGGTGGCCGGCACGTTAGGCGCTTGCAGGTCGTACGGCACGTTGGCCGGCAAGCCTAACGCAAGCGCGAGCGTCCCGCGGGTGGTCGCCAGGTTGCCCTGCGTGGTTTCCAGGTCGAGCTCGGCCTGCGACACCGCGGTCTTCGCTTGCAGCTGGTCGGCAATGGTCGCGAGGCCCACTTTGTGCCGCTCGTTCGCTGCCTCGAGATTCGCCTGGGCGTCCTTGAGCGTGCTTTCCTGCGCCAGGAGCAGCGCCTTCGCTGCCATGTAATTGAAGTACGCGCTCTCGGCCTGGAGCACCGTGTTCTGAATGGTCAGGTTGTGCGTGAAATCCGCCGAGAAGAGCGCTTGCTTGGCCGCCTCGACGCTTCCCGACCGGCCGCCGAAATCGAACAGCAGATACGAGAGCGTGATACTCGGCTCCAGCGTCTGCTGGGTCACGGCCGCGCGCCCCTGCGTGGCGGTCGTCTTGATCGCTGTTCCCGTGACGTCGCCGTCGATCGTCGGCAAATAATCGCCGCGCTTTGATCCGTACGCCGCCGCGGCCGCGCGTGCATTCTCCCACGAGATGCGCGTGGCCGGATTGTTGCGCAGCGCGAGATCGACGATGTCGGTGAGCGTGAGCGATTGCAGACGCTGCTCGATATCTGATGGAACGGCGACGTTCGTCTGCGCGGTGATGGCGCTGTCCTGCTTCATGTGCGCGGGCGGCGTCCACGTCTGCGACGCGGACGGTGCGGCGCCGGACACGCCGTCGACGGACGGCGTGTGCACGCAGGAGGCGACGACGAAACACGCGCCGACAGCGGCGGCGCAGGCAAGCGCGCGCTGCCGGGCGACTTTTGGTGAAGGATTCACAACAGAAACTACGTACAGCGGTACTCCCGTGTTGGTAACATGCGGGAGCGGCCGGCTATTGTTGAGGTCGCTTGGGCCGGGCCCGCCTTAGGCGGGCGTGTCGTCAATGAAGACGAGTGTCTTGCGGCGCAACACGACGCGCCGCAGCACGTCGTACACCGTGGGATCCAGGAGTTGCCCGACGCTTTTCGCGAGATAGTCGACCGTTTCGCGCGGCGACATCGGGTCGCGGTAGGCGCGCCGTGACGTGAGCGCGTCGAACGTGTCGGCTGCGCACAGGATCCGACCGCCGAGTGATATGGCGCTGCCCGCGAGACCGCGAGGATACCCGCTGCCGTCAACGTGCTCGTGGTGATCGTGAATGTAGTCGAGCACGACGCCGAGGTGCTGGAGCGGCGCGAGGATCTCCATGCCGATGCGCACGTGGTCCTTCACGTGCGCGAATTCCTCCGGTGTCAGCTTGCCGGGCTTGTTCAACACTTCCTCTCGAATTCCGATCTTGCCGACATCGTGCAGATGGCCCGCCATCCGAACGGCCTCGACCGTGTCCGCGTCGAGCGACATGCCATCCGCGATCGACGACGCGAGCTCGGCGACCCGCTGCGAGTGTCCGCGCAGGTAGATGCTCTTGGCTTCCATCGCGTTGATGAGCGTTTCGGCCACGCTCACCGTCAGCGAGCGCAGTGCCGCTTGCTCGTGTTCGAGCTCGCGTGTCCGAACGGCCACTTCATCGCGAATGAGATGCTCGACCCGCCGTTGCTCCAGGACTAACGTGCGCTTGTGCAGCGCGCGCTCGAGCGCACCTTCGAGCTGATTCAGCTCGACCGGTTTCACGAGGTAGTCGAACGCGCCGCCCGCCAGCGCCTCTGTTGCGGTGACCGCATCGTTGACGGCGGTGAGCATCACGACCGCGAGGTCCGGATCGTCGGCCAGCGCTTGGTGCAGCACATCGAGCCCCGTCATGCCGGGCATGCGGACATCGCACAGCATCACCGTGAAGCGCTCGCGGCCGAGCAACCGGAGCGCCGCTTGACCGGATGCGGCGTTCTCCACGTCGAAACCGCGCGAGCTCAGAAAGCGGCTGAGCGCCGTGCGAATGGAATCCTCGTCGTCCACCACCAGGAGGCGTTTGGGAAGCACCGGCACATCATCGGTGCCGTCCGCGGCTTCGGTGCTCTCCGGGACGATGGACAATGCCGACGCGAAGCGCATCACGCCAACGACCGGAGGTCGGAGGCGGTGATGTGGTCCCGATTCGCTGCGAAGTTAGGCATCGGCAACGGTGGACGCGTGGGCGGGGCGAAACGGCGAGGGCTGGCGGCGCCGGCCGTCACGGCTCGAAGGAAAAACGATGGGGCCGCAAGGTGGAGACGATCTGTTTCGAAGGCGAGCAACCCTGATCGATGCATTAGCGAACTCTCACTCGTCCACGAACTCCACTGCGACCTCGCGATCGATCACGCCCGCCTGCACGCCGCGCGCCAACAGCTCGCGTACGGCGCGTCTTCCCGCTTCGCCGTAGTCGAGCGTCCAGTCGTTCACGTACATGCCGACGAACGTGTCGGCGCGCTGGCGGTCCAGTCCGCGCGCGTATCGCATCGCGTGATCGAGCGCGCCCGCGCGATGTTGGAGGCCGTACGCGATGCTCGCCCGCAGGTCGTGCGAGATGCGCTGTGTGAGCGCCGGGCCCAGGTCCTTGCGCACCACGTTCCCGCCTAACGGAAGCGGCAGGCCCGTCTCGCCGTACCACCATTCGCCGAGGTCGACGATGAGGTGCAGGCCGCGATCGCCGAACGTGAGCTGGCCTTCGTGGATCAAGAGACCCGCATCCACCTTGCCATCGACGACCGCGTCTTCGATCTCATCGAAGCGCGTAAAGACGGGCTCGAAGTCCTTCTCGTAGAGGCGGAGCGCGAGATACGCGCTCGTGAGCGGCCCGGGGATGGCGATGCGCAGGCCGCGCACCTGCTCGCGCGTGAGCGGCGTGCGCGCGACGAGACGCGGACCGTAGCGGTCGCCCATCGACGCGCCATGGGGCAGCAGCGCGTACCGGTCGGCGATGTGCGCGTACGCGTGAATCGAAACCGCGGTCACCTCGAGCTCGGCGCGCAGCGCGCGCTGGTTGAGCGTTTCGATGTCCTGCAGCTCGTGCACGTAGCGCACATCGCCGGTGTCGATCTTTCCCGCGGCGAGCGCGTAGAACATGAACGCGTCGTCGGAATCGGGGCTGTGGGCGACATGAATGGTGCGGACAGGCATGTGCGTCGGGTGCGGGTCGGTGAAAGGAATCGGGCGACGTGCCTAACGTCAGCGCACGGACTTTCTGGCTTGATCGATGGCGGCCGCGATCTCGGTCTGATGGCGTTGATATTCGGGGCGATTCCGGGCCAGCTCCGCCGCCTGCGCCGCGACTAACCGGTGCTGCATCCGTTGGGCGGTGGCCGAGTCGCCGGCGTCACGCGCCGTGGAGATGGCGAGAATGAGCCCCAGAAGGTGCGTGGAGTCTTGCGCCAGAATCGTATCCGCCTGTGCCTGCGCCACCGGCGCGGCCCCGGCCACTTCGGCGATGCGGCCCATGTCGTAACGCGAGTCGGCGTCCTGCTGCGGCAGCATCAGGTACGCCGAGATGCCCATCTGCGCGAAGAACGCGGCGCTGTCCTTTTTGCCCTCGGAGTCGAGGCGCATGATCCGATCGTACAGGCGATCGGCGCGCTCGCGCGGCGACATCGATGAGATGTCCGGCCCGCGCACCGGCGCCGGACCGCTGCCATCGTCCGGCGGGGCAGCGCCGGCCTCCTGCGCTTGGGGCGCCGGCGCGGGTTGTCTGCCAAAGTGCTGGCCGGCGACGAGCGCAATGAGCGCCAGCAGCGCGATACCCGCGACTGCCCACGGGAGCGCGGCGTTGAATCCACCGTGCTCGGCGGGCTGAGTTGGCTGCTCGGCGGGCATGGCGGCGCCGGCCGCAGTCCCGCAGCGATGGCAAAACTTGGCGCCGGGAGTAAGCGGCGCGCGACAGGTAGCGCAAAGCGCGCCGGCGAGCGGCGCGCCGCAGCTGGCGCAAAACCGGCCGGTCGCGGGAGCGGCACAGCTCGGGCAGGTGACTTGATCAGTCGTCGGGGTTGTCGGCATCGAAGCGTCGAATCAGCGGTTCGACCGGAATGTAGCCGCGCCCAGGGCACCTTGGCACTGCGCTGACGAACCTTGCACCGCCCCCGTAGGTCCCCCGACATTCATGGCTCGTGGCGGCGCTCCATCCGGGCGATCCGCCTGCTCCACGACCAGAGGACGTGACGTGCCGACGAAGAATCGATCGATCGTTCCCGATACGGCAGGCGCCACCAAGAAGGACATCCTCGAGCTGACGCGCGCGCACGACGTGCGTTTTCTGCGCCTGCAGTTCACGGACATCCTCGGCGTCAACAAGAATGTCGAGGTGCCGGCGTCGCAGTTCGACAAGGCGCTCGACGCGAACATCATGTTCGACGGTTCATCGATCGAGGGGTTCGTGCGCATCGAAGAGTCGGACATGCTGCTCGCCCCGGATCTGAGCACGTTCCGCGTGTTCCCCTGGGGCGACGAACACAATCGTGTGGCGCGTCTCATCTGCGACATCACGCTGCCTAACGGAACGCCGTTCGCGGGCGATCCGCGCGCGGTGCTCAAGAAGCAGATCGAGCGCGCGCGCACGATGGGCTACACGATGAACGCCGGCATGGAAGCCGAGTTTTTCATGTTCAAGCAGCCGACCGTCGGCGGTCCGACCACGGAGACGCACGATGTCGGCGGCTACTTCGATCTCGCCCCCGTGGACCTCGGCGAAGATGCGCGGCGCATGATCGTGGACTTGCTGGAGCAGATGGGATTCGAGGTGGAAGCCGCCCACCACGAAGTGGCGCACGGACAGCACGAGATCGATTTCCGCTATGCCGACGCGCTCACGACCGCGGACAACATCGCCACGTTCCGGTTCGTGGTGAAGTACGTGGCACATC
Organism: Gemmatimonadaceae bacterium; assembly: GCA_025449955.1. Taxonomy (GTDB): domain Bacteria; phylum Gemmatimonadota; class Gemmatimonadetes; order Gemmatimonadales; family Gemmatimonadaceae; genus JADGGM01. The sequence goes on from JANWIK010000165.1 coordinate 38,811, forward strand.
AAGTGGGGTTGGTCGCGTCGTTCATGCCCAAGCCGATCTTCGGACAGAACGGCAGCGGAATGCACACGCACCAATCCTTGTTCAAGGGGAGCGAGAACGCGTTCTGGGACAAGGCCGCGCAGTGGGAGCTGAGCCAGGTCGCGCTGCACTACATCGGCGGACTGCTGCAGCATGCGCGCGGCTTCAGCGCGATCACCAATCCGTTAGTCAATTCGTACAAGCGGCTCGTGCCCGGCTACGAAGCGCCGGTGAACGTGGCGTGGTCCATGCGCAACCGCTCGCCGCTCATCCGGATCCCCGATCGTCGCGGTTCCGGCACGCGGGTGGAATTGCGGATGCCCGATCCGTCGGCGAACCCGTATCTCGCGTTGACGGTGATGCTGGCCGCCGGTCTCGATGGCATCGAGTCGGGCGCGGACTACCGCGAGCCGGTCGACGTCAACATCTGGGAGATGTCGTTCCGCGAGAAGCGGCGGCTGCGGATCGACGACCTGCCGCACGATCTGAACGAGGCGTGCGACGAGCTGGAAAAGGACAAGGTGATCGCCGCTGCGTTAGGCACGCACATCACCGATCATTTTCTGGACGCCAAGCGGCAGGAGTGGCGCGAGTACATCACGCAGGTGAGCGCGTGGGAGCTCGAGCACTACCTCGAGAAGTACTGATCCGAACGCGCAATCCGGGCCGCCCCGCCTGGGGACGGCCCGGATCGTTGGCCTAACGCTACGGCCGCTTGACCGAATCCGGCGCCGGCTCGGTGACCGCCACCTTCCGCGTCGTCCGCCAGCCCTCGATCTGCTCGGCGAACGTGTCGCCGAGCGACGCGACCGTCACCGAATCGCTACCCGGCTGGTCGCTGTGCCCGTCGAGGCGCGCCAGGCTGACGCGGGCCTTGTCGTACGTCGAGTCGATGGTCAGCGCCGCCTGATACGCCTGGCTCGCGAGCGTCGTGTGCCCCGTGCGCTCGAGCGCCAGCCCGAGATTGTTCTCGAAGGTCGCGACGCTGTCGTTCAGCTGCACCGCGCGCGCCAACGGACCCAGCGCCTCGTCGAAGCGCCCCGCGCTCAACAACAGCAGGCCCATGTTGTTCATCGACCAGGCGTCCTGGGGATCGAGCGACAGCGCGGTACGGTATGCGCCTAACGCATCGTCCAGGTGCCCGGCCCTGGCATCGACGCGGCCCAGCACCCGCCATGCGTCGACGGTGCTCGAGTCGATGGCCAGCGCGTCACCGACACGCGCGCGTGCATCGGCCACACGTCCCTGGTCGAGCAGCACACGGCTCGCGTTCACCAGACTCTTCACGTTCTTGGGATCGAGCTGGATCGCCGACTCGAACGCGGTGTCGGCACGATCGAGCTGGCCGCTCTTCCAGGCCGACAACCCGAGCATGTAGAACCCCCACGCATTTTTCGGACGCCGCTTGGTATACGCATCGAACATGTCCGTCGCCGTCGCGTACTGACGCGCGCGGAACGCGGAGTCGGCGGTTTCGTACGACACGTTAGGCGGCACCGCGGGCAGGGTCGGCGTTTCCGGCGGGACCGGCGTGGGCGTCGCGGCGCTCACCGCCGCCGCTTTGGCCGGCGTGTGATCGGGTGAACCGCCGCACGCGGCGAAGGTGAGCGCGGATGCGGCGACAGCGAGGTGAATCCGAGGGCGAAGCATGATGGGCCTCCGTGAGTAAATCGGCGCTTGGGCGCCGAACCGAGGTGATGTCTCGGCCTCATGGAATGGCAAGCGCGCGGCCCGGTCGCGGGCCGCGTCGCCGCCGTGACGGAACGTGGCCCCCGGCTTTCGGTTAGGCGACGATGTCCGGATGCCCGCCCATGCGCGTCGTGTCCGGGCGGACACGAGAAAGGCACCGTCACCGTGTCCGACTGGACACGCGCCCGCCTGGCGACCGGCGTCAGTCCCGGGAGATGCGGTGACGCCGCATGATCTTGAGCAGGCTCGCGTGATCGGCGAGTCCCAGATCCTGCGCGGTACGGGTGATGTGCCACTCGTGCCGTTCCAACGCGGCCACGATGATCTGCCGCTCCGCCTCCGCCTTGAGCTCCACGAAGGTCTTCGCGCCGCCTGCGCCCGACGGCGCGCGTCCGACGGCCTCATCGCGAATCTCGGACGGCACGTGCTCGCTGCCGATCACGTCGCCATCGGACGCGATGATCATTCGCTCGACCGCGTTTCGCAGCTCGCGCACGTTGTTGAGATGCCAATCGTACGCCATGAGGACGCCGAGTGCCTCCGGCGACACACGCTTCACGCGAAAGCCGAATCGCTCGCACGTGACCGACAGGAGATGCGCCACCAGCTCGGGGACGTCCGACAATCGATCCCGCAGGGGCGGGACGTGCAGCGTGTGCACGTTGATGCGAAAGAACAGATCACGGCGGAACCGTCCCTCCCGCGCTTCGACGTCGAGATCGCGATTGGTGGCGGCGATGACGCGCGCCGGAACCGGTACGGGACGGTTGCTGCCTAACCGCGTAACCGTGCGCTCCTCGAGCACGCGCAGGAGCTTGGCCTGCGCCGGCGCCGACAGCTCGCCGATCTCGTCCAGAAACAATGTTCCGCGGCCGGCGGACTCGAACGCTCCCTTCCGCGTCGTCGCCGCGCCCGTGAACGCGCCGCGTTCGTGGCCGAACAATTCGCTCTCCACCAGCTGCTCGGGCAACGACGCGCAGTTGACCGCCACGAACGGCTCGCGCGCGCCCGCGCTCAAGCGATGCACATCGCGCGCGACCAACTCCTTGCCCGACCCGCTGTCGCCCAGGATCAGGACCGCACTCGGCACGGGCGCCACACGGGCGATCGCGTCCTTGAGCGCGCGCATGGCGGGGCTCGCGCCTAACAGCGCGCTCTCGTCTGCCGCGTAGCGCCGCAGCACCGCGACCTCGTCCAGAATGCGGCGCCGCTCGACGGCGTTCTCGATCTCCCGCACCACACGCTCGACCGGTTCGGCTTTGTCGATGAACGAGTACGCGCCTTCTTTGATCGCGTGCACGCAGCGATCGAAGTTGCCCGTTCCCGTGTACACGATCACCGGTGTTTCGATGGACCGCCCGCGCATCGCGCGCAACACTCCGAATCCATCCAGGCCCGGCATCTCGAGGTCGAGCACCACGCAGTCGACGGACTCGGTTGCCATGGTTTCGAGCGCGAGCGCGCCGGATGCGACGGTGAGCACGTCGTAGCCGCCCAGGCGCCGCAGGTCGTAGGCGTATTGCTCGGCGAGCGGCGCGTTGTCGTCACACAACAGAATCGTGGTCATGATGTCTCGGTGGACCGGGAGGCATCCGATCGTGGATCGTTAGGCGGCAATGCCACCATCACGCGGGTGCCGGCGCCCGGCTCCGTCTCCACGCGCAGATTGCCGCCCAGGTCGGCGACGAACCGGCGCACGATCGAGAGGCCGAGTCCGGTGCCGCCGTCCTTGGTCGTGTAGAAGTCATCGAACGCGCGATTCAGCTGATCGCGCGTCATGCCACTGCCCGTGTCGGCCACTGTGATCTCTGCTCCGCCGCCGGCCACGGCCGCCGTCTTGATCGTGACGGTGCCGCCGCGGCCGTCGAGCGCGTCGCACGCGTTGGTCACGAGGTTCTCGAGGATGCGTCGCAGCACGAGCACGTCGGCCTGCACCGGAGGCAGTCCCTCCGCCAGGTCGAGCACGAGCGCGGCCGAGCGCGGCGGCACTGCGTTAGACGCAACGGCTCGCGCGACCGCGTTCGCATCGCACGGCGCCACGTCCATGCGCGGCGAGAGACGGGCGTAGTGTCGGGCCAGCGTGTCCAGGTACTCCACGCTCGCATCGAGTGTGGCGCGACGCTCCGCAAACACCTTGGCCAGCCGGTCCGGCTCATCGCGTTCGACTTGCGCGAGATGCCGGAGCACGTGGCGGATGGGCGCGAGTCCGTTCTTCACATCGTGATTGACCTGGCGCGCCAGGTCACCCACCGCCGCGCGACGCTCGGCGTCCCGCTCACGCGCCGCGCTGGCGCGCACGCGGCGGGTCATCGCGCCTAACAGACGCGACAGCGCGCCGATCTCATCGTCGCGGCCGCCGCCGAAGTCGACGTCCAAGCGGTCGAGGTCGACGTGCGAGGTCTGTTCGGCGAGCTCGCGGAGCGGCCGGCTCACGCGGGTGGCGAGCCACGCGGACGCCGCGAGCGCCGCCGATGCCGTCACGACGATCGCCGCGAGGAACCACACGTCGACGCTGCGTCGCAGCGCGTCGAGCGCTGCCGTCGAGCGAGACAGGATGAGCGAGGCCGCTTGCACGCGGCGCGCACCCGCTGGGGCGGCGCCGATGTACGGCACGCTCTGACGCGACACCGGTGCCTCCGCCCCGGCATCCACCGAACCGACGCGCACGCTGTCGCCGTCCGGGAGCGCGACGTCCACCGAAAAGTCACCGCCCGGTGCGAGCCGCGCCAAGAACGCCGAGTCCACGAGATCGCCGCCCACGAGCGTGAACCCGCGGCCGGCGATTCGCACCGAATCCACGCGCGCGAGCACGAGCACCGGCCCGTCGGGTGTTCGCGCGTGCACGAGCGCCGCGCCGCGCGCGGATCCGAGAAGCGCCGGCAAATCCGGCTCGAGGCGGTCGTACTCGTTCCGGAAATGGCCCGAGCTCACGATACGGCCCGATGCGTCCTGGATCTGCAGCATGGCGAGTCCCGTTAGGCGCATGTCCTCGCCCGCCAGGTCGAGCACGTACCCGCGCTGGGA
>JANWIK010000166.1 GCA_025449955.1 Gemmatimonadaceae bacterium
GTGCAGGAGCTCGAGCTCATCTGCGGCCAGCGGCCGGTGCGCACGCGGGCCAAGAAGTCGATCTCGAATTTCGGACTGCGCCAGGGCCAGGAGATCGGCGCCAGCGTCACGCTGCGCGGCGCGCGGATGTGGGAGTTCCTCGATCGCTTCATCGCGGTCGCGATCCCGCGCATTCGCGACTTCCGCGGCCTCGGCACGCGGTCGTTCGATGGACGCGGCAACTATTCGTTGGGCCTCAAGGAGCAGGTGATCTTTCCGGAGATCAACTACGACCAGGTCGACCAGGTCCACGGCCTCGATCTGACGTTCGTCACCAGCACGCCCAAGGATGATCAGGCGCTGGCCCTGCTTCGTGAGTTAGGCATGCCGTTCCGTGGAGAAGAGAAACCTGTCGTCGTCAGCGTGTGACGACGAAGGAATAGGGAAAAGGGAAAAGGGAAAAAGAGAAGGAACAACATCAAATGTCAGGTCAGAACGGGAGAGTGTGATGGCTCGTAAAGCCATGGTCGAAAAGAGCAAGCGCAAGCCCAAGTTCGCGGTGCGGCAGCACAACCGCTGCCAGCGCTGCGGGCGCTCGCGTGCGTTTCTGCGAAAGTTCGGGTTGTGCCGGATTTGTTTCCGCGACCTGTCGTTGAACGGAATGATTCCCGGCGTTCGGAAGTCGAGCTGGTAGCGGCGCCACTCTGTCCTGACATGCAACCAGGTCCTTTGACATGAGCATGACCGATCCTATTGCCGACATGTTGACGCGCATCCGCAATGCCTGCGGATCGAAGCACCGGCGCGTGGACATTCCGGCATCCAAACTGAAAGCCGATCTCGCGCGCATCCTTCTCGAGAACAACTACATTCGAGATGTGAAAACGCTCGAGACCGAGCAGGGGCGCAAGATTCTCCGGCTGTACTTGCGCTACGCGCAGGGCGATCAACCGGTGATCCGCGAGGTGCGGCGTGTGTCCACGCCGGGTCTCCGCAAGTACGTCGGCGTGAGCGAGATTCCGCGCGTGCGGAACGGGCTCGGCATGGCGATCCTCAGCACCTCCAAGGGGCTGATGACGGATCGACAAGCCAGGGCGGCGCACACGGGCGGCGAGCTGCTCGCGGTCGTGTGGTAAGGAGCCTCTGAACATGTCGCGAATCGGAAGGAAACCCGTCGTGCTGCCGAAGAACGTCACGGCCACGATCGAGGGACACACGATCAAGGTGAAGGGGCCGCGCGGCGAGCTCGAGCGGCGCCTGCATGCTGCGTTAGGCGTGGCCCTCGACAACGGCACCATCGTCGTCAGCCGTCCCGATGACGAGGCCGAGCACAAGGCGCTGCACGGACTCACCCGGACGCTCGTGTCGAACATGGTCGAAGGCGTCACCAAGGGATTCCAGAAGCAGCTCGAGATCGTAGGCGTGGGGTACAAGGCGGAAACGCGCCCCTACGGCTTGCAGCTCGCGCTCGGCTTCTCGCATCCGGTGGAGTATCGTGCGCCCAAGGGCATCAAGCTCACGGCGCCACAGCCGACGCAGATCACCATCGAAGGCGCCGACAAAGAAATGGTCGGCCAGGTGGCGGCCGAGCTGCGCAGCCTGCGTCCGCCCGAGCCGTACAAGGGGAAGGGAATCAAGTACGTTGGTGAGCAAGTCCGGCGGAAGGCCGGTAAGGCGGGAGGCAAGTAAGCGATGAAATCGATTCACAAGCCGAAAACGCGCGCGGAGCGTTTGCATCGCCGCCACCTGCGTGTGCGCAAGCGGGTCGAGGGCACGGCGGAACGCCCGCGTCTCGTGGTGCATCGGACGCTCAAGCACATTTATGCGCAGATCGTCGACGACATGGCGAATCGCACGCTGCTCACAGTGTCCGATCTCACAGTTGGCGATGGCAAGAAGCAGGAACGTTCGACAGCCGTCGGTAAGGCGGTGGCCGAGCGTGCCAAGGCACAGGGGATCAGCCGCGTCGTGTTCGATCGAGCGGGGTACAGATACCACGGCCGCATCAAGGCCGTGGCCGATGGCGCCCGTGAGGGCGGCCTGGAGTTCTGAGAATGCCAGACAATCCGAGTAATCGCGCAGGATCGGGATCCGCTGAAAGTGGTGGTTCGCCACCGCCTCGTCGCGGCGGCGGCGGCGGCGGTGGCCCAGGCGGCGGCGGACGTGGTCGCGGCGGCCCAGGCGGCGGGGGACGTGGCGGACGTGGCGGACCGGGTGGCGGTCGCGGCGGACGCGGTGGTCCGGGCGGCGGCCCAGGCGGTCGCGGTCCCGGCGGTCCCGGTGGTCGCGGACCTGGCGGTCCCGGTCGGGGTGGCGAAGGCGGTGATCGCAGCCGCGGTCGCGGCGGCGACGGCCCGCGCGGCGGCGACCGCGATCACGAAGGCAGCGATCTGGTCGAGAACGTGATCGCGATCAATCGTGTCGCCAAAGTCGTGAAAGGCGGCCGGCGCTTCAGCTTCAACGCGCTCGTCGCCGTCGGCGACGGACAGGGTCGCGTTGGTGTCGCCACGGGTAAGGCGAACGAAGTGTCCGAGGCGGTTCGTAAGGCGGTGGACGCCGCGCGTCGCAACCTGGTGCACGTGCCGCTCACTGGCGGGACGATTCCGCACGAGGTGGTCGGCGAACACGGCGCGGGTCGCGTGCTGATGAAGCCCGCTGCTCCCGGCGCCGGCGTGATCGCCGGTGGTGCGGTGCGCGCGGTGCTCGAGTGCGCCGGTGTGGCCGACATTCTCACCAAGAGCCTCGGCTCTACGAATCCGCACAACATGGTGCGCGCGGCAATGCACGGGCTCGGACTGTTGACCACGGTGGAGCAAATCGCGCGCGAGCGCGAAGTGGAGCCGTCGAGCTTGCCGTATCGCTCGCGCGCCAAGTCGAAGGAGACTGTCTAATGCCGCGGACGTTCGTGTGGCATCGCACGCGCGGGCCCAAGAAGACCGCGCCTGAAGAGCTGACGAAGGGCAAGGTGCGCATCAAGCAGGTGCGGAGCGGCATCGGTCATCCCGCCGAGATGCGGCGGACGCTCGAGTCGCTCGGGCTCAGGCACCATCAGGCCGAAGTGGTGCGTCCGGATTCGCCGTCGTTGCGCGGTCAGATCAAGCACGTGCGTCACCTGGTAACGGTGACGCCGGTGGAGGAGTAAGGAACAGTGGCCAAGGAACAGCGAGAGACGCCCCACCCCGAGCACATCGGCCTGCACAATCTGGTGCCGGCGCCCGGATCGCATCGCAACCGGAAGCGGTTAGGCCGCGGACCGGGGTCGGGCACGGGCAAGACGTCGGGCAAGGGCCACAAGGGTATCAAGGCGCGCGCGGGCCATCACGGACCCGGCGGTGGGAAGCCCCATTTCGAGGGCGGCCAGATGCCGCTCACGCGTCGTCTGCCCAAGCGCGGCTTCACGAATCCATTTCGTGTAGAGTCGCAGGTCGTGGACCTGAGTGACATCAACGAATTGTCGGCGAAAGATGCGATCACGGCCGACGTTCTCATCGAGGCGGGACTCATCCGCAAAGGGAAAGGACCTGCCAAGCTGCTCGCGAACGGTACGCTCACCCGTGCGGTGACGGTTCGCGGTATTCGGGTGAGCGCGGCGGTTCGTGAGCGGATCGTGGCGGCCGGAGGCCGCGTCGAGGACTGACATGGCGCAGGAGAAGGCGGCGACCCAGCTGTTCGGCACGATCTTCAAGACGCCCGAGTTACGGTCGCGCATAGGCTTCACGCTACTTGCGCTGATCATCTATCGGGTCGGCTCGCACATCACGGCGCCCGGGATCGACACCCAGGCCCTGATCGATTTCTTCAAGAGCCAACAAGCCGGCGGCCTGTTGGGTCTCTACGACTTGTTCGTGGGCGGCGGCCTGTCGCGCGCCACGCTGTTTGCGTTAGGCATCATCCCGTACATCTCGGCCAGCATCGTGTTCCAGATCCTGGGCGCGGTGCTGCCGAGCGTCGAGAAGCTGCAGCGCGAAGAACAGGGCCGGAAGAAAGTCGAGCAGTGGACGCGGTACATGACCGTCGGCGTCGCCGTCATGCAGGGGTACGGCTACGCGGTGTTCACCGAGTCGTTGCAGGGCGCGGTGGCGCATCCCGGCATCATGTTCCAGATCCAGATGACGCTCTTCCTCACCGCGGGCGCGATCTTCGTCATGTGGTTAGGCGAGCAGATCACCGAGCGCGGCGTCGGCAACGGCGCGTCGCTCATGATCTTCTTCTCGATCATCGAGCGGTTCTGGCCGGCCATCGTGCAGACCTTCGGGTTCCTGTCCACGGGCGCGCTCTCGCCGTTCCGCCTCGTGATCCTGGTGGCGGTCATGGTCGCCGTCGTGGCGTTCACCGTCGCGATCACGGTTGCCGCCCGGCGCGTGCCCATCCAGATCCCCCAGCGCACCATGGCGCGCGGTCGCCAGCGCGAGTCGTCCAAGAACTTCATCCCGTTGCGCATGAACGCCGCCAACGTGATGCCGATCATCTTCGCGCAGACGGTGATCGTGGTGCCGGGCACGCTCGCGCAGTTCGGCAGCAAGGCGGCGTGGGCGCAAGCCATGGCCGAAGCGCTCAATCCCGGCACGTGGGAATACTATGTGCTGATGGCGATCCTGATCCTGTTCTTCACGTACTTCTATACGGCGATCATTTTCAATCCGATCGACATCGCGGAGAACCTGAAGAAGCAGGGCGGATTCATTCCGGGTGTGAAGCCCGGAGCCAAGACAGCGGAGTACATCGAGAAGGTGATGTCGCGCATCACGTTCCCGGGCGCGCTGTTCCTGACGCTGATTGCGCTCTTGCCGATCTGGATTCTCGACTTGATTAACGTCCCGTTCCGCTTCGGCGGGACGTCGCTGCTGATCGTCGTAGGCGTCGGACTGGATACGCTGGTGCAGTTGGAGCAGCACTTCTATCTGCGCAAGTACGACGGCTTCATGAAGAAAGGCCGGGTCAAATTCCGCGGCCGGGCCACGACGTACTGAGCACACGTACCACCGGTCATCAGGGAGCGGACGGACACATGAACATCGTGTTGCTCGGCCCTCCCGGCGCCGGCAAGGGCACGCAGGGCGAGCGTATCGCCCAGACATTCAATATCCCGAAACTGGCCACCGGCGACGTGCTGCGGGAGGCCGTTAGGCAGGCGACGCCGCAGGGGCTCGCGGCCAAGCGATTCATGGATCGCGGCGACCTGGTGCCCGATTCGGTCATCCTCGGCATCATGAAGGAGGCGCTGGCCAGACCCGCCGCCGCCAACGGCGTGGTGCTCGACGGCGTGGTGCGCACGGTGCCGCAGGCCGAAGGGTTGGCCCGTGTGTTAGGCGAGCTGGGCCGGACGCTCGACGTCGTGCTGCTGTTCGACGTGGATGAAGAGGAATTGGTGCGCCGTCTGAGCACGCGCACGGTGTGCGAGAAGTGCCAGTCGCCGTACACGGGCCGCGAGCCCGGGAGCACCTGTGACAAGTGCGGCGGCACGCTCGTGCGCCGCAAGGATGACGAGCCGGACGCAATTCGCACGCGCATGCGCGCGTACCGCGAACAGACGGCGCCGGTCATCGAATGGTATCGCGCCCGCGCCCGCGAGGGCGCGCTCCGCGGTCAGAGCGCGGCGCGTGTGGTGTCGGTGGACGCGATCGGCGCGGTGGACGACGTCTCCGCGCGGGTGTTGACAGCGTTAGGAAAATGATCCAGCTCAAGTCGCCGCGCGAAATCGATGTGATGGCCGAGGGCGGCAGGATTCTCGCAGACACGGTCACGATGCTCGCCGAGCACGTGGCGCCCGGGATGTCGACGCTCGACCTCGACGCGCTGGCCGAGCGGTTCATTCGCTCGCACGACAACGCGACGCCGGCGTTCAAGGGGCTCTATGGATTCCCCGGTTCCATCTGCACGTCGATCAACGAGGAGATCGTGCACGGGATTCCGTCGAAGAAGCGCGTGCTTCACGAGGGCGACCTGGTCTCGATCGATGTCGGCGTGGGCTACAAGGGGTTTTTCACCGACTCCGCGACGACGGTCCCCGTGGGCGACGTCGATGCCGAGTCGGCGCGGCTGCTGGCGGTGACCGTGGACGCGCTGGAAGCCGGCATCGGCGCGGCGACGACCGAGAACCACATCGGGGACATCGGCGCGGCGATCCAGCAGGTGGTGGAGGCCGCGGGGTTCAGCGTCGTGCGCGAGCTGGTGGGCCACGGCATCGGCACCGAGTTCCACGAAGAGCCGCAGGTGCCTAACTACGGCAAGCCGAAGCGGCTGATGCGGCTGACGCCCGGTCTCACGATCGCGATCGAGCCGATGGTGAACGCGGGCGCGCCCAGGACGCGCACGATGCCGGACCGGTGGACCATCGTGACCGCCGACGGCTCGCGGTCGGCGCACTTCGAGCACACGGTGGCGATCACCGATCAGGGGCCGCGCGTGCTCACTCGCCGTAGCGCCTAACGCTCGTCGCTCGGCGCGCACGGCTGGGTTTCACGACAAAAGGCTTAAAGGATAACGAAAGGGATGCAAGAAGTGGGGAAGATCGTTCTGCCCCGCGAGGATGGTTCGTCGCCTAACGCACGACAGAAGGCTTTCTCGAGGGTGCGCGATGTGCGTGTCACCCGCGCAGCACGATCGTCCCCATCTCCTGCATCCCTTCCGTTATCCTTCAACCCCTTTGTCGTCACACCCAGGCTAGATGTGCCGCTCGACTTCCGCGGTGACGCGGGCCGCCGCGGCCGACGTCTCGCGCACGAACTCGCCCACCGCCTCGACGAGCGCGTGTCCCTTGGCCGGATCGCCGAGCGCGGCGACGTTGATGCGGACGTTGTAGGCCGCGCCGCGGCACGCCGCTTCCGCGAGCAGCGCCGACACGCCGGCGTCGGACACCGCGCTCGGGTTCCCCTTGGTCGCCACGATCTCCGCCAGGCCGGCGACCCCGGCGCACGCGCGCGCCGTCTCGAGCGGTACTTCGCTCGCGCCGATGAGCGACGCGGTGATGGCGGCGTCGCGTTGGGCGCGCTGCTCCGGCGTGTCCTTGGGCAGCTTGTAGGCCGCCGACACCGCCAGGTACGACTGCGAGTCGAGCTCGACGAGCTCCTCGAGCCGCGTGACTAACGCTGCGGCGCGGGCGCCCGCGTCGCGCATCACGGCGTCCACCTCGGCGAACTTCTTCCGGCCCGCGGTGAGCCCGGCCACCATCTGCGCGAGCGCCGCGGCGAGCGCGCCCGCGTACGCCGCCACGCTGCCGCCGCCCGGCGTCGGCGTCGGGGCGGCGACGGCCGCCACGAGATCTCCGTTAGGCGTGGCCGGAGGCGCGCCCCCGGCCTGGGCCGCGCGGACGCGTCGCTCCAGGATCTGGTCCGGCGAGAACGTGGCGAGGCGCAGATGCCGCGCGGCCGCGTCGAACAACACACGCTCCGGCACCAGGCCCACGATCTCGCTCCACGTCACCGGCACGCCGGCCGCGGCGGCTTCCATCGCCACCATGTCGAACGCGCGATAGGCCGGCGTCTGGTCGATGTCGACGAGGTTCATCGACACCTGCGCCTGCGCGTCGACCTCGAGTCCCAACGCTTTCACGTGGCGCAGGCCGCCCGAGGAGCCGCGCACCGCCTTCGCGATCCGCTTGGCGTCGCCCACGTGTGATGCGTCGCCCAAGTAGACGTTGTACGCGACGAGAAAGGGGCGTGCGCCGATCGCCATCGCGCCCGCCGTGGCGTGCACGCGCCGCGGGCCGAAGTCGGGACTGCGCGCCGCGTTAGTCTCGATCTCGGCGCGGATGCCCTCGAACTGTCCGCGCCGCACGTCGGCGAGGTTCTCGCGGTCGGGACGCGTGGCCGCGCGCTCGTACAGGTAGACCGGAATGCCGAGTTCGCGTCCCACGCGTTCGCCTAACGCGCGGGCCAGACCCACGCACTCCTCCATCGTCGTGCCCTCGAGCGGGATGAATGGCACGACGTCCGTCGCGCCCATGCGCGGATGCTCGCCCGTGTGCTGCGTGAGGTCGATCCGATCCGTGGCCACGCGGATGCCGGCCAGCGCCGCGTCCACGGCGCGCTCGCGCGGCGCGACGAACGTGATGACCGAGCGGTTGTGCGATTCATCGGACGAGACATCGAGGACCACCGCGCCCTCGACCGACGCGATCGCGTCACGAATCGCCTGGATGACGTCGGCGCGTCGGCCGTCGCTGAAGTTCGGGACGCATTCGACGAGCGGCATATGCGGAGCGCGTGCCTAACGGCCGCGTTGGCCGGAACGGGCGGCCGTGTGCCGCGGCTTGCCTTGGGGTCCGGGCGGGCCCGACTTGCGCGACGTCCCGCCGGGCGACGGTGGACGGTTGGGCGCGCGCGGGCCGCCCTGCTGCGGGGCCGGTGCAGACGCCGGGATGCGTTTCTTTTTCATGACGAAAGATGGACTGGTGACTCCACGGGCGCCAGTTCGCTCACACGTATCGCCCCACGGCCATCGCGCACGCCGCGATGATCAGCAGCAGCGTCGCGATCTGCGATCCACGCGCCGCGCGGGCCCGGCGCTGCGCGCTCAACGCCATGAGCGCCTGGCGCTCGTCGTTCGTCGCGGCCTGCGCCGCCTGCTGCGCCGTGGCCACCGCGCGGTTCATCGACGGCGTGACCACCAGCATGCCGACGAACAAGGCGATCAGCGCGCACACGCCGCCAAAGCCTAACGTCATGCCCATGTGCGACCCGCCGAATCCGGGCGCCATCCGCGCCGCGCGGCCGTAGAGCCAGATACCGCTGATCACGGTGAGCAGCGCGAAAATGGGGAACACCGTGAGCAGATGGCGACGCTGCAACGCCAGCATCACCTTGCCGCCCTCGGCACCGGTCTCGGCGATCGTGGGCAGGAGAAAGAACGCGCCGAACACCGCGAATCCCACCCACAGCACGCCGTCCACGATGTGGACAAGCCGCAAAACGATCGTCAGCACGCTCATACCCGTCACCTCGGTGTCGTGTGGAGAGAGGTCTGTGTTAGGCAGACGCCGCGGGGGCGCGCACGGCGTCTTCCCGCACGGCGTCTTCGCCCACGGCCTCACGGAGCGCCTTCATCATCACCTGGTCGTTGGTCGCCGCCTGCTCGGGAAGCACGGGGTACCGCACCACGAACTCCAGCGCTTGCTCGGAGAAGCGGACATCGACCTGCGGCTCCGGCGTCGACGTGTCGAAGTCGACCAGCCGCTGCACCGTCGCGTGCTGCTCATCGATCGACCCGCGGTACGCCCCATACACCTTGTCCGCCACCGCTTTGAGCTTCATCTGCGTCGACGCGACGTCCGTCGTGGGCGCCAGCGACAGCGTGACGGTATGCCACGTGTACTCGGCGCCCGGGATCTGCTTGAAGAGCGCCGCCGGCTGGAACAGTACGGCGTTGGACATGACCACGATGCGTCCCGTCGACTGCAGCTCCGGCCCGGCGAGCTCCATCAAGTAGATGCGGATGAGGCCGATGTCGATCACCCGGCCCGTCACCCCGGCGAGCGTGATGCGATCGCCCACGCGCACGCCGTATCGCCCGATGAGGAAGAAGTACGCGACAACCGCGAGAATGACGTTTTGCAACGCGACGGCGAGACCGGCGGTGAGGAAGCCCACGTACGTAGCGAGCGATCCGATCTCGGACACGAAACCGATGACGATGATCGTGAGCAACGCGACCGCCACCGCGATGCGTCGCAGGAGCAGGAACTGTCGCCGCCGGCGCGCATCGTGGAGGTAGCGGAACGTCGCGCGGCGCCAGATCTCCGAAATGAAGAGCACGATCGCGATCGAGGCGAGCAAAATCACCGCGTGCAGCACCAGATTGCCTAACACATCGTTGGCGCGCCCTTTGGCGATGTCGCTCCACTCGCTGAGCGAGCCGCGCGCGTCATCCACCGTGATGTCCTCTTCGCCGATCGGGACGAGCAGTGTCGAAAGCTGCCTGAACCGCGTCGTGGCGCTGTCGAACTGGTGCTGCACCTGGAGCAGTTGGCTGGGATCGACCGCCCCGGTATCCGCCGCGTGCGCGCGCACCAGCGTCCGCGCTTGGCCGCCTACCGCGGCGCGTAGCGAGTCGATCTGGCTCGTCAACGCGTCCGTCGCGTCGATCGCCGACGTCAAATTCTTGCTCGTGCTGCGCAGCGCGAGCCAATCCGAGAAAAGCGCGAGGAGTCCGCGTGCGGGTCCCGTCTGGGGCGCGGGCTGCGGCACGACGGCGGGCACGGCGGCGGTCGTCGTCGTCGTCGTGTGCGTGCCGCTCGTGTCGGTGCTGGTCGTGGTCGTCGCAGGGCGCGTGGCTGTCGACGTGCCGTGCCGCGCTTCAGGAACCGACCGCTCGAGCTCGGCGATTTGTCCCGTTAGGCTTCCGGTGCCGGCGACGCCGTGGGCGGCCATGTTCGCCGCGAAGCGTTGCAGCTCGAGGATGGTCTTCTGCACCTCGAGCGAGAGATTGAGCTCCGACTGCAGCTCGTCGCGTTGGGCGGCGAGATCGCGTTGTGCGCGCGCCGGCGCGTGCGCGATCTGGTCGTCCAGCGCGGCGAGCCGCGACTGCAGCGCCGACACTCTCCCGGCCATGCGCGTCGCCGCGCGATCGAGTTTCCCCGCTTCATCATAGGTATTCCCAGCGCTCGACGTGTCCGACGCTGCATGCGACGCATCGATGAGGCGCGCCGCGGCCATCGCGAAATCGAACGAGTACTGGACGGCGGCGAGCGACGTGCGTTGCAGGCGGTCGTGCGCGATTTCGTTGTCGGTTAAATCGGATGACTGCAAGAGCGTCGACAACCGGCGATACCAGCCGATGCTCATGTGCAGGTGCTCGAGCACTTGGTCCGCCGTCACCGGCGACACGCGCGCCGCCGGCGCCTTGGGCGCCGCCTGCTGCTGTGCCGCCTGCGCGCGCGCCGTGGTGGTGAACGCGACGCCAATGACTACCGCTGCTCCGAATCGCCTACCGAACGCGAGCATCGCCCTCCGGCCGCCTCTCAAGCGTGATTTCACGCGAACAACCTCGCGACGTGCGCCGCGCGGTCGAGGCAATGTACCCGCGACGGGAGCGGTGCGGGAGCGTGGCGGACCGTGCAACCCGGTCGGACCGACGACCCGCGCCTCACACGTCGGCGTGTGCGAGGAGAGAATCGAGCCACGCATGCATCGCCGGTGTGCCCGCGAGCACGCTGCTCCGCGCGAGGGGCAGAGGACCACCACCGACCGCGGTGATCTTCCCGCCGGCTTCTCGGATGATGAGCGCGGCGGCCGCGAAGTCCCATGGAGAAAGCGTGAGCTCCCAGAATGCCTCGAATCGTCCGCAGGCCACATCGCACAGGTCGAGCGCCGCGGATCCGGCGCGTCGCACCCCTGCTGTGGCGCGCGCCACCGCCTCGAGCTGTTTGAGATACGGCCGCAACTGCTCCGGTGTGCGGAACGGAATGCCCGTGCCGACGAGCGCCAGCGACGGATCGTCGATGTGCGAGACGCGGATGGGAGCGTCGTTGCGCGTCGCGCCTTCGCCCAACACAGCGGCGAACGTTTCACGCGACGCGACGTTTCGCACGACACCCGCGGCCATCGCGCCGCCGATCACCAGAGCGATCGACACCGCATACTGCGGATAGCCGTGCAGGAAGTTGGTCGTCCCGTCGAGCGGATCGACGACGAACACCACATCGGCGTCCACTTTTGCGTCGGGCGACAACTCTTCGCCGAGGATCTGCGCGTTGGGCGCGGCCCCGAGCAACGTCTCGCGGACGATGCGCTCGGCACCGGTGTCGACGTCGCTCACGTAGTCCTGGTGTGCCTTGGAGCGCCACTCGAGCGTGTCGCGATGCGCACTGCGCTCGGTGATGAACTGCGCGGCTGCGTCCGCTGCCCGATGCATCGCACCCACGAGCTCACGCGCGCGCGTCGCGATATCTGCTTGCACCTGTTTTGGAGCGTTCATACTTTGCTTGAATGTCCAGGATCTTCAGCGGGATACAGCCATCCGGAGAGTTGCACATCGGGAACTACCTCGGCGCGGTGAAGAATTGGGTGCAATTGCAGGACCGCTACGAGTGTGTGTTCTGTATCGTCGACTACCACGCCATCACCGGCCACTATGAGCCGTCCGATCTGCGCCAGCGCACGTTCGACATGGCGGTGTCGTTGCTCGCGGCCGGACTCGACCCGGACAAATGTACGTTGTTCGTTCAGTCGATGGTGCCCGAGCACACCGAGCTCGCGTGGATCTTGAACACGGTGACGCCGCTCGGAGAGCTCGAGCGTCAAACGCAATACAAGGACAAAGCATCGCGGCAGGAAAGCGTGCTCGCGGGTCTGCTCAACTATCCGGTGCTGCAAGCGGCGGACATTCTCTTGTATCGCGCCGATCTCGTGCCGGTGGGTGAAGACCAGGTGCAGCACCTCGAGCTCACGCGCGAAGTGGCGCGGCGTTGGAACGCGAAGTTCGGCGTGTCGTATTTTCCCGAGCCCAAACCGCTGCTCACGCCGGCACGCCGCATCCTGGGGTTGGACGGGCAGGCGAAGATGTCCAAGTCGTTAGGCAACACCGTCGGGCTGCTCGAGGAGCCGGAGGCCATCTGGGAGAAGCTGCGTCCCGCTGTCACCGATCCGGCGCGCGTGCGGCGCACCGATCCGGGCACGCCGGAAGTCTGCAACATCTATCACCTGCACAAGGGCTTCAGCGATCAGGCGACGGTGGACCACGTGGCGGCGCAGTGCCGCAGCGCCGGTTGGGGATGCATCGACTGCAAGAAGGTGTTGCTGGAGTCGATGACGCGTGAGTTAGGCCCGATTCGCGAGCGGGCGCGCGATCTGGAAGCGCATCCGGCGCGGATCGCGGAGATCCTGGCGCAGGGCGCCGAGCGATGCCGCACCATGGCGCGCGAAACGATGGCGGCAGTGAAGACGACGATGGGGCTGGTGTAGCGGTTCGCTCTCACCTCACACGGACATGATCGACTCCATCGCGGATCCGGTACGGCTCGAGTTGTTGGTGAAGCTGCTGGTGGCTGTTGCGTTAGGCGGCGCCGTCGGACTCGAGCGCGAGATGTCGGGCAAGCCGGCCGGCCTGCGCACCACCATGCTCATCTGCGTGGGCGCGGCGTTGTTCACGCACCTCTCGATCACCATTGGCCAGGTCTCGCTCTCGCCCTCCGGCCAGCCGTATGGCGACGTGACGCGCATCGCCGCGCAGATCGTGACCGGCATCGGATTCCTGGGCGCCGGCGCAATCCTGCATGGCCGCGGCACCGTCATCGGCCTCACCACTGCGGCGACTATTTGGGTGGTGGCCGCGATCGGCATGGCCACCGGTGCCGGCGCGTACGCCGACGCGGTGGGCACCACCGTGGTCGTGTGTCTGGTGCTCGCCGGCCTGCGGCCGATCGAGCGCACGCTGGTCATGGTTCGCCGCACGGTCACGGCGACGCTGCGCGTCGCGCCTAACACCGACTTCGATTCGTTCGATGACGTGTTCCGGGCCAGCGGTATCCACGTGCGGTCGCGCCGCACGTACGATCACGTGGGCGATCGCACGTTCGAGCTCACGCTCGTCGGGCCGTCCAAGCGATTCGACGTGTTGGTCGACGCCTTACGCCGGCGTCAGGACGTCGTGAGCGTCTACGTCGACTGACGTGCCGCGCCGTCTCGTCGCCGATCTCAACGCCAGGGCGCCGGCGTGGGCGCTGCCGCCCGAAGGCGTGGCCGAGTTGCGAAGCGCGGCGCCTCCGGGCTGGGAAGCGATGGTGCTCGAGGCACCCACCAGCTCCGACGGCGACGGCGGCGCACCGCCGAGCGACGAGGCGCGCGCGGCGATGGCCGACGCCGACGTGTATGCCGGCTTCGGGATGTCCCGGGCGCTCTTCGCCGAGTCGCGTCGGCTGCGTTGGATCCACTCGGCGGCCGCGGGCGTGGGCGCGCTCCTGTTCCCCGAGCTGCGCGCGAGCGACGTGATCATCACCAACTCAGCGGGTGTCCATGCGA
>JANWIK010000167.1 GCA_025449955.1 Gemmatimonadaceae bacterium
CGTACACGCGGACCATTTCCTTGCGCCAGGCGAGGGTGAAGTCCGTGTTGTCCATCGGTTTGGCCGGTCTGAACGACGCATCCGCCGCGTCGGCGATGGAGGCTGCGTCCAATCGCCGGCCCACGAGTGCCTCGGTGGCCGCGGCGATCCGCATCGGGTACGACGCCACCGCGCCAAGCACGACGCGCGCGTCGCGGACGGTGCCGTCCGGATGGAAATCCACACGCACCGCGACGCCTAACACGGGGAAGTCGAACGCGCCGCGCCGCCTGAGCTTCACGTACGTCGCGCGCCAGGCGCCGGTTTTGGGGAGGACGTACGAGATCAACACTTCGTCGGGCCGCTTGGTGAGGTAGCGGATCCCGTCGTTGTGATACAACTCTTCGGCCGGAATGCTGCGGACGCCGGCCCCGCCCGCCAGCTGCACCGTCGCGCCTAACGCAACGGCCACCGGCGCGCCGTCCGAGGACTGCACCGCCCAACACCGCGGGCTCGACGGCGCCACCCAACAGATGCCGCCGTCTTTTTTCATGCAGAAGTCGATCGCCTTGCGCCACTCGTACGTCTGGTCGTAGTAGTTGCAGCGCGTGTCGAGCAGCAGGTTGCCGCCGATCGTACCCATGTTGCGGAGCGGCGGCGTCGAGACCAGACGCGCGGCGTCCGCGACCGCCCGATAGTGCGCGCGCACCGTCGGATCGGCCGCCAGCTGCGACAGGGTGACGCCGGCGCCGATACGCAGGCCGACCTCCGGACTCCCGTGAATCTCGCGCAGCGTCGGGATGGCGCCCAAGGAGATCACGCTCCGCGGTGTTTGCTGGCGGCGCTTCATGTTCGGGTAGAGGTCCGTGCCGCCCGCGACGTACATCGCGTCGCTGCCTAACTCAGCGCGCGCGGCGAGCGCATCCATCACGGTGGGTGGCGCGAGGAACTGGAATCGCGGCAGACGCAGCATCAGGTTCCCCGTCCCGGTCCGCCGACTTCGCTGTGCGGCCGGTGATCGGCTTCGCGTCCGTCGCCGCCCTGTGCGGGCGTGAGGATGAGCGTCGGGTCGGGGAACGCGTAGTCGGGGAACGACGATGGCCCGTGCCGCGGCTCCTTGCCGCGCGTCTTGTCGCGCAGCGCGCGCAGCACCGCGTGCGGCGCGCACGGCACTTCGTCGACGCGCACGCCGACGGCGTCGTACACGGCGTTCGCAACCGCCGGCGGAATGGGAAGCAGCGGGCCCTGGCCCACCTCTTTGGCGCCGAACGGTCCACCCGGTTCTGCTTCTTCGATCAGATACGACTCGACGTCGCACATCTCGAGCGTCGTCGGCGTCTTGTACTCGAGCATGCTCGGGTGGTGGTGCACCATGTGCCGCTCGGCGTCGCGGTAGGTCATCTCCTCCATGAGCGCTTCGCCTAACCCCATGTAGACAGACCCCTCCACCTGGCCGATCGCCAAGATCGGATTGATGGCCTGTCCAATGTCGTGGGCGATCCAGACCTTGGGCACGCGCACAATACCGGTCGCCGGGTCGACCTCGACCTCGGCGACGGCGCACGAGTACGAGTAGGCGGGCGACGGGCCCACGCCCGCGCCCTTGAACCGGCCCGGCGACTTGGGCGGCGTGTAGGAGCCCGTCGATCCCACGGCGCCCTGCTTGGTTTCCGCCATCTGCACCGCTTCGGCGAAGGACACGCCGCGTCCCGGGTCCTGCGCATCGAACACGCGCCGGTCCGCGAACACCAACCGGTCGGCGGGAATGCCTAACCGAACGGCCACGGCCCCGGCCAGCGTGTCACGGGCGCGCTCGGCGGCCTGGATGGCCGCGTGTCCCGTCATCATGGTAACGCGCGACGAATAGGAGCCGAGGTCGACCGGCGCCAGGTCGGTGTCGCCGGTGACGACGCGGATGTCCGCCGGCTCGATGCCTAACACTTCGGCCACGCAGTACGCGAGCACGGAATCGGAGCCCTGTCCGATGTCGGTGCTGCCGCAGAACGCCGCTACGCCGCCCGAGCGGTCGAGCTTGAGCTGGACCGACGAGTGCGGCATGCTGTTCCAGTAGATGGGCAGTCCGGCGCCGGAGATATACGACGAGCAGGCGATCCCGACGCCGCGCCCGAACGGCAGGCGGCGGAATTTCTCCGCCCACCCGCTCACGCGCACCACCGTCTCGATACAGGGCCCGAGGCCCATCGAGCCGATCCGCAGCCAGTTCGCGGTGACACTGGCCGGCGGTTGCAACATGCGCAGCCGCCACGCCGCCGGATCTTCGCCTAACTGTTCGGCGAGCTTGTCGAGATGGCACTCGAGCGCGAACCGCGGCTGCGGCGTCCCGTGCCCGCGCTTCGGTCCGCACGGCGGCTTGTTCGTGAACACGCGCGCGCCGCGGAATCGATACGTCGGCACCTGGTACGTGACGGTCTGCAGGGCACCCGTGTAGTACATGCTCGCCACGCCGTACGACCCGTACGCGCCGCCGTCGAGGAGGGACGAGAAGTCCATGGCGAGGATGCGGCCATCGCGCGTGACGCCCGTCTTGATCCGCATGAGCGTGGGGTGGCGTCCGCGATGGCAGTAGAACACCTCCTCGCGCGTGAGGCAGATCTTGACCGGCCGTCCCGTGCGGCGCGCCAGCGCGGCCACCACGATCTCGTGGTTGAACGGGTCCGACTTCCCGCCGAACCCTCCTCCGTTAGGCGTGGCGATCACCCGCACGTGGGCCGGATTCATCGAGAGCACCTTGCTCACCGCGCGGTGCACGTAGTGCGGCGTCTGGGTGCACGACCACAGCGTCAGCTTGCCGTCGGCCGACCACTCGGCGAGCGCGGCGTGCTGCTCCATCGCCAGGTGCGTGTTTCCCTCGTAGAAGAACAGGTCCTCGCGCACGACGTCGGCCTTCTGCATCGCGTCGTCGACGCCGCCGAAGTCCAGCGCCACGTGCTTGTGCACGTTCCCCGCGTCGGCGTAGTCGTGGATCTGCGGCTCGGGCGTCGTGAGCGCCTGCTCGATGGACCCGATCGACGGCAGCGCCTCGTACTCGACGTCGATCAGGTCGCACGCGGCGCGCGCCGTCTCTTCATCGATGGCGGCCACCGCCGCGACGGGGTCACCGACGAAACGCACGCGCTCGATGCACAGCGCATGTTCGTCCTGCGTGATCGGCAAGATGCCGAACGTGATCGGCAGCGCCTCGCCCGTCATCACCGCGACGACGCCGGCCAGCGCCGCGGCGCGCGAGGTGTCGATGCGCACGACCCGCGCGTGGGGCAGGGGCGAGCGCAGGAGCACGCAGTGCAGCATGCGCGGCAAGACCAGGTCGTCGGCGAACCGCAGCGCCCCGGTCACTTTCGCCACCGCGTCCACCTTTTGGCGCGGCGTCCCGATCACCCGGTAGCCGGCCGCCGCGCGCGTCTCGCCCGCCGTCGCCGTCTGATCGTTAGGCATCGGCACGCGAACCCCCGCGCGCGGCCGCCAGCTCCACGGCCTCGAAGATCTTGAGGTAGCCCGTGCAGCGGCACAGCGTGCCGCTCAACGCCTCGCGGATTTCCTCGCGCGCCGGGTTGGGCGAGCGGTGTAGCAGCGCGCGCGCCGTGAGCAGCATCGCCGGCGTACAATACCCGCACTGCGCTGCGCCTAACTCGGCGAACGCGCGCTGCAACGGATCGAGCGCCGGTCCGTCGGCGAGCCCTTCGACGGTCGTGATCGCCCGGTCCATGCACGCGATCGCGAGCAGCAGACAGGAGAGCACGGGTTCGCCGTCCACCAACACCGTGCACATGCCGCATTCGCCCAACTCGCAGCCGTGCTTGGTGCCGGTGAGCGCCAGCTCCTCACGCAACACCTCGAGCAGCGTCTTGTGCGGCGGGATGGCCGTCTCGCGACGCTCGCCGTTTACGAGAAAGCTCGCGTGCACCGTGGCGCGCGCGGGTGGCTCAATGGAAATCGGATTCGACACAGGGCGTTGTTCGGCTGGCGACAGGGGCCGCCGCGTGACGCGGCAGGCCATGCTCTCAGGATGCGCGCTGCACGGCGTCGCACGCAAGTGATATCGTGCGAAGCCATTCGAGCTTCAACGGATTCTCTCGTCGTCCCGAACATAAAATTGGCCCGCACCGGGAACGGAGCGGGCCAAAGACTGCGGATGCGAACGCGTGTGCGAGCTACTCGTACCGCAACGCGTCAATCGGATCGAGCGTGGCGGCGCGCCGTGCCGGCCACACGCCGAACACCACGCCGACGAGCGCCGAGAAGAGGAATGCGAGCATCACCGAGCCGCTCGAGACGTCGGTGTTCCAGTGCATCACGCGGTGCAGCACCGAGGCGCCGCCGGCGCCGAGAATGACACCGACGAACCCGCCCAACAAACAGAGCACCACGGCCTCGATCAGGAACTGCAACAGAATGTTGAGTCGCGTCGCGCCGAGCGCCTTGCGGATACCGACCTCGCGCGTTCGTTCGGTGACCGAGACGAGCATGATGTTCATGATGCCGATGCCGCCGACGAGCAGCGACACGGTGGCGATGCCGGCGAGCAGCAAGCCGAAGACTTGCGTCGTGTCCTGGAACGCATTCAAGAAGTCCGACTGATTGCGAATCTCGAAGTCGTCTGGACGGCCCGAGGGGAGCCGATGCTCGCGCCGCAGAATCCGCTGGATGTCCGCCATCGTTTCCGTGATCTGCGATTCGCTCGGCGCCAGCACGTTGATCGTACGCAGATACTGTGTGTCCATCACGCGAAACCGCGCGGTGTTGAGCGGAATGAGCACCTGGTCATCCGGATCGTTGAAACCGCTCGCGCCGCCTTTGGGCGCCGTCACGCCGATGACTTCGAACTCGATCCCGCTGACGCGGATGTTCTGCCCAACGAGCGAGCTGCCGTTGCCCGGATCCAAATTGTCGGCCGTCGTGGCGCCGAGCACGGCGACACGCTTGCGGCCATCGTCGTCGGCGCGCTCGAACATGCGGCCGGCGCCGATCGAATATTTTCGCACGTCCAGATAGTTGGGCGTGGTCCCGATGACATTGGTGGACGTATTCGTGTTGCGCCACTGCACTTGCAGCTGGCGCGACATCTCGGGCTCGACGCCCGCGAATCCGTTAGGCGGCGGCGGACCCTTGGTCTCGAGCGCATCGGCGTCGCTCACTTGCAGGCGCGCGCGGTCGGTGGACGATGCCACGCCGCCCTGGAAGACCTGCCCAGGCACCACCGTCAGCATGGTCGTTCCCAGGGCCGAGATCCGCTCGTTCACCGCCAGCTGTGCGCCGCGACCCAGGGCCACCATCGCGATCACGGCCGCCACACCGATGACGATGCCGAGCATCGTGAGCAGGGAGCGAAGCTTGTTGGCACGCAGCGCTCCCAACGCCACGCGGAGGATCTCGCCGATCATCATGGCTAGGGTCTCCCGCCGCCGCGGCCGGCGCCGCCGCGCGGCGTGCTCGTTTGCGAGTTCATGCCCGGCAGCGCGGTGAAGCTCTTGATGCGCTGCTGCCGCGCGGTCTGCGCCTGCAGCAACATCGCGGTGGTGACGAGCGCCACCTGATCGCCTTCGGCGAGTCCGCTGCGCACTTCGGTGACATCGTAGTTGGCGACGCCTAACGAGATGACGCGCGGGACGAACGTGCCGTTCTGCGCCAGGAACACGAGCCCCGTGTGCCGCGTGGAGCCGGCGCCGTATTCCGATCCGGTCGACATGCCGCCGCCTGCTTGGCCGCCGCTCTGACCCCCCGCGCCGCTGGCGCCGCCGGCGCCATTGCGCGCGGGCCGGCGGCCGTTGGCGCCGGCCCGCGCCCCGCGCTGCGGTTGGCCGGCCTGCGTGGAGTCGGGCGCGTCGATCATGCCCGCCGCCGCCGCGGTATCGCCGGTTGCGTTAGGCGCGGTGCGGCCCGAACCGGGGTGCAGCGAGGCCAGCTGCGTCTTCACCTCGTCCGCCACCTTGGTGGGATCGAGGCCGAGCGCTTCCGCCACCTGCGCGCCCTCGCGCGGCGTCCGGATCGCGTCGTTAGGCACGGCGACGACATTCGTCCGCTGCTGCACCAGCACCGACACGTCGCTGTTCATGCCCGGCATGAGCGCGCCGTCCTTGTTGTCCAGGCGGATGAGCACCGGGAACATCGTCACGCTCTGCTGCACCGTCGCTTCCGGCGCGATCTTCTCCACCGTGCCGATGAACGCGCGGTTCGGATACGCGTCGACCTTGACCGTCGCCTTCTGCCCAGGCTTCACGTTGCCGATGTCGCTCTCGCTCACCAGCGTGCTGTCCATCACTTCGCCCAGGTCGGCCATCTGTAGCAGCAGCGTACCGCCGCCGGCGTTGTTCGTGGCCGAGCTGATGACCTGGCCTATCGAAACGTCCTTCTCGATCACGACGCCGGTGATCGGCGACTCGATGCGCGCGTCCTCGAGCGCGATCTGCGCGTTGTCGAGATTGGTTTTCGCCGCCGCCACCGTCGACTGCGCGTTGGCATAGTTGAGCTGTGCGGTCTCGAGGTCGGGCGCCGTGAGCACACCCGCCTTCGCCAACCCCTCGGCGCGATCGAGCTGTGTCTTGGTGACCGTGAGGTTGGCCTGCGCCGCCTGCACCGCCGCCTTCGCCTGATCGTAATTGTTGGTCACTTGCCGCGGATCCACTTGGACCAACAAATCACCAGGCTTCACGCGCGAGCCGAGCTCCGCGGGCATCTTCATGATCTGACCCGATGCCTTGGAGCGAACCTGCACCGCGTTGATCGGCTGAATGACCCCGGTCGCCTCGACATCGACGATGAGATCCTGCTTCGCGATCGTAGCGGTCTGGATCGCACCGTTCGGATTGGCCGCTTTCTTGTTGCAGCCCGCCACCACGATCAGCGCGGCGGCGAGCGGGATATAGGGTCTCACGAATCGTCTCCTGATCATCACGCTCACGGGGGTCTACAGATCTCGGCCCACGAGCGCTTCGAGTTGCGCTTTGGCAACGCGATAATTGAACCGAGCCTGAATGAGCGCCGCGCGCGCTGTGATGAGCGCGGCCTCGGACGTCAACACATCCAATTGCGTCGACGCGCCGAATTCGTAGCGTTGCCGCTGGACCCGCAAGTCCTCTTCCGCGGCTTCGACCGACGTCTCGTCGATCTGGACCTGCTCCTGATTGGTGCGCAGCGCGCCGAAGAACTGCACGAAATTCGCTTGCGCCGCGAGCTTCGCGTCGCGCAGTTGGGCTTGGGCGTTGCGCTGCGCGACGTCCGCGACCGCGATGCTCTGCTCCCGCTGCAGTTGATCGAAGATCGGGTAGCTGAGCGAGAGGCGGAACTGATTCTGGTACGCGTATTGATTGGCCACGAAGGCCAGGTTGTTGGTGCTGCCGTTGCCGCTGATGTTCCAGCTGGCGCTGATCGTCGGCAAATACGGCGCGCGCGCCGCTTTGGCGCCCGCCGCCGTTGCCACATCCGACGCCTGCGCTTGTTTGACCGCGGGTCCCGCATCGGCGAGCGCGCGGAGCGCGGCGCTGTCGACGGCCGCGAAGGACGTCCCGGTCGTGTCGTCGGGGCTCGCGGTCACGGTGAACGGCGTGCCGACCAGGCGCGTCAGCGCGGCGTTGGCCGTGCTGAGATCGTAGCGCGCCGTGACGATGGCTAACTGTCCGTTAGACACCTGGATCACCGCGCGCAGCGAGTCCGATTTGGTGGCCTCGCGCGCGTGGACCTTGGCCAGCGCCTGCTTGAAGTTCTCGTTCGCCTCGGCCAACTGCGACTCGGCGGCCGATTCCGACTCGCGCGCCGCGAGCACCGCGTAGAACTGCTGCTTCACCGACAACGCGATGCCGTACTGCTGCAAGGTCTCGTTCGCCTGTGCCGCGGTGACGTCCGCCTTGAACGTGTGGATGTTGTAGATGCGCGACCCGCCGTCGAACAGATCGAGATTCAAGTTCAATCCGTGCGTGTACTGCCAGCTCGCACCGGTGAACGGCACGAGTGCGCCCTGCGGGTCGAAGCGGTCGCCGCCTTGTCGTGACGTGGCGGCGTTGATCGACAGTGCGGGAATGAACGCTGCGTAGGCCGAGCGTACCTGCGCCCGGCTCGTTTCGAGCGTACCCTGCGCCGCGACTGCGAGTGGCGATGCGCGCTGTGCGAGACGAACAGCTTCGTCGACTTTGATCGGCCGGGCGGTGGTGTCGACGGGGCCGAGCAATGTGGTGTCGTACGCCGGCGGAGCCATCGTGGTGTCCGTCGGCGGTGTCGCGGGTGGCGTCGTGGGTTGCTGCGCCGCCACTCCCATGGGCAGCGCCAGCGCGAACGCGATCAATTTCTTCAACGGTGATTCTCCTGGCTGCTCTGCGATTCGTCGATCATCTGCTGGAACCGCACGTGCTGGGTCGGATCGAGCAGCTTGAAGATTTCGGCGCGCGCCGCGAGACGAATCGAATCGAGCTTCGGACGGACCGGCACGAGTGCCGTGTCGAAGTCGCGGTGGCGCTTGTCGAGGATGCTGTCGACGGCTGCGCGCTGCGCCGGCGAGAGCGCCAAGCGGTCCGCGAGGATGTCGACGTTGCGACGGCTTGTGGTACTACACGGCTCGTGGACCAGACGGTCCACTGTAAAGCCCACCGCGCCGCCGACAACCAACACCGCGATCAGGGCGGCAAAGGCGAGCGCTTTCGAGCGCTGCATGGACGGCTCCAGTCAGGGTGAGATGACGTAGCGCAGCGTCGCATCGCGGGCGGAGCCCGGCGTCGCGTCGGTCGCCAATTGCAACGGCGCGTTTTGCGGCGTCTCGATGACGCCGTCGTACGCAATGGCCGTTTCGCGCGCGGCATCGCGCGAGAGCGCCATGCGCGCGGCAACCAGGGCGACCGCCGCTGCCACGAGCCCAACGCGAGCGTATCGTGCTAACGGTTGCCACCATTGGTCGACCGCGGCATCACCGCTCACGCGCGCCATGATGCGCGCGGCGAGGGAGCCCCAGTACGCGTCATCCGACGGCGCGGCGTACATGCTCCGTAAGGCGCGGGTGAGATCGTCATCCCGTCCGTGGGGCCCGATGCGAGGTTCGATGCTCATCGTTGACTCCAGAGGTCTCCCAGCGTTCGGCGAAGGGCGGCCCGTGCATGGTGGAGGTCGGATCGTGCCGTTCCCTCCGGTATACCCAGCATGGTGCCGATTTCGCCGTGCGTAAATCCTTCGACGTCGTGCAGGACGATCACAGACCGTTGCCGTTGCGACAGCTCCTCCAGGCCCGCGGCGAGGCGGCGACGGAGCTCGTCCTGTTCCGCCGGATCACGAAACGGCAACGCCACCGAATCGGAGAGCGAATCCGCATCGCGGACGCGGCGGCGGCGCCCGATGTCGAGCGCTGCGTTAGCCACGATGCGATGCAGCCACGCACCGAACGCCTGCTCCGGCCGGAACCGGTCGAGCGCGCGGTACGCGTGCAGGAACCCCTCCTGCACCGCATCCTCCGCATCCTCGTGCGTCGCCGTGATGGCGCGCGCGACCGCGTAGGCGCGACGCTGATGCAACGACACCAGCTCCGCGAACGCATCGCGATCACCGCGTTGTGCTGCAACAATCAAGTCCCGCTCGCGCGTGCGAGCCGACCACTCGGTCGACGGCTCAGGCACGTGCTGCGCGGTATGGAGCGACAGCGCTGCGTGCATTCTCATCCCGGCAGACGTCCATTTGAGTAACGCGCTCGGCGCGGGAACCGTTGAAGCGCGCCATTAACCCCCCGGCGCGCCGGCCAACCCGATGTCCTCGGCGGACGCGCGCATGGCGTCGATCACAAATTGGATGTGCGAGTCGAGCTCCACCTCCAATTCTTCGGCGCCGTGCACCACGTCCTCGCGACTAACGCCCCGCGCGAACGCTTTGTCCTTCATCTTTTTTCGCACCGACCGTGCATCCACATCGTGCACGCTGCGCGACGGTTTGACCAGCGCCGTCGCGGTGATGAGCCCGGTCAATTCATCGACTGCGAACAACGTGCGCGCCATGCGCGTGGTGCGCGCGACGCCGGTGTACGGGGCGTGACCGAGAATCGCGGCGACCACGTCGTCGGGATAGCCGAGAGCACGCAACATCCGCGCGCCTTCCGCGGGATGCTCCGCATCCGGAGCGTGGCTCGCATTCGGGAAGCGCTCGTAGTCGAAATCGTGCATGAGGCCGGCAAGCCCCCAGCGCTCGGGGTCTTCACCGAAGTGCGCGGCGTATGCGCGCATCGCCGCTTCCACGGCGAGCATGTGCTTTCGTAAGGATTCGCTGAGCGTGTACTCGTGCATCAACGCGAGCGCGTCGGCACGCGACGGCAGATCGGCCATGGAGCGCGGTGGCTGGAGAGGTGAGAAACGCGCGGGACCCGTCCTCCAAACTTAGGAGCGACGGGTCCCCCGACCAAGCGTGTCGCCTCCGGTAAGCCTCAGTGTACCGGACCCATTGCGCCGCGGCCCTTGCCCGACTTGAACACGAACAGGAGCGGCAAGGCGGCGCACAACAGCAGACCGCACAGTAGATAGATCCGGGAAAATGCGAGCACGTTGGCCTGCGCCATCACCTGCCCGTCGAGGAGCGCGAGCGCTTGCTGCTTCGCCACGGCGAGCGACGCACCCTTGGCCACCATGCCTTGCGTGAGCGCGGACAACCGCGCCATCGATGCGGCGTCGCCCGACGCCAGGTGCGACACCAGCGCGACGCGGTGCTGCGCGGCGAATCGCACGAGGAGCGTCGCCATCACGGCAATGCCTAACGAACCGCCGAGTTGGCGGGTCAGGTTGAACATGCCCGTGCCTTGCGCGAGACGCTCGGTCTTGAGATCCGCCATCGTCGCGTTGGTGAGCGGTACGAAAATCAAACCGAGTCCCGTGCCGCGCCAGATGAGCGGCCAGAACATGTCGTTCGCGCCGGCGTCCAGCGTGAGGCGCGACAGCATCCACATCGAAAGCAAAAAGAGCAGCGAGCCCGCGGTCACCGTGAGGCGCGCGTCGAGGCGATTGGCGTTTCGCCCAACGATGCCCATCGTGACCGCCGACGCGAGCGCACCCGGCAAGATGATCTTGCCCGTCTGCCACGCGGTCATGCCGTGCAACTGCTGCAGGAAGAGCGGCAGCACGAAGACGGACCCGTAGAGCGCCACGCCCAACATCGCGGCGATGAGCACGCCCGCGGTGAGCTGGCGGCTCTTGAGCACGCGGAAGTCGATCACCGGTTCTTTCGCCGTGAGCTCGCGCCACACGAGCAGCACGGCCGACGCGATCGAGACCACGAGCAGCGTGACGATGAAGCGCGACTCGAACCAATCGTTGCGCTCGCCGCGCTCGAGCATCCACTGGAGCGACCCGATGCACGTGGTGAGGAGCGCGATGCCGGCCACGTCGACGGTGCGCGAGCGCTCCTGGTGTGCCGCATTGCGCACGTACGTCAGCACCAGGATCGCCGCCAGAATGCCCAACGGCACGTTGATGTAGAAGATCCACGGCCATTGGTAGTTGTCGACGATCCATCCGCCTAACGTTGGGCCGATGGTCGGTCCCACCATCACGCCGACGCCGAAGATGGCCTGGCCGATGCCGACCTCCTCGGGCGGGAAGGATTCGAACAGCGTCGCCTGCGCCGTCGACAACAACGCGCCGCCGCCCACCCCCTGCACGATGCGGAACACGACGAGCTCGACCAGCGTGTGCGCGGCGCCGCACAGAAACGACGCGACGACGAACAACATGATCGAGCCGGCGAGATACTTCCGGCGTCCGAAGTACGCCGACAGCCAACCGGACATCGGAATCACGATGACGTTGGCGATGATGTAGCCCGTCGAGACCCACGCGATTTCGTCGAGCGTCGCGCCCAGGTTGCCCATCATGTCGGGCAGCGCGACGTTCACGATCGAAGTGTCGATGAGCTCGAGGACGGATGCGAGCGTGACGGCGATCGCGATCAGGTATCGATTGCGATACGGGTCGTCGGCGAGGGCGGGAGGCCAGGCGGCGACGAGGTCGCCGGACGCGCCTCGGGCGAGCGGTCGTAATGTTGCGGCCATTGGCGTACTACCGGTCGAGTGAAACGGGGCGGCGAATCGTTAGGCGAACCATCAACCTGTTTTCACGTGCGCCACCACCGACAAGCCCTGGCGCAAGGGACGGTTCGGCCCGCAGCCCTTGGTCACCAGCACGCGAACGGGTACGCGCTGCACCACCTTGGTGAAGTTGCCCGTCGCGTTGTCGGGCGGGAGCAGCGCGAAGCGCGCGCCCGTTGCGGCGCTCAGGCTCTGCACCTTGCCCTCGGCGGTACACCCGGGATACGCGTCCAGCTCGATCTCCACCGGTTGCCCAACGCGCATGTTCGCGAGCTGGGTCTCCTTGAAGTTCGCCGTGATGTACGCGCCGGTGTCGGCCACGACCGACATGAGCGTCTGGCCCGACTGCAGCAGTTGGCCTAACTCGATGAGCTTCTTCGAGACAGTGCCGCTCACCGGCGCCGTGATCACCGTGTAGCTGAGCTGGAGCTGCGCGTCATCGAGCTCCGCTTGCGCCGCCTCGGTGCGCGCCTGCGCGACGCGCACGCCCGCCTGCGCGCTCGTGACGCCGGCGTTTCCCGCTGCGGCCTGTCGCTGGACGGCCTGGAGATTCGCCGCCGCCGCGTCGGCTGCCGCCTGCGCCGCATCCAATTGCTGGCCGGATACGATCTGCTTCGCCGCCAGGGCTTTCATGCGGGTGAGATCGGACTGCGCCTGGTCATATTGGGCGCGCGACGCGACGATCTGCGCGTCTTGTGCCGCGCTCTGGCTCGTCGCCGACGTCACCGCCGCGCGCGCCTGGCCCGGTGCGCGTCCCGAGCCGACGGTGAATCGCGCCGCCGCGAGATCCGCATCGGCCTGCGCGACCTTCACCCGGTACTCGTCATCATCGATCGTCGCGAGCGTGTCCCCGGCGTGTACCGAGTCGTTGTCCTGCACGCGCACCGACGCCACATAGCCGCCGACCTTGGCCAGCACCGGGATGATGTGCCCGTCCACTTGGGCGTCGTCCGTGCTCTCGTGAACGCGCGAGTACAGGTATGCCTTGAGGCCCCAGCCTAACGCAATGAGCGCAACGATCACGACGATCGGGATGACGTACTTGCGCTTCGACGGCGCGGCCGGCTGGTGCTCCGGTGTCGCCGGCCGTTGCTCGGACTGTTGCTCGGTCTGTTCATCTACCATCGTCGCCATGATCTCTATCCATCGTCAGAGGTACTGATCGTTCGTCGTCGATCGTGCGAATGATGCGTGGTTCGGTTACGGGAGCGACGTCACCGACCCGACGGCGCGGGCCAGCCCGACGCGCGCCGATTGATACGACGCGAGCGCATCCACCAACTGCGTGCGCGACGTATTCAGGGTGAGCGACGCCGTGATGACGTCGGCGTTCCCCGACACGCCGGCGCGGAATCGATCGCGCGCCTGCGCCACTTCCTGCTCCGTGAGGCGAAGTTGCTCGCGCGCCGCATCGACGGCCTCGCGGGCCGAGCCCAGATCGAGCATCGCGCCGCGCACCTCGATGGCCGCCTGCTGGCGCAGGTCGCGGCGCCGCACGTCGATCTCGCTCACCCGCGCCTGCTGCTCCTCGATGCGCCCTTCGCGACGGAGCCCATCGAACACCGGGACGGACACCTCGACGCCCCACTGATACGTGTTGAGCTTGTTGCCGCCGTTGGTGCCCAACCATCCCTCGTCGCCGAACGCGGTGAGCGACGGCAAACGCTCCGCCCGAATCGCCCCCGACGTTTCACGCGCCGCGGCCAGCTGCTGGTCCGCCGCGCGCAGATCGGGTCGATCGCGGAGTGCCTGGGCGATGGCCGCCTGCTCGTTAGGCATCGTATCCGACATCGTGAGCCGCGTGAGGGTGTCGGCCAGCTCCACGTGCGCGTCGAGCGACAGCCCGAGCGCGCGGAGCAGATCGAGGCGGGAGCGATCGCGCTCGTTGCGCGCGGCGATGAGCTGCGCCCGCACGGCGGCGACCTGCGCCTGCGCGCGCGTCACATCGAGCGCGACGCCCACACCGGCCGTGAGCTGGTCGTTCGCGATGCCGAGGAGCGAATCGGCGAGCACCGAATCGGCCTCGCGCGCCGCGAGGTCGGCGTCGGCCCGCTGGGCTCTCAAATACGCGAGCGACGCCGTGACCGCCGCCTGCTCCGCCGCGTCGCTGGCCGTGGCGTTGCCCGCCACCGCCGTCGACCGCGCACTGCGCACGCGGCTCAGCGCGGCATAGTCGAACACCGTCTGCGACAATTTGCCGCGGACGTCGATCGTGTTCACCGGTCCCAGCAGCTCGCCGCCCGGATCGAGTCCCGGCAGGGCGAAGCCGAACGTGGCCGTGTTGATCGTGACGCCGTGTTCCATCGCGTACGCCGAAACGTTAGGCAAGAGGTCGCTGCGCGCCTGCGTCACCTGCGCGGCGCTCTGCGCCGCCTGGAACCGCGCTTCCTGCGCGCTCGCGCTCTGGTGCGCGGCGAGACGGGCCGCGTCGCCTAACGACAACGGCCGCGCAATGACGGTGTCGCCGCCGCCATCCTGGGCGCGCGCGCTCCGTGCCACGCCGGGCAGCGCCACCGCCGCGACGAGCATGGCCCTCAGATATCGAAACAAGCCGTCGTGCACGATCATGCCTTGTTCACTGCGGAAGAAGCCGGCGAGGCCGGACGCGAACCCGCGTCCTTGCGCACCGCGCCAAGGAAAAAATCGAGGAGCTGCGCCAGCACCTCCTCGTCGGTCAGATGCGCGACGAGGCCATTCTGTTCCCGTTGCGCACACCACACGCCATGACTGATGATCAGCGCCTGCAGCATCCGCGCGCTCTCCATCTCGTCCATCTCGCGAAACTCGCCGGTCGCGATCCCGTGTCGCACAATGCCGGCAATCGCGTGGACGTTCCTGCCCGGAACTTCGCGCTGAAAAAATTCCAACAGTGCGGGGAAGTTGCGCAGCTCGCCGATCGAGAGCCGGTGCAGCTTTTCGAACATCGGCGATCGAACGTGCTGCCACACCGAATGCGCGTAGTCGATCAGTTGATCGACCGCCGAAGCGCTCGTCGCGACGGCGCGCGCCTGCGCTTGGATGATCGTGTCGCCAACGAGCTGGCGGATCATCTCGCAGAAGAGCGTCTCTTTGTTCGAGAAGTAGAGATAGATCGTGCCCTTGGACACGCCGGCGCGCTTGGCAATGTCCTCGAGACGCGCAGCCGCGAGTCCGGACTCGCCGAACACATCAATGGCAGCGTCCAGAATCTGACGCGGCCGGGCTTCAGGCAGCCGGCGCCAACGCGGTTCTTCGGGAGGAGCGGCGATCATATTTAAATAACCGACTCGTCAGTCAGGTAGTTCCAATGGAGCGTGGCGAACTGCGGAATACGGCCCGCCCGGCGAGAGGAACATATAGTGGCTAAATAACTGAACGGTCAGTAATATGCGCAAGGCGGTCCAGTCTGTCAAGCCAGTGGCAGCCGCCTATTGAGTAACCACGGGGTGTCTTGCCCGACGCGGCCGTCGTCCTCCATCATAGGCGCCTCCGTTAGACCTCTCCCCCACGATCGCGCGGTTCTGCATATGGCCACCTCTGTAGCCCCGCAGCTGAAGCAACGATCGGCGTTCGAGATCATCGACGTCTCGATCCAAGTCCTCAGGCGACACTACGCAACCTTCGTGATGCTGTTCGCACTCGGCGCCATCCCATCGTGGATCGTGCTGTGGCTGAGCGGGTTCATGACGTTCATGACGTCGTTCAATCCGAACGTCGGCGCACTGCCTACCGACGCGCTCAACTTGAGCGCAGCCGCCTGGGCTCCGCTGACGTGGGCTTGGGCCCGGATTTTCACCGGTGCGATCGTGGTCGCCGCGTCCGACGCGTATCTCACCGGCGATCTGGATCCGGGCCGCGCGATCCGCGCTGCCTGGTCGCGGGCGCTGCCAAACATCTTCGTCGGCTTTCTGTTAGGCATCGCGATGTTCTTCGGCGCGTTTGTCTTTTTGGTGGGCGCGATCTACGTCTATCTCCGGTACTTCGCCGCCGTCCCGGCGCTGATGCTCGAGAATACGAGCGTGTTCGACGCGTTCCACCGGTCGCGCGATTTGTCGCAGGGATTCAAGTGGCGCATCCTCGGCACCGTCTTCTTGTCGTGGGTCATCCTGTGGGTAGTGGTGCTCACGCTGCAGGCGGTGCTGGCGCTCGTGCCGATGGTGCCCATTGCGCGCATCCTCATGAACGCCGTCGTGCAGCTCTTCGTCGCGCCGCTGCTTCCGATCGTGCTAACCGTGCTCTACTACGATCAGCGAATTCGCAAGGACGGCTTCGACCTCGAGGTCATGGCGCGCGGTATCGCGCCGCTGCCCGCGCAGGGCTGACGCCCCGACG
Source organism: Gemmatimonadaceae bacterium (assembly GCA_025449955.1). Lineage (GTDB taxonomy): Bacteria > Gemmatimonadota > Gemmatimonadetes > Gemmatimonadales > Gemmatimonadaceae > JADGGM01. Next base: position 16,346 of record JANWIK010000167.1, read on the forward strand.
CGACCCCCGATGCGGTACGAGGGAGCGAGACGCAGCATGCGTCTCGCTCCCTCGTGCCGCATCGGGTAGGACGCGCCGACTAGGGCGTTGCCGCGGCCGCCGGTTCCGCCTTCCCCGCGTAGTGCCGGTTGGTCAGCAGCACGATGCTGAACATGATGCAAAAGATCACGATCACACCGACGACGAGTCCGGTGAATCCAGCTTTCTTGTCTCCGGGAAGCGGGGGCGCCATGCTCGATCTCTCCAGAAAGTGACGATGGGTCGAGGCGTGCCCGCACCGCCGGCGGGCGGGCGCGCCTAACGGTCTACGCGACGCGCACGGAGGTCATCGTATCGTTAGGCTGGATTTTTTGCATCACGTCCAGCCCGCGTGTGATCTGGCCGAACACCGTGTGCACGCCGTTCAGGTGCTTGGTGCTCCGCTCGCTCAACACCATGAAGAACTGGCTGCCGCCGGTATCCTTGCCGGCGTGTGCCATCGACAACGCGCCCACTTCGTGGGTGCGCGGATTCCCCTTCGTCTCGCACTTGATCTTCCACCCGGGACCGCCGGTTCCGATGCGGCGGTCGCCGGGCGGCAAGTCGCGCGACAGGGGATCGCCGCCCTGCACCACGAAGTCCGGCACGACGCGATGGAATTTCACGCCATCGTAGAATTTGCTGTTCGCCAATTTCTCGAAGTTGGCCACCGTGCCCGGCGCTTCCTTGTCGAAGAGCTCGGCCACGATGGTGCCGCGGTTCGTTTCGATCGTTGCGGTTTTCGACATAGACAACTCATGCCTGCACGCTTTAGGGTCCTCGCCGTCGCGATGTGTCGGGCGCGACCGCGCCGTTGGAGCCAGTGTACGATAGCGCAGGCGTCGCCGCGATGCACCTGCGCGTCAGCCGTTCGCGCCGATGCGCTCGATGATCTCCCACTCCGCGTCGGTCACGGGCTGAACCGACAAGCGGCTGCCGCGCTGCAACAACACCATCTTCGACAACCCGCGCTCTTCGCGCAGACGGGCCAACGTGGGCGGATGCGCGAGCGGACGCACGGCCTTGAAGTCGACCATGTACCACGTCGGCTTCTTCGGATCACTCTTGGGATCGAAGTGGCCCGACTTCGAGTCGAAGGCCGTGTCGTCCGGGTATCCCGCGCGTACGACCTCGCAGATGCCCATGATCGCCGTCGGGTCGGCGCTCGAGTGATAGAAGAACGCGAGGTCGCCCACCTGCATGTCGTCGCGCAGGAAATTGCGCGCCTGGAAGTTGCGCACGCCGTCCCACGAGGTCGTGCGACGCGGCGACGACCACAGATCCTGCCACGAAAATGCGTTAGGCTCCGACTTGACGAGCCAGTGGCGTTGGGCGCGCGTCATACGAGCGACGACGGACAGAGGTCGTTGAGCACGCACTGCTCGCACTTGGGCCGCCTGGCGTCGCACACGCGCCGGCCGTGCTCGATCAACAGATGCGAGAGCATGGTCCAGTGCTCGCGCGGAAACAGCGGCATCAACGCACGCTCGATCTTCACCGGATCTGTCTCCTTCGTTAGGCCGAGTCGTTTGGACAGCCGGGCCACGTGGGTGTCGACCACGATGCCGTCGTTCACGCCGAACGCGTTGCCGAGGACCACATTGGCGGTTTTTCGGCCCACGCCCGGCAGCGCGGTGAGCTCCTCCATGGTCCGCGGCACCTGCCCGCCGTGCCGCTCGACCAACGCCTGCGCCATGCCGACCAGGCTTTTCGCCTTACTGCGAAAGAATCCCGTGCTCTTGATCATCTCTTCCAGCCCCTCGCGATCGGCGCCGGCGAGCGCGGCGGCATCGGGATATTTCTTGAACAGCGCGGGCGTCACCATGTTCACGCGCACGTCCGTGCACTGCGCGCTCAGAATCGTGGCGACGATGAGCTCGAACGCGGTGCGGTGATTGAGCGCGCAGTGCGCGTCCGGATAGGCGAGCGACAAGCGGCGGTAGTATTCCGCCGCGCGCTCGGGCGTCGCTTTCCCTTTGGAGCGCGCTCGCGGCCGCGCGACTCGGCGGTGCGTGGCGGTCTTGGTGGCGCGTGCGGGACGAGGCATGGGGCGCAAGATACGGCGTCGCCTCAGGTGGTGGAATGAGCGCCGTCGCGGCCGCCGGGCTCGTTCAAACCCAGCACGTCGACGTACGCCAGCCGCGAGCCATCGGCCGCGCTCGACTCGCGTGCCGGATGCGCGACAAGCAGCTTGGGACGCGCATCGAGCGCGTGCAGGGCGCGCAGCACCAGCGTCTCCAACTCGCCGCCTGTTGCCAGCACGCGCAGCCCGCGACGCTCGCCGCCGGGCAACGATGTCGCGAACGCCATCTCGCCGTCGCTCCACGGCTGCGCCGCGCGACTCGGCGCCTCGCGCGCGTCGAGGTCGAGGCGATCGAACACGAGCGAGATACCGGGTCGTTCGGGGCGCAGGCCGAGCACGAGCAGAATGCGGAGCTCGACATGCGTGCTGCCGTGCGCACTCGACTCGTTCGCCGCGACGAAGCATCCGTCTACCGGTTCGAAGGGTGCGTCCGGCGCGACGCGCGCCCAGAGTCGCTGGTTAGGAAACTGCAGATAGCACGACGGAGGCGCCGCGAGCTGCCACTCGTCCATGTCGTACGCGTTCGCGATGAGCGACGACGTGATCGATTCGCCGAACGTGTAGAAGCGCCGTCCTGCCGCCCAGAATCGATAGCCCTGCCAGAATAACTCGCCGTATTGATCGACGGCTTCCGCCGGCGCGTCGTCGGCGATCATCGATGACAACGTCGCGCCCACCAAGCCGAGCAAGAGAAAGTCGTCGTGTTCGAGTGCGTCGCGCCCGCGCTGTTCCGCTTCGGCGCGAATGGCGGGGAACGCGTCGTGTTCGAGCGGTTCGAGGATCAGCTCGTACGGCGTGAGGCGCGCGGTCACGCCTCGACGCGCTGTTCGACTCCGGCCACTTCGCGGAATTGCCGCACGAGCTCGTGCAGCTGGTGCTCCGTGTAGTCGATTTCCTGCGCAGCGCCTTCGGTGTCGATGAGACCGGCGCGCATCGAGATGGCCACCTGATTCAGGTAGCGCACCTTGGCCAGAAAGTCTTCGGTGACCGAGCGCAGTGCCACGAACCGGCGGCGATTGGCGGCGGCGCGACGATATCGTGCGACCAGCTCGTCCTCGGACAGTTTGCGCGCCATCTGCTCGACTTCCGGGCGGCTCCGGCCCGGCAACACGCCGCGGTCCGGAATTCCTTCGTCATCCCATTCGGTTTCGGTGAACCACAGACGTCCGCCGTATTCGATCCCGTCGTAGGAAATGAGCACGGATACATCGAGCCGTCGTCCGCCAACGTCGATCGTCGCGAGATACGGTTGCACCGTCTCGTCGGAAGGGCTCATGTGGCCTCGGGCGGTGGTGACGAAGAGGGGGAGAGCAACGCGGTTTCGTCGAGGAATCGCCGGATGGCTGCAAAAAGAACGTCTGGTGCTTCAACGTAAGGTACGTGCCCGCTCTCGTCTATCACTACGAGGCGAGCGTTTGGCAGAGCTTGGGTCGCGGCCTCGGACGACTCGAGCGGGATGGGGTCTTGTCGGCCGTGGATGACCAGGGTTGGGCATTTCACCGTGGCCAACGCGGCGCGCAAGTCGTAGTCGCCGAGACTCGACCAGACCGATTTCTGAATTCGGCCGATCACGCGAAACGGCGTGAGCGCTCGGGCTCGCTCGAGGCGGCCGAAGTAGCCGGCCACGCTGAGCTCGAACATGCGCTGGCGGTAGGCGTCGTGGTTTTTCTCTCGCAATCCTGACGCTGCGAGCTCGTCGCGGAGCTTCGCCACGGCTTCCGAGCTCTGTCGGCGCGCAAACTCCGCCTCGAAGGCATCGCGTGTCGTACGGGAGATCGGCGCGGGGTCGATGAGCACCATGCGCGCGGGGCGGGGCCCTGCGCCCTTGTACGCTTCGATCGCGTAGAGCAGCGCGAGCAATCCGCCCCACGAGTAGCCGACGATGGACAGCGGCTCGAGGCCGAGCTCGGGGATGAGTTGGGCGAGGTCGTCGACGTGCGTGCGCCACGTGACCGGCGACTGATCCGGCGTGCGGGACTGGCCGCTGCCGCGTTGGTCATAGAAGACGAGCTGGTACCGGTCCGCCAGCTCGAGCATCTGCGGCAACAGGTAATCGTGCGACGCGCCGGGTCCGCCGTGGAGGACGAGGAGGCGCGGCGCGCCGGCGGGTCCGTAGGAGATCCAGTACAGCGGCACGGCCGTGGTCGTGGTGAATGGCATGTTCCGTTAGGCGTGAGCGGCGGCGAGACGCACCGTCTGCACGTGTCCCTCTACCGTGTCGTCGAGGCGCGCGCCGTACCCGCCGCCCAACACGATGGCGACGGGCAGGCCGACCTCGCGGCAGGCATCGAGGACCAGCGCGTCGCGGCGCGCCATGCCCGCGAGCGTGAGGCCGAGTCGGCCTAACCGGTCGCCGGCCAGGATGTCGGCGCCGGCGAGATAGACCGCGAGCGCGGCCCGGGCCGAGCGCAGCGCGTGAGGTAACGCGTGGGACAGCGTGTCGAGGTACAGGTCGTCGTCGGTGCCGTCGGGCATCTCGATGTCCACGCATCCGGGCACCCGGTGGAACGGGTAGTTCTTTGCGCCGTGCATGCTGAACGTGTAAACGCGCTCGTCGCCCGCGAAAATGGCGTTGGTGCCGTTGCCCTGGTGCACATCGAGATCGATCACCAGCGCCCGTGTGACGCGCGCGCGGCGCTGGAGCGCGCGGATCGCGATCGCGACGTCGTTGAACACGCAGAATCCTTCGCCGTGATCGGCGAACGCGTGGTGCGTGCCGCCCGACAAATTGATCGCGATGCCGTGCTCGAGCGCCGACTCGGTCGCGGCGAGCGTGCCGCCCACCGATCGATACGAACGCTCCACCAACGCCGGCGACCACGGAAAGCCCAGGCGCCGCGCGGCTGCGGCATCCAGATCGCCGGCGTCGATCGCATTCACGTAGCGCTCGGTGTGCACGAGCCGCACGTCCTCGACGGGCGCGCGCTCAGGCTCCAGCACACGACAAGCGGGAAGGATCCCGTCGTCGACCACGCGCTCCTTCACGAGGCGGTACTTCGCCATCGGGAAGCGGTGTCCATCGGGGAGCGGCACCACGTACGAGGCGGAGGACCAGGCGAACAGCATCGAGGCAGGGTGCGACGGGGATGTGTGGAATGCCTCGTATGTTATGCCCGCGCGAGGGGCAGTTCCAGGCATCGCGGCGACGCGCGCGCAAGGGGGAAAAGCTCCCTGCATCGCGGTTACGCGCGACGGGTGTCGATTGTCCCTAAGTAGAACGGACGTGCCCGTTTATCTCTCGACGGAGTTGTTTGCGGCATGGATCACGCACCGACCTTCGCGCGGCATTTTGCCCGTCTCGTATGGCAGCTCCTCAACGAGAGCGACGCCTACGATCTGCAACTCGCGTCGCTCCAGCTGCTGGTGAGTGCGTCGCGCTCCGGTACGGTGACGTTGGGTGTCCGGGGGCAGGCGCTCGTGACCAACGGTTCTCCGTTAGGCGAAGTGAGTCCGGAGTCGGGGGACCTCGTCGCGCAGCTGATCGGTCACGCGGTCCGCGAAGTGTCGTTCGACCAGCCGTCCTCGCCCGCCGACGTGCTGCTCATGGCGCGCATTCTCGCGACCGCGCCGGTCGCCGGTGACGGCGGCCGCTCGGTTGTCGCGCGTCTCGACGCGCTCGATGCGCGCACGGTGCGTGTCATGGTTACGCCGATCGATGGATCCGCAAACGGCACACACGCGGCATCGTCGATCGGCGCCGATATCATTCCCGACGTGGCGGTGTTCGCGCCCAGCGAGCCGTCGCACACCGGCGGCAACGGGACCAACGGACACGGCCCGGACGCCGAGGTCGGATCGGGCATCGCGACCGCGCGACTCAACGAGATGTTCGGCGTGTTCTCGTCCAGCCAGGGCGTGGACGGATCGGCGGCGACCGTGTTCCAGCACCTCGACGCCGCAGGTACGCCCAAGGACGCGGCGCGCGAGCTCGATGGCCTGCTCAAGGTGATCGCCGAAGCGTCGGCGCGCGCGCGCCATGATGTCGTGGCCGACGTGCTCTATGGGATCGTGGCGCGCGAGTCCGCGCTCACGGACGACGCCATTCGCCGCCAGTACGGTGTCGCGCTGCGTCGCGTCGCGGTCCCGCCGATCCTGCGCAGCGTGACGACGCTGCTGCCGCGCCGTCGCGAGCGTCACGACGAATACATGACGGTCATCGCGCGCTGCGAGGAGTCGGGGGCCGAGGCGCTCGCCGAGTCGCTCATCGCCGCGCCGACCATCGGCGATCGCCGCGTGTTTTACGATGCGCTCGTCCGGTTGAAGACCGGCATCCGCACGCTGGTCCACATGTTGGGCGACTCGCGCTGGTACGTGGTGCGCAACGCGGCCGAGCTGTTAGGCGAGCTCAAGGTGGGCGAGGCCGAGGTCGAGCTGATGCGTCTCCTGGAGCACGACGACGATCGTGTCCGGGCGGCGGCGGCCAACGCGCTGGCGCGGATCGGTTCGGCGAAGCGGGCCCGCGTGTCGCGCGCCGCGGTCGCGGTGCCCGCCGACGCGGCCGAGGGCAACGGCACCGGACACGCGCCCCCGGCCCAACGCTCCGTGCACTCGCTCATCCGGGCGCTGGAGCGCGAATCCGATTCCCGCGTGCAGGTGGCCCTGGTCGCTGCGTTAGGCCAGTTGGGCACGGCGCAGGCCGTGGACAAGCTGGTGGAGCTCGCCCGCACCGAGCGCGGCCTGCTCGCCCGGCAGCGCCCGGCGCCGCTGCGCGTCGCCGCCGTGCACGCGATCGGTCAAGCCCGTTCGCCCAACGCCCAGCAGGCGCTCCAGGCTCTGCTGCGCGACAAGTCGCCGGCCATCCGCGGCGCGGCGTCGTGGGTGATCCTGGGCAAGCGGGACGCGGCGGCGCCGGCCTGATCGCGCGCGGGCGCCCGCCCGCGCGCCTAACGCTGCGTGAAGTCGACCTCCGCCGTCACGCGGCGGCACGTCTCCGCGATCAACGCGGCCGTGTGATCCACATCGTCGAGACTCACCAATTCGTTGGGCGAGTGCATGTACCGGTTGGGCACCGACACCAACGCGGTCGCGATGCCCTCGCGCGCGATGTGAATCGCGTCGGCATCGGTGCCCGTGTCGCGGCCGGCCGCCTGGAGCGTGTACGGAATCGAGACGGCGTCCGCGGTGTCGCGCAGCAATCGGAACACGACCGGCGAGATGATCGACCCCCGCGTGAGCACCGGCCCGCTGCCCACCGGATGGTTGCCGAGCTCCTTTTTCTCGATGCCCGGATGATCCGTCGCGAACGTCACGTCGACCACGATCGCCATGCGCGCGCCGATGGCCGCCGCGCTCACGCCGGCGCCGCCGCCGCGATAGCCGATTTCCTCCTGTGTCGTTGCCGTGGCGACGACGCGCGCGGTGCCGGGTTTCTCCGCGTACCGCCGTAAGGCCTCGAGCACGACGAACGCACCGATGCGGTCGTCGATCGACCGCGACACCACGCGGTTGTTCGGAAACCGGATGGTGCGCGAATCGATCACGCCGGCATCGCCCACGTTGAGCCGCGCGATCGTCTCCGCCGCGCTCGTCGATCCGATGTCGACCCACAAGTCGGTGAGCTTGGACGCCTTCTCGCGATCGTCGGTGCGCAGCAGATGAATCGGCTTCTTGCCCACCACGCCGAACACGTCGCCCTCGGCGCCGAGAAACCGGATGCGCTGGCCGACGAGCACCTGCACGTCCCATCCACCGATCGGCGCGATGTAGGCGTAGCCCTCGTCATCGATGTGCTGCACGATGACGCCGATTTCGTCGATATGTCCGGCGAGCATGATCGCCGGCGCGTCGGCGCGCCCGGTGCCGTCCACCGTGGCCATGCTGTTGCCGTGGACGTCGCCGCGCACGGTGGCGAAGCGCGCGGCCTCATCGCGCCATGCGCGCGCGGGCGCCGATTCGAAGCCCGAAGGCCCTGGGGTGTCCAACAATCGCTCGAGAAACGCCACTGCGCTGGAAGACAGCATGAGGGTCGAATCGTTCCGTTAGGAGAGAGCAGCCACGACGCGTGCTTCCGTTAGGCAATTGGGGACAGAGGCTTGGGCCGCCGGTCGCCGGCGGCCCAAGATTCCACAGAACCCGCAATATGCCAAGCGGAATGGCCTCGGCGTAAGGCCGCGCCGTTGGTCGTCGGCCCACCCTCAGACGCTGGCCGGTGCCTCCGGCCGCCGATGCGTGCCCAACCGCTTGACGCCCAACCGACGCGCCACCAGCCACGCCACGAGAGCGAGCACAACGAGCGGCACCAACACGCCGAGCGCGGCGATACTCTCCGCCGTGAACCGCACGCAGTTGCGCCACGACTGACGGAACGCCTCCGCCAATTCGCTGCCGCTGCCACGCTCGCCCACCACCGGAACGGGCTCGTGCACCGTCACCGAAATCGTGCTCACCGCCGCGCGCGTCCGCAGATAGCGGATCCGCCCCTCGTACCGCTCGATCACCTCGCGCACACGCGACAATTCGCTCTCCACGGCCAATACGTCGCTCAACTTGCCCGTGTGCGTCGAGAGCAACGCAATGAGCCGCGCCTCCAACTTGCGCGCGTTGTCCATGCGCGCGTTCACGTCCACATATTCTTCGCTCACATCCGCCGTCGACACGTTCACCGATTCGAGCGTGCCCAACGGACGCAATCCGGCGAGTGCCTCGTCGAATCGCGCCGCCGGGACGCGCACTTCGAGCGTCGCCGAGTGCGGCTGATCGTGTCCTGCTTGGACGGACACGTCGGCCACGTATCCACCCACGCGCCGAGCCAACGCGCGCACGCCGGTAATCCCGGTGTCGAGCGCGCCGACTTCGACGCTCACCTCCGCCGTTCGGATGAGCATCGACGGCGCGATCTGCTGGTTGCCGATCGCCGCCGTGTCGGCCGCCGACGTGTCACTGTCCGCCGACATCGAGTCCGAGGCGTCCGCTGTCTTGAACGCGTCGCGTTGCGCGAGGGAAGCCGACACCCCCGGCATCGCCGCAGGCGCAGCTGCACTCCCGCCGAGAAACCCGCGCGATGGTGCCCCGCGGTCACATGCCAAAACCATCACGGCCGCGACGGCGCATAAAGCAAGTGTGGTCTTCATGGTCGGAATGTCCTTGTCGACCGGTCGAGTGTATGGGCCACAAGGCCACACGCCCTCGAACGTGGGTGTTTCGATGTGGACGCCGCGCATGGCGGATTCTTGCACACCAGCGCGAAACCCGTTGCGTCACACAGGAGTCGGACGCGGCGCTCTTTCTCTACCCGCCTGCGCTCGCGCATATTGCGACCTCGCTGTCCGACCCGGCCGCCACGAGGACACACGATGCGTCTCCCGCTGTTCCTCGCGATGCTCGTCGCACCAGTCGTTGCCGCCCCGCGCTGCACGCTCGCACAAGGCCCGCACGGTTCACCGGCCGCGGACGTGTCCGCTCCAATCGGCAACGTGTCCTACCGCGTCTCATTCGACTCCGCCGATGCGCGACAGCGCGTGTTGCACGTCGACATGTCGTTCACCGTCACGGGTGGCGACGCACCGGTGCTGCTGGCGCTCCCGGCGTGGACGCCGGGGTCGTACGAGCTCGACTATTTCGCGCGCGACGTGCTTCGCTTCAACGCCGAGAGCAACGGGAAGGCACTCGTGTGGGACAAGCTCGACTACGACACGTGGCGCGTGCGGCCTGCCGGCGGCAAATCGATCACCGTGTCGTTCGACTACTTGGCCGATTCGTTGGACAACGCCATGGCGTGGTCGCGGCCGGACTTCGCGATGTTCAATGGCACGAACGTGTTCCTGTATCCCGAAGGACGCGGCTTCGATTTTCCATCCACGGTCACGATTCGCACCGCGCCCGCGTGGCGCATCGTCACGGGGATGACGCCGGCGCCCAGCGCGTTCACGTACACGGCGGCCAGCTACCACGAGCTGGTGGACATGCCGTTCTTCGTCGGACACTTCGATCTCGACAGCGTGCGCACGCCTAACGGATGGCTGCGCTTCGCGTCGTATCCAGCGGGTACGGTGCCCAAGGCGACGCTCGCGTCGTCGCTCGCCCAACTGGCCAAGATCGTTCCCGTCGAAGGCGCGGTGTTCGGGGACGTCCCATTCTCCACGTACACCGTGATGCAGATCGCGGACTCGAGCTACGGCGGGATCTCGGGCCTCGAGCACGCCAACTCGCACGTCGACGTCACCACGCCACTCGCCATCGGTGAGCCGATCGAGATGTCCATCTACGCGCACGAGATCTTTCACGCGTGGAACGTCAAGCGGCTCCGCCCCGCCGACCTGTGGCCGTACCAGTACGCGCATGAACAACCAACGCCGTGGCTCTGGGTGAGCGAAGGTATCACGGACTACTATGCCGACTTGTCCGAGGTGCGCGCCGGCGTGATCGACTCCGCGAGCTTCTTCGAGGTCACCGGCGGCAAGATGGCCGAAGTGGCTAACGCGCCGCCGGTCGCACTCACGGATGCGTCGCTCACGACCTGGATCCACCCCGAGGATGGGACGGCGGACATCTATTATCCGAAGGGATCGCTCGCCGGTCTCATGCTCGACATCATGATTCGCGACGCGAGCGACAATCGCGCGTCGCTCGACGACGTGATGCGCGCGCTCTATCGCCAGTGCTATCAGCGCGGCACCGGGTTCACCGACGCGCAGTGGTGGGCTGCCGTTAGCACGGCGGCCGGCGGCAGGTCGTTCGCCGACTTCAACGCGAAGTACATCGACGGCCGCGACCCGTATCCGTGGAAGACGGTGCTTCCGCTCGCCGGACTGCGCGCCACGATCGACACGGTTCGCACGCCGACACTCGGCGTCTCCGCGGAAAACGATTCGGCGGGCGTGCGCGTGTCTCGCGTGGCGCCGGGATCGTCGGCAGACGAGGCCGGCGTCCAGGCCGGAGACTACTTAGTGTCGGTTGCCGGGGTGCCGGTTACCGATTCGGAGTTCATCAACCGGTTACGCCAGAAAGTCGGGTCGCGTGGCGGCGTACCGATCGCGTTCCGACTGTTGCGCGGTGATGACACGGTTAGCGTAACCGGCAAACTGCAGGTTCAAGAGCGTGTAACGGTGCGTCTCGAGGCCGATCCGGCCGCCGGCGCCAAGGCGGCGCGAATCCGCGCGGGACTCTTGCACGTACGGTAAGTCCGGCCACACTGTACACGGACCGCGTTCGCGCGTCCGCGGCCTGAATCATCCTCCCGACTCCCTCCCGGAGATTCGCATGACGGCCACTGCAGCGCCCAAGACGCCCTCGGTCTGGGAAGACTTCATCGACATTTTTATTTCGCCGAGCCAGGTGTTCGAGCGGCGGCAGAACGGCAACTTCCTTGTGCCGATGGTCGTGGTGACGATCATCATCTGTCTCATTTTCCTCGGAACGCAGTCGCTGACGCAGCCTGTGTTCGACGCCGAATTTGCGCGCGGCATGGCGGCCGCCATGCGAAACAATCCGCAGATCACGGCCGATCAGATGGCGAAGGGCAAGGCGATCGCCGAAAAGTTCCAAGTCGCATTCGTGTTGTTCGGCATACCCATCGCGATATTCTTCGTCGGCTTGCTGCTGTGGCTGATTGGGAAACTCTTCGAGTCCAAGATGACGTTCGCGGGCGGAGTTCTGGTTGCTGCGTACGCCGCATTCCCGAAGATTTTCGCTGCGATCGCCGGACCGGTCATCGCGTACTTCTCTGATCCATCGACGCTCACATCCGCTACGAAGATCACGGTGAGCGCGGCGCACTTTTTCGATGTGTCGAACACATCGCCGGTTGTTTTGGCACTGTTGTCGCGAATCGATGTGTTCACGATCTGGTCCACGATCCTGCTCGGCATTGGGCTCTCGGTGCTTGGCAAGATTCCGCGCTCGCGCGCCTACGTCGCGGCCACGGTCGTATGGATCCTGGCGACGGTGTTCCCGCTCTACCAGGCCATACGGACCATGTAGTCGTGCGCGCGATGCTCCCCGAGCGGCGCCGCGCGCCGTTCGGGGCGCATAAGGCCGTTCGCATGCTGCGCGCCGGCGAGATCCGCGGCGCCGCCGTCCTAACGATGGGGTCGTGAGGCGACGCTACGGGCGGAGCAGCAGCTTCGCGATCGTCTGCAGCTGCATGTTCGACGTGCCCTCGTAGATCGTGCCGATCTTCGCGTCGCGATAGAACTTCTCGACCGGATAGTCCTTGGTGTAGCCGTAGCCGCCGTGCAGCTCCACGCACAACGACGTCACGCGCTCCGCAACCTGCGACGAGAACAGCTTGGCCATCGCCGCTTCCTGCGTGAACGGACGGCCCGCGTCCTTGAGACGCGATGCGTTGTACACCATGAGTCGCGCCGCCTCGAGCTCCGTCGCGGCCTGCGCCAACTGAAACTGCACACCCTGAAAGTCGGCGAGCGGCTTACCGAACTGCGTACGCTCGCGGGTGTAGTGCACGGTCGCATCCAGCGCGCCGCGCGCCACGCCGATCATCTGCGCGCCGATCCCGATGCGTCCCTCGTTCAGCGTCTCGATCGCGATCTTGTATCCCTGGCCCACCGGACCGAGCACGTTCGCCGCCGGCACCGTGCACCCGTCCAGAATCAACTCTGTGGTGCTCGACGCACGAATGCCTAACTTGTCCTCTTTCTTGCCCACCGAAAAACCGGCGAATCCGCGCTCGATGATGAACGCCGTGATGCCGCGATAGCCGGCCGACGGGTCGATGTTCGCGAACACGATGAAGATCTCGGCTTCGGCGCCGTTGGTGATCCACAGTTTGCGGCCCGTGAGCACCCAGTCGTCACCGCGGCGCTCGGCGCGCGTCGCGAGGCCGAACGCGTCGGATCCAGACCCCGGCTCCGAGAGCGCATAGGCGCCGACGGTGCCCGCCGTGAGCTTGGACAGGTACCGCTTCCGTTGGGCATCGGTGCCGTAGCGCGTGAGCGGCGAATTCACGAGCGTGTTCTGCACATCCATGAGAATCGCCGATGACGCATCCACGCGGCTCACCGTCTCCACGGCCAGCGTCACCATCATCATCGTGCCCGCCGCGCCGCCATAGTCCTCGGGCACGGCGATGCCCATGAGGCCGAGCTCGAAGAACGCCGGGATCATGTCCGGATCGAGCTTGCCCGCGCGATCCATCGCCTGCACGCGCGGCCGCACCTGTTCTTCGGCGAACGCCGCGACGGCGTCGCGGAACATGGTCTCGTCTTCGGACAGAATGGTGAGCGGCGCGTGCGCCGCGTCGAGATCGATTGTCATGGGCTCCAATTTATCCGCTCGGCCCCGCTTGCACGAGCGGCGGCGGCCGCGATCAATGCGCGACCGTTACGTTCCTCGCGGTCTCGCGGCACGCGTCGCCGCACCAGCGCTCGGGCGTGCCGTTCGGCCGCATGCACGCACACGATTCGGGTGCGCGGCCGTGCGCCTCGACGCCTGCGCGCTCGAGCACCACCTCGGCGAGCTTGTCGTGCACGCCGAATGCAGGAGTCACCGAAACGATGACGTGCGGAAAGGGCGCGGCGGCTTCACGCGCCATGCGCGGTATGTCGCGCGTGGAATGTTTGCCCGGCGAGAGCATGTACGGAAACACCACCACCTCGGTCGCGCCCGCGTCCACGCACGACGCGAATCCCTGCGAAATGGTGGGCTCCGCGAGCTCCATGTGTGCCACGCGCACGATCGCGGCGTCGCCGGCCAGCGACTGCACCAGATGCCCAACGCAATCGATCATGCGATTGGCGGCATCCTTCACCGAGCCGTGATCCACGAGCAAGATGGCTTTCATGCGGGCGCGCTCCACTGCCGGGTTGGAGTCCTCGGGTGTGCCCGAAAACTAACGACCGGGCGAGTCGAACACCTCGAGGGCGAGCTCCACTTTGCCGAACGGCGCGGACACCTGCACGCCCTGCACGGTTTGGCGAACCTGGTCGAGCATCTCGCGCGCGAGCGCGATGCCTTCGGCCAATGCGTGTTCCTTGGACTGCTCGCTCGCGCGCCGCATGCGCTTGATCACGGCGTCGGGGACAACCACACCCGGCACTTCGTTGGCGAGAAACTCGGCGTTGCGCGCCGACACGAGCGGCCAGATGCCGGCGATCACCGGGATGCGCACGTGCTCGATCGACGCCAAGAAGCGATGCAATTGCTCGACGTCGAACACGGGCTGTGTGATCGCGAACTCGGCGCCCGCGTCCACCTTCCACTCGAACCGTCGGAGCTCGTAGGCCGGATCGATGGCGGCGGGATTCACGCCGACGCCGATCGCGAACTTGGTTGGCGTGCCGATCGCGTGTCCACCCGGGTCGAGGCCGCGATTCAGACGGCTCACCAAATTCGTGAGCCCGATCGAATCGATGTCGAACACCGCGGTCGCGTCGGGGTAGGGGCCCATCTTCGGCGGATCGCCGGTGATGATGAGCATGTTGCGCAATCCCATCGCCGCCGCGCCTAACAGATCGCTCAGCATGCCGAGGAGGTTGCGGTCGCGGCAGCAGTAGTGGGTGACCGTCTCGATGCCCACCTGCTGTTCGATGAGCAAGCTCGTCATGAGCGCGCCCATGCGGCTCTGCGCCCGAGGGCCATCGGGGACGTTTACCGCATCCACGCCGCGAGCCCGGAGTGCGCGCACGCCATCCAGCATCCGCGTCGCGTCCACGCCGCGTGGCGGTACGATTTCGACGGACGACACGAATTCCTTGCGCGCGATTTTGGCCGCCCAACGAGACCGCTCGGCGAAGGGGACGGGCGTCTCGCCTTCCGCGCGCCGCTCTTCGGTGCGCACGGACGTCGCGTCATCGGTGTGCGGCAGCTGATACCGCACGGATGCGCGCCACTGCTGTCGGGGCACGAGCGGCCGGATGCCTTCGACGAGCGCCTTGATGTGGTCCGGTGTCGTCCCGCAGCAGCCGCCCAACACCTTGGCGCCGGCCTGGATGAGATGCCGGCCGTAGTTGGCGACGTATTCGGGGCTCGCCATGTACATCGTGCGGCCGCCCACGTCGCGGGGCATGCCTGCGTTAGGCTGGGCGCTCAACTTGCGCGTCGTGACGGCGGACATCCGCTCGATGGCCTCGAGGATCGCCTGCGGTCCCACCGAGCAGTTGAGGCCGACGACGTCGGCGCCCCAGCCGTCGAGCGCGCGAGCGACGTCCTCGGGCGAGGCCCCGAAGGGCGTCAGACCATCTTGCCCGATGGTCATTTGCGCGATGAGGGGCGCCGCGGCATCCACTTCGCGCGCCGCGCGGATCGCCTGCTCGATCTCGTCGAGATCGGCGAACGTTTCGAGGATGAAGAGATCGGCGCCGCCTTCGCGCAACGCTTCGAGCTGCTCGCGGAACATGGCCCGCGCCTCGTCCCGGCTCGTGGGCCCGAACGGCTCGATGCGAATGCCTAACGGACCGACCGCGCCCGCCACCAGCACGTGGTCGCCGGCCGCTTCGCGCGCCAGTCGCGCCGCCCGGCAGTTCAACTCGTGCACCTGTCCCTCGAGTCCGTGCGGCGCCAGCTTGACGCGATTCGCGCCGAAGCTGTTGGTCTCGAGCACCTCGGCGCCCGCCTTGACGTACGCGCGGTGGAGGTCGCGCACGAGATCGGGTGCGCGCACGTTGAGCTCATCGTAGCACTGATTGATGAACACGCCGCGCGAGTAGAGCATCGTGCCCATCGCGCCGTCGAACATGACGATGCGGTCCGGCTCGAGGAGCTCCCGGGCGTCGCGGCGCGGACTCACGACGCGCTGCCCCCGCCTGCGTCGCGCTCGCCGCCGCTCCGCACCGCGTAGTACTTCGCGGCGGGGTGGTGCAGCACGATCGCCGCCGTGGACTGCTCCGGCACGAGCTGGAACGCCGGCGTCAGCGTCATGCCTAACGACTCGGCGGCCGGGAGGAGCCGGAACACGGTCGCATGATCATCCAGGTCGGGACAGGCCGGATAGCCCCACGAGTAGCGCTTCCCCTGGCCGCCCGCGATGCCTAACTGACGGCGGATCTCGCGGTGCATCCACTCGGCCAGGGCTTCGGCGGCTTCCACGGCCAGGCCATGCATGTAGTACGCTTCCGTGTACTCCCCCTTCGCCTGCAGCTCATCGAACCGTCGTTGGGCAGTGTCGCCGACCGTCACGATCTGCAGCGCCGCCACGTCCACCTCGCCCGACTCCACCGAGCGGAAGTAATCGGCGAGACACAGTCGCTCGCGGCCGTCCTGCCGCGGGAACGCGAAGCGGGCCAGCTCGCGCAGGGCGCCGCCGTCGCTCCCGTACGCCGCCGGGTCGTACAGGATGAGCGCGTTCCCCTGCGACTGCGCCGGGAAGAATCCGTACGCCGCACGCGGGTCGATCCACTTCTCGGCACGCGCGCTCGCCGACAATCGTTCGAGCGTTGGGCGAAACTCGTCGCGCACCATGGCGTCGAACGCGGCGCCGGAGCCGCGCCCGCCCCATTGCAGCCGGAACAGCTCGTCGAGATCGAGCAGGGCTAACACTTGGTCGAGCGGAATGTCGCGGAGCACGCGCGTGCCGAAGAACGGCGCCTCGGGAATTTTGTTGTCGGACGGGATGTCCGAGCGCGTCGTCGCGTCCGTGCCGGCCGCGATGTCCTTCCCCACGATCGTGCGAAGAAATACGTCGCGCCGAGCCTCGTCCAGATTCCCGCTCACGAAGGTCTCGCGGCGCTTGGGATCCATCAGCGCCTCCACCGAATCGAGCCCTTCGAAGGCATCCTTGCAATAGAACACGCCGGGCGCATACGGCCGCTCGCCATCCACGAACAGCGCGCGGCGCCCGAAGCGCCGGTTGATCGCGGCGCCGCCGATCAACACCGGGACGCGCACCCCGCGGCGATCCAGCTCCTGCACGCAGATCGGCATTTGCTTGGATGTCGACACGAGCAAGGCCGACAGTCCGATCGCATCCGCGCCCACTTCGATCGCCTTGTCGACGATCGTGTTCACCGGCACCTGCTTGCCCAGGTCGAACACCGTGTAGCCGTTGTTCGAGAGGATCGTGTTGACGAGCGACTTCCCGATGTCGTGCACGTCGCCGTACACCGTCGCCAGCACCACCTTCCCCTTGGTGTAGCCCTCGGCGCGCTCGAGGAACTGCTCCAGGTGCCTAACGGCACGCTTCATCACCTCGGCGCTCTGCAGCACGAAGGGGAGAATCAGTTCGCCGGCGCCGAACTTGTCGCCGACTTCTTTCATGGCCGGGAGCAGCACCTCGTTGAGCACACGCACCGGATGCTCGCGCACGCCGGCCGCATCGAGGGCCTCTTCGATGCCGTCCTTCTTCCGGTGCAGGATCTGCCACTGGATGCGCGCATCGGGTTCCAACGCCGCGAGATCCGACTCCGCCGACGCATCGGACCCGCCGCGTCCCGCCGCCGCGCCATCGGTCGCCGCCAG
>JANWIK010000168.1 GCA_025449955.1 Gemmatimonadaceae bacterium
GAACACATCGAAACCGTAGCATCGGGTGCCGGCATGCATCTAATGGGTTGGCTTCGTCACCTCCCGGACGACGGACACGCTGCAGCATGCGCACTCGAAGCAGGAGTCGAGACGCCGTCGCTCTCCGCAATGTCGCTCGCACCGCCGCATCGAGCCGGACTTCTCCTTGGCTACGCCGCGTTCACTCCGCAGGCGCTCGCCAAAGCAGGCGAGCGCCTGGCCGGCGCATTGCGTGCTGCCCGAGGCAAATCCGGCGCGCGTGAAAAGCGCCCGTTGCGGACATAATTCATCATACATAGTATCACCGTATGCCTAACCAAGCCCCTTTCGCCAGACGTCGCTTGGTCGATGAGGTCATCGACCACCTCCGAACCGAGATCTCGAGCGGCCGTCTCACGGCCGGGGCGAGGCTCCCCGCAGAAGCCAGGCTCACCGAACAGCTCGGTGTGAGTCGCACGACATTGCGCGAGGCCATCGTCGTGCTCTCGCACGACGGCCTCGTCGATGTCCGTCAGGGCGACGGCACCTACGTCACGGACGGCGCTCCGGCGGTCGAGCCGTTGGGCAATCGATCCGTCTCCGAGTTGTTGGACCTGCGTCGGGGGCTGCATCTGGAGCTCACGCGTTTGGCCTCTGCCCGTCGCACTGAGTCCGAGGCCAGTCAGTTGCGCGAGCACGCTGCGAAGTTGGCCGCCGCTCTCGAGAGCAGGGCGGGAGAAGCGATGCAAGCGGGCGCAGCCACCCTCGAATCAGCAATAGGTTCCGCTGCGCATAGCTCTCTGCTGGCAGAGCTTGGGCAACAGACTTCGCGTGCTGTCGAAACGGCGGGCAATCCGGACTACACGCGAGTCAGTTCCTGGTCCACCGCACTTGGCCACCTGGCCGAAAGCGCCCACGGAATCGCCGATCGCGATGCCGAGTCGGCTGATCGGTTCGCTCGGCTCTGGCTCGCGGCGCAGGCGTCGTTGCTCGAGCCCGCTAAACGGCCGATTGAATACGGCGTGCAGGAGTCGAGGCGCGGACCACGGGCCAGACATACGAGGCGGGATGGCGGACAGTTAGACGCAGGCTGACGCGCCAACGTGTGGTATATCATCAGACGTATGATGTCTCGCAGGGCGCTCTTGGCTGCCGTCTCGTTGATCGCCACGGCGATTGTTCGAGCGCCCAGGGCGGACGCGCAAGGCATGGGCATGCCGGGAATGAGCGATTCGACCACGCGCATGGTCGGCGTCCTCTCGATCCCCATGAGCCGCGATGCATCGGGCACCTCGTGGCTTCCGGATGCCTCACCCATGATGGCGAATCATTTTTCTGCCGGTTCGTGGGATTTCATGTTTCACTACCGCGCGTTCGTTTATTACGACCGGCAGAACGATGCCGAACGCTCGCAGCGTGGAGATGACCAAATCGGCAGCGTCAATTGGGCGATGCTGATGGCCGCCCACCAACTCGGCACCGGTCGGCTCCAGCTGCGTGGCATGATGAGCGCCGAACCGTGGACCGTCGGGGCCGCAGGCTACCCGCTCCTACTCCAATCCGGTGAATCGTACCACGGCCAGCCCCTCCACGACCGCCAGCACCCGCACGACCTGTTCATGGAGCTGGCAGCCATCTACACGCATTCGTTAGGCAAGAACCTCGCGCTGCAGGCGTACGTCGCACCCGTTGGCGAGCCGGCCAGCGGACCAGTCGCCTTTCCGCATCGTCCATCCGCGGCAGGTGACCCGTTCGCCCCGCTGGGCCATCACTGGCAGGACGCCACCCACATTTCGTATGGCGTCATCACGGCCGGCATCTTCTCGAGATCCTGGAAGCTCGAGACGTCGATCTTCAACGGACGAGAGCCCGACCAGGATCGAACGAACTTCGACTACAAGGGCCGGAGCCTCGACTCCTACTCGGCTCGCTTTACGGTCAACCCATCGGCGCCGTGGAGCGTCAGCACGTCGTACGGCTATTTCAAGAGTCCGGAGGCGCTCGATCCCGCCGTTTCCGAGCAGCGCATCACCGCCTCGGTTCTGAATACCCGGCCAGTCTGGAAGAACGGCGAGTGGGCGAGCGCGATCATCTACGGCGGGAACAAGCTCGAGCACACTGACTCGTGGTCCAGCAGCTTGCTCGCCGAGTCAAACCTCACGTTCGACAGATGGAACTCGGTGTTCACGCGTGTCGAATACGTCGAGAAATCCGCCGACGACCTCGACATCCTCGACCGGCCCGCCGACTCCAGATTCAAGATCGGGTCGGCCGCAATCGGATACGTGCGCGAGCTCATCCGCTATCCCGGGGGCTCGTTAGGCTTGGGCGCCCGCTTCGCCGTCGACTTCGTACCGGCTGCAATCGCGCCGGACTACGGCTCGCGGACGCCCACCGGCCTTGCCGTGTACCTCCGTTTTCGTCCGCGCCGCTTGAGACAGAGCGCCATGACCGGCATGAGCACGGATACTGGCCGCTCGGTACAAAGCCGCTGACCGCTCGTACAAGCCAGTTCTCGTCGGACCGACACCGACGTTCGCTGGACCCCTTCTTGCATTTTTTGGCGGAATCCCGCCGGTCGATTTCACAGTCTGATGCCGCTCAAGTGGCGGACTCGGTGCTCGAGGTGCACCCCCCATGATGCTCGAAGGGAACGACGTGCAGGTGTCGGCCGCCAATGAGATGTCGCAAACAGCCGAAACCCTGCCCGATCCGTTTGCGGATGGCGGAGAGATGGGCGCCGTGATGCGCTCCGTCGATTGGGCTCGAACGCCAATCGGCCCTGTTGAGTCGTGGTCGGACAGCCTCCGGATGATGGTCCGGTTTCTCCTGGTCAACCGGTTCCCGATGCTGCTCTGGTGGGGACCCGAATACGTTCAGCTCTACAACACGGCGTATCGCCCGGTGCTTGGCTCGAAGCACCCGCGCTCGATGGGTCAGCCCGCCAGCGAATGCTGGCCCGAGATCTGGCACATTATCGGCCCGTTGATCGACACCCCATTCAAGGGCGGCCCATCGACTTGGATGGAAGACATTGATCTCGAGATCGAGCGCAACGGCTTTCGAGAAGAGACCCACTACACCATCGCGTACAGTCCCGTACCGGACACCCTGGCGCCCAAGGGCATCGGCGGCGTCCTGGCGACGGTCCACGAGATCACCGAGAAGGTCGTGGCCGAGCGTCGTGTCGCGCTGCTGCGGGACCTCGGCGCCGGTTCGGTGACTGGAGCACAGTCTGTCGAAGCGGCCTGCGCGGCCGCGATGGATACGCTGTCCAAGCACACGCGCGACGTCCCGTTCGCGTTGCTCTACCTCGTCGACCAGGACCGACGGTGCGCCCGGCTCGCCGGGTCCGCCGGCATCGATCCGGGGTTGCCCATCAGTCCGCGCGTCGTGGAGTTAGGCGAGAGTGAATCCGACGACGCGATGACGCCGCTCCGACACGCCATCGCCACGGCGAGCACGCAGATCGTCGATCGGTTGGAGGCGCGGTTCGGCCCCTTGCCCGATCGTCCCTGGGTCGCGCCGCCGCAGACCGCGGTCGTCCTTCCGCTCCTCACGAACGTTGCACTCGGGGCGGCCGGCGTGCTGGTTGCCGGCGTGAGTGCCCGGCTCGCCTTCGACGACGAATATCGCGCCTTCTTCGATGTCCTCACGACGCAAATTGCTTCGGCGCTCGCGAATGCGCGGGCCTACGAGGAGGAGGCGAGCCGCGCCGAGGCGTTGGCGGAGCTCGATCGCGCGAAGACGGCTTTCTTCTCGAACGTCAGCCACGAGTTCAGAACGCCGCTCACTCTCATTCTTGGCCCGTCGGAAGACGCCCTCGCCGACGAGGATACCTCGGCGGAATCGCGACAGCGCGGCGAGGTGATCCATCGCAACGCGCTGCGCCTGCTCAAGCTCGTCAATACGCTGCTCGACTTCTCGCGCATCGAAGCGGGCCGCATCGATGCCAGCTACGTGCGCACCGATCTGGGCGCGTTCACGACGCAGCTCGCGAGCACGTTTCGCTCGGCGATCGAGCGCGCCGGCCTTCGCCTAACGATAGATGCGCCAGCCCTCGATGCGCAGGGGCCGCCGGTCTATGTGGACCGGGACATGTGGGAGAAGATCGTGCTCAACCTCGTGTCGAACGCGTTCAAGCACACGTTCGAGGGTGAGATCGCGGTCGGCGTCCACCTCGACGGCGACGGCCGCCACATCGCGCTCGTCGTGCGCGACACCGGCATCGGCATTCCTGCCGAGCACGTCCAACACTTGTTCGAGCGCTTCCACCGCGTGCCTAACGCAAGGAGCCGGACGCACGAGGGGACGGGAATCGGCCTCGCGTTGGTCCAGGAGCTCGTCAAGCTGCACGGTGGCAGCATCGCCGTCGCGACGCGCGAGGGCCAAGGCACCGCCTTCACCGTCAGGGTGCCGGCCGGCACTCTGCATTTGCCGCCCGATCGCGTACACGAATCGGACGATTCGAGCCGCGCTTCATGGAGTGTGGTGCGTCCAGGCAGCGTCACCACCTACGCCGCGGAAGCGCAACGGTGGATTCCACACGTCGACACGCACAGTGCCGGCCGCGACAGCACCCATGCCGCGGCGCACGATCGCGACATCACAACTGGTGCGCGCGTGCTCCTGGCCGACGACAACGCCGACCTGCGCGACTACGCAGCGCGCTTGATGCGCCGGCGCGGGTGGGATGTCGAAGCCGTGTCCGACGGCGAGGCCGCCATTGAAGCGGTACGCCGTCATCCGCCGGACCTCGTGCTGAGCGACGTCATGATGCCGCGCATGGACGGTTTCGAGCTCCTGCGTGCGCTGCGCGCCGATCCAATGACCGCGACCATTCCGGTCATTCTCCTCTCGGCGCGGGCGGGGGAAGAGGCGAAAGTCGAAGGCCTCGATTTCGGCGCCGACGACTATCTGATCAAGCCGTTCTCGGCGCGGGAGCTGCTCGCGCGCGTGGGTGCGCACGTGACGCTCGCGCGAGCACGCGCACGGGCCGTCGCCGAAGCGGACGCCGCACGCGAAGATTTGGCGCGCGCGAACGAACGTCTGCAGCAGCAGGCCGCCGAACTGGTGTCGACCAACGAACGGCTGCACGAGCAGTCTGTGGAGCTCGAGTCGCGACACGCGGAGCGTGCGATACTCCTGCAACGCGAGCGCATGGCCCGCGGCGAGGCCGAAGAGTCTCGCTCGGCGGCGCAGATGGCGAATCGGAGCAAGAGTGCCTTCCTCGCGGCGATGAGTCACGAGCTGCGCACACCGCTCAATGCCATTGCCGGGCACGCCCAACTGATGGAGATGGGCGTCCACGGCTCCCTCACGGACGCCCAACGCGAGGCGCTCGCCCGCATCCAACGCAGCGAGCAGCACTTGCTGGCGCTCATCAACGACGTGCTCAACTTCGCCAAGCTCGAGGCGGGGCGCGTCGAGTACGCGATCGAGGACGTGAGCCTAACGGACGTCGTGTCCGAAGTCCTGGCGATGGTCGAACCGCAGCTGCGATCCAAGGCCATCACCGTGGACGCGAGCGTCCCCCGAGACTCGCGCGCGCGCGCCGACCGCGAGAAAGTCGGGCAGGTGCTGCTCAACCTTTTGTCGAACGCCGTCAAGTTCACCAGCAGCGGCGGTCAGGTGACCATCGACGCGCCGCAACGACGCGCCGCGGGCAGCGCCCCCGCGGCGTCCGACCGGTTTGCGCGGGACATGATCTTCTTGCGCGTGGCCGACACCGGCATCGGCGTGCCGCGCGAAAAGCAGAGCCTCATCTTCGAGCCGTTCACCCAACTGCAGCGCAATCTCAAGCGCCCAACGGAAGGAACGGGACTCGGACTGGCCATCAGCCGCGACTTGGCGCACGGCATGGGCGGCGACCTTCGCGTGCGGAGTGTCGTTGGTCACGGCGCGCGCTTCACGCTGACATTGCAGCGCGCGACCGAATCCGCGGCGCGCAACGCCGGCGGCCCGCGCATTACCGCGCGGCGGCCGTGACTAACGCTTGAACTCCCGCGAGCGCGGGCACGAGCGTGCGCGGCAGGCCGTGCCGCGCCGCAATGTACTCCGCATCGTTGTAACCGATCCATACGCCGCCATCGTCCGCCTGCCACACCAGCACTTTGAGCGGCAGGTCGATGCCGATCGTCGGCGCGGCGGCCATGAGCGGCGTGCCCGCACGCGGACTCCCGAAGATCAACAGCTTCGTCGGCCGCAAGTTCAGTCCGACTTTCGCGGCTTCGCCGCTATGGTCGACGAGCGCGAAGAGCGTGACTCCCTTGGCGGCAAGCAGGGACTTGAGCCGGTCGACCGTCTGGTCGACCGTGTACAGGCTGCGCGTGCGGGCAAAGCCCGCTGTCGCGTCGGCGCTCACACGGCTCCGTTCGGAATTGCTTGGTGGGATGACCTGGTCAACGAGAGGCGCGGGCCGGAATCGAACCGGCGAATAGCGGTTTTGCAGACCGCTGCCTTACCACTTGGCTACCGCGCCGTGACTGCGACGTAAGGTATTGCCACGGATCAAGATGAACAAGCGGCTCACGGCGCCGCGGCGCCTAACAACTCGCCCCTCGCCTCGGCACCCGCCCGCCGGACCACCACGAATCCCACGCAGATCGCCGCGCACTGCGTCAGCAGATCCGACACGTCGAACGTGCGATTCAACACCAGGATCTGACCCACCTCCAACACCACCGCGAGGTAGACCGCCGGCCACACGTGCGCCATCCGGCCGCGATAGCGGAGCGGCCACGCCGCCAGCAACACACCGAGCGACACGTACAGAAAGAACTGCTCGGCGACATCCGTCACGCCCAACAAGTCCGACGACGATCCCAACACGCCTAACGGTGTCAAATGCTCCGCCGTCACTTGGGCGCGTACGGCTTGCCAGGAAACGCGCGGCACAAAGGGACGCCACGCCCACGCCACGAGCAGCACCGCCAGCACTCCGATCGCCCAGCGTGCGCGGCGTCGTTGCGTGCCGGCCGTCACCAGCCGCGGCCCCCACCACCATGCGACGCACGCGCCCGCGGCCATCGCGACCGCGTGGCCGACGATCGCGCTCACCTCGATCGGTTGGCCCGCGATCCCATGCGCCAGCTCAACACACGTCGCCAGCATCGTGCAGGACACCACCGTCACCACCGCCGCCACGCCGTTGTCCACGCCGAGCTCCGCCAGCGCGAGCTGCATCACCGCACCGGCCGGTGCGAACAGCACCATGTCGGTGACCGACACGCGCGCCACGCTGAACGGTTTGAGATAGTGCAGCGCGTTCGCCAATCGGTTGGCGATGGACCCACCCGCCCATGGCGTGCGTCCGTTCCGATAGAACGGCGAGAACATTTCCGCCATCACGGCCGCCACGTAGGACGCCGCGACCGTCAGCAGCGGCACGCCGACGACGCGCGCCCGATCCTGGTACCGCGCCAGGATCCGCGCCATGATCACGATCCCGGACGCGCCTAACAGAGCGCCTAACGTATTCGTCGTCACGTCGTTCACGCTCGACGTGCGGGTGGCCGAAAAGAGCTGCGCCGCCTCCACGCACACGCTGAGCGCGCACCCGGCGAGCGTGATCCATGCTACCCGCCGCCACGGATGCGATCGCGGCGACGTCACGAGCCACACGCCGCCGAATCCGGCGAAGAGCAGCACGTTGCGCGCGGCGTCGATCACGTCGGAGCCCGTCGTCACGAACACCAGCGCGCGCCGCCAGCGCCACGCAACCATCGCCGGCGTCGGATCGAAGTGGAAGTGCGTCAGCGTGGCCAGCAACACCACGATCACGTAACCGCCGCGCGTCACGAGCCGGACCCACCGCGACCTCGTCGGGTCGAACGTCACGACGCGTCTCGCGTGCGAACGGTGCGCCCACCGGCGTCAGGCAAATGCCTAACGCAAAACACGGCCAGCCGGCGCGGCTCCCGAGCGCTCAGCGGCCGCCCACCGAGAACCCGACGCCCACCAGCCAGTTTCCGCCGTTCAGGAAGACGCGAGAGAGCGCGACGTTCGCCGTGAACCCGGGCGCCAGCATCCCCACGCCGGCCGCGAACATGAACTGCAGCCCGGCCTCCGTGCCGCTGTCGGGACGGATCAGCCCCACCCCCACGCCCGGCGCGACGTACGGCACTAATCGCAAACCGCGCGGCGCCGGCACCAGCGATACCGGCAGCGATATCGCGCCCGACACCAACGTCGTGTCGCTCGGGTTCGCGAAGCCGAGCTGCGCCGTGAGCCCGACGTCGAAGGTCGCCCGCTCGCTGCCGCGTCCAGTCGGGATCGCCACCAGATTCTGGGCCACGCCCACCGACGCCATGATGTGAGAGTTGCACGCGTTGTCGGTACAGTTAGGCCAGTAGTACCCGCCCGTCGCCGACAGCTCGGCGCTCCCCACCGGCAGCACCACGCTCACACCGAAATCGTGCGTGTACTCGTGCGAGTCGAAGCTCATGATGCCATAGCGCGCGTGCACCGTGAGCGAACGCGCGCGCTCGCCCGTCACGCTCACGTCGAACAAGGGACCCAGCGCGCCCGCCGGCGTCTGCGTCAGCGCGCGATACGCCGCGGAGTCACTGGAATCTTGTCCGTGCACGACTGTTGGCCAGGCCAACGCCGCACATGCGGCGAGACCGGCGAGACGAAGGAGGCGCGACATGAGACCTCGGAAGAGCGAAGCCGCCGCGCCGACGGGACAGGATGGCGGGCGAAAAGCCTCTCAAGATGCCCGGACCGCAAGGGGCGGGGAAGGCCTCGCATTCGAGACCACAGCCGGCGCGGCTCTGATCGCCACTATGTCACGGGCATGTCCAAGACCGACCGTCCTGCGTATCTTGGTTGTGGCCGTACGGGGACAGTCGTTTGCCGCCCGATGAGGGCCGACGGTCCCCTGTTGCAGAGCGTTGTAAGACTTCGTCTCATTCCGCAGTCGCGAGTTGCTGATTCATCGCCTCCCGGACGCAGTGTCCATTCGCGTCACAGTGGTCCGATGACGCCCACGAGAGCCCCGTAGAGCGCGTGAACGCCCCCGCCAAGACCTGTCCGCAATGCGGTCAGACGTACGATTTCGAGCAGCGCTTCTGCCCGCGCGACGGCTCGACACTGCGTGCACCCGCCGGCAGCAACCTCGTGGGCTCCGTTCTCGCCGACCGCTACCACATCGTCCGACGGATCGGTGAAGGCGGCATGGGCCAGGTCTACCTGGCCGAGCACGTCAAAATGCGGCGGCGCAGCGCGGTGAAGGTGCTGCATCAAGGCATGGTCAACGACCCCGACGCCATCGCCCGCTTCAATCGCGAAGCCTCCAACGCGAGCCAGATCCAGCACCCCAACGTCGCTGCGATCTACGACTTCGGTGAAACCGAGGACGGCCTCATCTATCTCGCGATGGAGTTCATCGACGGCGAGCCCCTGCGCAAAGTCATCGAACGCCAGGGCGCCCTCACCGCGGTGCAGGCCGCCGACGTCACGCGCCAGGTCGCCGACGCCCTCGATGCCGCCCACGAAATGGGTATCGTGCACCGCGATCTCAAGCCCGATAACATCATGATCGCGCGCGGCCGAAGCGGAGAAGACGTAGCCAAGGTCGTGGACTTCGGGATCGCCAAGGCCACCACGGGCGACGATCAGAAAGTCACGCGGACCGGGCTCGCCATCGGCACGCCGGAGTACATGTCACCCGAGCAGTTGTCGGGCGACACGCTCGACAACCGCACCGACATCTATTCGTTAGGCTTGGTGGCGTTCAACATGCTCACCGGGCAGCTGCCCTTCCCGGCCGTCTCGTCGCGGGAGGCGATGATCGCCCGCCTAACGGAACGTCCGCGCACGCTCGCCGAGATCAAGGGCGACGTCGCGTGGCCGGCCGAGCTCCAAACGGTGATGGACCGCGCACTCGCGAGCCATCCGCAGGATCGATATGCGCACGCCGGGGAATTCGGTCGCGGCCTCGTCAAAGCCGTCGCCGCCATGCCGCAGAGCGCGCTCTCGAGCACCGGCACGCTCGCCATCGCCACACCGCACCCCAATGCGCCCACGGTCAAGCGGCCCGTCGCGACGCCGGCCGGCACGGTACTGGCCACGACGCCCACACCGGCCACGCGACAGCCCGGACGCCGCCCCACCCCGCTCATCGCCGGCACGCCAACGCAAGTCGACGACTCCGGCGCCGGCCGCATCGTTCTCACCGCCTTCATCGTGCTGGCCGTGGTAGTCCTCGGCGGCGGCGGCGCATGGTACGTGGTGAACGCGCGTGCCAAGTCGGCCGCCGCACCGGTCGCGAGCAACGCGCCGGCGACGCCGTCGCCTAACGTAGCCGCCAAGCCACCGGGCGCGACGCCCGCAGCGCCCACGGCCGCGGCCGACAGCATGCATCGCGATTCCGCGGCCGCGCGCACCGACAGTGCCGCCGGCAAGCCGGCCGTGACCACCACCGCCGCCGCCAATTCGACCGCGGCCCACGCGCCTAACGCAGCGGCTCCGTCCGCAGCCGCGGACTCGCAGCCCGCTGCGCCGCCCCCGGCCGATCTCGATTCCGTGCTCTCACCCATTCGCGACAACATCGAAGTCGGCCGCTCTCGCATGGCCGACGGCGAGTACGAGGGAGCACGCGTCCGATTCGGCCAAGCGGAAGACCAGCTCAGTCAACTCGGCAAGCCATACGCGGTCACCGCACAGGCCGTCGCGCTTCGCCACGATCTCTCTCACGCCATCGACGCCAACCGCGCCGCCTGCCGCGCCGAGAAACAACTCGACGAGCGCCGCGGCCAGACCGGACCGGATTGCCCCTGATGCCTATGCAACCCCAGACCGTTTTCCGCCGCACGCGCCGCGTGGCAACTGCCGCCGGCGCGCTGCTGTTCGCGCTCGCCGTGCTCCCCAGCCGCGCGCGCGCGCAAGCGGCCAGCGCGTACTCGCTGTCCGACATCGTGGACCTGGTCAAGAACAAGGTCCCCGCGAAGCGCGTGCTCTCGCTGGCCAAGGAGAATTGCGTCTCTTTCAGCTTCGACGACGACGCGAAGGCCAAGCTGCGGCGAGCCGGTGCGACGGCGTCGCTCGTCACCGACCTCGCATCCGTGTGCGGACCCGACAACCCGAAACCGGTCGCGACGGACAGTGCCAAGGTGGTTCCGCCCGTGGCCGCCGCTCCGGTGCCGCCGCCCGACACGACCTTCCCCGTGAAGATCCGCGCCGCCGTTGTCGGCACCGACCTCACGATTCGTCCGGTGCCGCAAATGGATCTGTACATCATCGGTCCCCACGGCGACACCACGCGCACCTCCACCGATCTGGATGGCGCCGCCGACGGCACGTTCAAGGAAGGCGTCTACCGCATCGAGAGCGCGCGCAGCGTGACCATCGGCAACGAGCGCTATCGTTGGGCGTTCTATCAGACGTTCGCCAAGGACATGCGACAGATCGAGCTCACGCAGCGGAACGCGATGATCGATACGATCGCCGTCGCGGCCGCGGCGCCTGCGCCCACGAACACCGGCACCGCCACCGGAACGCCCGCCGGCGACAGCGCCCAACCGGCCGCCAGCGCCGGACCGGCCGACAGCGCCGCGGCGCCGAAGACGCCGCCCAAGCCAGTTAGGCACGAGAACGTCGAGCGCGAGATCTTCGCCAAGTACAAGAGCGGCGTGTTCACGGTGTTCGGCGCCGCGCGCGGCACCGGCTTCCTCGTCGACTCCTCCGGCCTCATTGTCACCAACGCCCATCTCGTCAAAGGCGCCGACGAAGTGCGCGTGCAGATCGACTCGGCCACGAAGGTGTATGCGAAGCCGATCGTGACCGAGGACGACAAAGACATCGCGATCCTTGCGATCAACATGAGCCACTGCGGTGCGTGCGCAGTACTGCCGCTCTTCGACAGCAGCAAGAGCACCGCGCCGACTGCCGGCGATCGCGTGCTCGCTCTTGGCTCGCCGCTCAATCGCCTGTCCGTGCTCTCCATTGGGATCGTGAGCTCCGCCGACGATCACGCCGTGGTGAGCGACGCCGGCGTGAACTGGCTCAACACCGGGGGCCCGCTGGTCAATCTCGACGGCTACGTGATCGCGTTGAACAGCACCAAGGAGAGCCAACTCGCCCTCTCCGACGTCAGCGCCGGTCCGCGCGTCGCATCGTCGGTCCCCGTCGCGTCCATCGCCGACGCGGTGCAGCGCGCGCGCACGTCGTTGTCGTCGACCGGTGCGCCGAGCGATTCGTTGTTGCCCGTGTTGCCATCGGATCCGTTCCCGAAGCCGCCGATCGACGCGGTGAGTGCGGTGGCCGACCTCAATCTGCAGGTCTATCGCACCGGCGGCGGTCCGTTCCGTGTGTTAGTCATGACGCCGCAGATCATGGCGTGGCGTCAGGTGCAGGCCGACAAAGCGCTCGCCGATCGCAAGCAGCACGATCCGCGTAAGGCAGCCCAGTGGCGCCGCATCGATCCCATCGAAGGCTGGCGTGATTGGCGCGACTATCTCGATGATCGCCGGGCGGTCGTCATCGTGAACGTGATGCCCGACGGCGCCGCGTTCCCCTTTTACGACGCCGACAAGCTGCAGTCGTTCGATGCCGGCAACTTCAAGTCGATGGTCATCACGCGGGACGGCGTGCCCATCGTCCCGATCGAGAAGGTGCGGATTCCCGCGGTGCTCAACGTGGATGAGATGCGCGCAAGCGGACGCCAGATTCCCATGCAGGGAATTTACGTGTATCGGATTCGCGATTTTGCGCCGCGCGCGGTGGGAACGACGGCCAACTATGCGGTGCGCATCGTGGATGCGGCGCAATCCGACAAGCCCGTCCTGATTCCTATCCAGCCCGCGTTGATCGAGCAGCTCTGGAAGGACTTCACTCCGTATCGGTTTCCATGACATCGAGGGACGCTAGGAGTGCGCGCTCCCAGCGTCCCTCGTCCCGGAGTGGCTGTGCCGCGTTAGAAGCGCGCGGTCGCGCCGTTGCCCGACGAGCCGTTACGACGTGCTTGGCCGCGGGCCTCGCCGCCCTTGCGTCCGATCAGCGACATGTGATCACGGTCGCGGCTCACGGCCATACCGCCCTTGCGTCCCGCTTCGCGCGCTTCGTCCGGCGAGAACTCGTGCGCAGTGCCCTGGGCGTGCGCTGCACGACCGCCCTTGCTCGCGATCTCGCGCTGCTTCGACGTGTCCATTGCCGCGAAGCCCCGGTTGCTCTTGGTCATGTGACTGGTGCTGGCCATCGTTGATCGCTCCTCGTAATAGGCTGTCCCTTGAACGCCTTCGGCGCGAATCGCGCGTCGACGTCGCCGACATTTCGCTCCATGTCGACGCTCCCGAATCGTGCATCGTCGGGACTCGTGACGCGTGCAATGCAGAGGCCAACTTACTCTATGGGAGCCAATAAGGTATACGACCTCGGCCATACAATTTTCTTTGTCAAAGCGACCGGTCGATGTGTGTGTTTTTTTACACGCGACATGCCCAACGCTGCGTGTCATGAACATGTCAGCCGGTCGCACGGTCATCGTGGTGACCCGAACGCAACCCCAACGGTCACTACCTCGGAAGTATCGCGCGTCACCGCTCCGAGGGAGGACCCATGTCGCTCCGCGCCAGCCCGTCGCGTCGCTCGTCGCTCCGCGTTCGTCACATGCTGCGAACGCTTGCGACAGGCCCATTGTTGTTCGCCGCGACCGCGTGTCACGATGCCACGCTCTCCGACGGCACGTTGCGTGTGGTGACGCGCACGACCGGAGCTGATCTCAGCGCCGATCCGTACGCCATCTCCATCGACGGCGGCGCGCCCGTGATGCTCGGCGATTCGTCGGTACATGCGTTCACGCCCCTCGACATCGGACGTCACTCCGTCGGCATCGGGATACTCGCGGGCAATTGTACGCTCGACGGTGCGAGCCCCGTGACCACCGCGATCGTACCGATCGGTCTCGATACCGTCACGTTTCACGTTGCCTGCACGGCGCGCCCACTCACGTTCGTCTCCGAGCGCGGAGGCCCGGACCAGTTGTACGCAATCGAGAGCGACGGCAGTGACGTGTCGCGTTTGAGCGACGGCAACACGAGCGACATCACCCCTGCATGGTCGTCCGATGGGTCGCACGTCGCGTTCGCGAGCAACCGCGGATCGGGCGGCAACTACGAGATCTACGTGATGAATCGCGACGGCACCGGCGTCCACGCCGTCACGAGCGCGGGTGGCTTCAACTGGTTCCCGGCGTGGTCGCCCGATGGCAGCCGCATCGCATTCGAGTCGGCGCGCGACGGGTTCTTGGCCGTCTACGTCGTCAACGCCGACGGCACGGGCCTAACGCGCCTAACGGCAGATCCTGCCGGCGACGAACACCCGAGCTGGTCGCCCGATGGCACGCGCATCGCGTTCGCCGGCGCTCGCACCGGCACGGCCCAGATTTACACCATGGCGCCCGACGGCTCGGACGCGCGGGTCCTCACCCAGTCGGACGCCGCGGCCACGGCGCCGTCGTACTCGCCCGACGGGTCGCGCATCGCGTACGTCGTTGTGCCGACCACCGGCGCCGCGCGCATTCACGTGATGGCGTCCGACGGCTCCGGCGACGCCGTCGTCACCGATGGCGCCGATTTCTCTACGTTCCCCGCGTGGTCGCCCGACGGACGCAAGCTCGCCTTCATGGCGCAGCACGACAGCGCGTGGCAGGTCTACACGATCGGCGCCAACGGGGCGCGGCTCACGGCACTCACCACGGACGCCGGCGCCAACCTGTTTCCCACTTGGAAACCCGCCACGCCGTGACCGGATGCGGCACGGCCCGGCGCCGTTAGGCGCCGAGCCGTGTCAGATCCGGGATCCTGCGGCTGCTCACTCCTTGGTCGCGTACCCGTAATACGTCGCGTACCCGTACTGGTCGTAGATCGGCACCTGCTCATTGGGGTCGTTGAGCACCGCGCCCAGTATCCGCGCGTCCACATCCTGCAGCTGCTGCACGGCCAATTGCGCTGCGCGACGATCCGTCTGGCCCGCGCGCACGACCAGCAACACGCCATCCGAGAGCGAAGCGAGAATCGCCGAATCCGCGACCGGGAGCACCGGTGGCGTGTCGAGCACGATCACGTCGAACGTCTCGCCTAACTTCTCGAGCAACGCGCGCATGCGTGCGCTGCCGACGAGCTCCGGCGGATCGGGCGGCAGCGCGCCCGATGTGATCAGCGATAGGTTTTCGACGCTCGTCCGTCGCCCGGCGCCGGGAATGAGCTCTTCCGACGTGAGGAGATCCGTGAGTCCAGGGCGACTCGACACACCGAATACTTCGTGCTGCGTCGGTCGGCGCAGGTCGCAGTCGATGAGCAGCGTTTTCATGCCGTGTTGGGCGAACGTCGTCGCGAGATTCGCGGCCACGGTCGACTTGCCGTCCTGTGCGAACGGGCTCGTCACCACGATGGTCTTGAGCGAGCTCAGAGCGCGCGAGAACAACAACTTCGTGCGCAGCGTGCGGTACGCCTCGGCGCCGACCGAGCGTGAGTCGTTCACCGTCACGAGCCTGTTCGACACCGGCTTCGCGGCAGCGGTCGCAGCGCCGTTCGATCCGGTCGTTAGCGCCCTCCGGACGCGTGTCGTCAGCAAGGCATTGTCGAGTCGTGGAATCACCGCCAGCCCCGGCAACTGCAGCGATGTTTCCACGTCGTCTCGGCCGCGGATCGATTGATCGAGGTGCTCAATGACGAGCGCGAACCCTGACCCGAAGAACAATCCGAGCAAGACGCCGAACAGAATCTTCGCGCTGGCCGGCGTGCCGATCGGGGCACGCGGCGGCGACGCAACGTCCACGATCTCGACCGATCCGACTTCGGCCGCTTCCGCGAGGCGTGCCTTCTGGAACTCGTCCCGGAGTTGGTCCGCGATCTTCTGAAACGATTCCTCGCGCTCCGTTAGGCGCGCTTCATCCGCGTCCGACGCCGGAATGGTGGCCAACACGTCCGCGCTCGAATTCTTGAGACCCTGCAGCGTGGTCAATCGCTGCGCCAAGGTCGATTGAATCCCCTGCAACACGGCGCTGAGCCGCGTCACCGCCGTCCCCTCGAGCACGTCGATGCGTTTCACATCGGGGTTCGTTTGCGCCACGCCCATCGTGATCAACGAGTCGCGCGCCGTCTGCAAACGCACGAGGCCTTGGTACTGGTCCGTAATGATGGGACTCGCGGTCGCTCCCTGCGCCGACAACGCTGCGCCTAACTGCTGCAGACTTTCGCGCCCTTTGCCAGCCTGCAGTTGTTGCAACACCGACGCGTACATTCGCTGCTGCAACTCCACATCGCGGATCTGGTCCTGCACGCGCGCCACGTCGCTTGCCTGCGCCTGGAACTTCTCTCGCGCACTATAGGCCTTTTCGTGCGAGCGGAAGTCGCTCAGTGCGAGCCGCGCGCTGGTCAACAGCGAATCGTTCTGTCGAAGCTGTCCTTCGATGAACACGCGGCGAAGGCGCGCCTCCTGTGCCGCATCCTCGATGCTGTTCTGCTGGAAAACCGCGACCAACGTGTTCACGACCTGCTGGGCGAGCGTCGGGTCTGTCGACGAGAACGAGACGTCAATCACGTCGGTCCCCTCGCGCGGCTTCGCATGAATGCCCTTCACAAGACGGTCCACGGCATCGTCGCGGCCCAGCACAACGATTTCACCGTGCTTTGCCGCATCGGGCTTCCCTTTGACCACGAATTGCACGTCGCCGATGCGCAGCGGCTCACCGTAGTTCGCGCGCACCGGCCCTTCACTAGGCATCGTCGCCGTCGCACCGCGTGAATCGAACGCGAGGTTGATCGTTGGCAGCCGGTGCATGCTGCCTGCGGCCGGAAGGGTGAACCGTTCGATGACCCGCCGGTTGAACCCGTCGGCCCGCATCCGTAAGCTCGCGATCGAATCCACCACCTTCCCCACCACTTCGTGGCTCATCATTACCGCGACCTCGGACAAGACTGGATCCGAGCTCGGGCGAAGGGGCGAAGACGGCGTAGCGTCCACGAGGCCACCCGTCAGCTCGCGGCGAGAGTCCGTCAGCCGAACTGTCGCCGTCGCCTCGAACGTCGGCGAAGTGGTCAGCGCGAACCACGTTGCCAGACCGCCAAACGCAAGCGTGATCCCGACGATCAGCCAGATACGCTGGCGCAACATGGCCAGCATCTGTCGCAGGTCCATTGGCGCGAGCGTCGCCTCGTCATCGACGCTACGGTCTGGCTCACGTCGCGCCGGCGGCGCGCTGTACGCGCCGGGAAGTCCACGTCGATTTGATGGGGGCAGATATTGAGGCATCGTATTTGTGCAGCCCGTCCAGTGAGTCATGCGGTGGCGGACCGGCGGCCTCTCAGCTTACAACCGAGCGACCTCGCCAGCAAACTTCCGCGAACGCGGAAGACTCCACCTCCGGCGCTACGCTGGTGCGGCCGCGGCGCGAGATTGCACGCGCGAAGGCCGTTCCCGCCGCGTAGGCGCGCTAGGCGTCTGGGCAACCGCCATGCCTCGGAGCGGCGCTACGCACTCGGGTACAAGCTCGCGTAGGCTGCCAATTGCCGCGGTCGTATCACTAGAATTCATCGCTGCGAGCAGGCGCCCAACAGTCTGTTGCACAGTCGCCCCATCGACTTCATCGGTCTGCACGACACTCACCTTTTCGAGCCCTGTCGGAACCGCCCGCTCCAGGTCCGACATGAGCTCTTCCTGCAGCTTCTCGCCGGGCCTCAGACCGGTAAACTCGATCTGCACATCCCGGTACGGCTCGAGACCCGAGAGACGCACGAGGTTCTCGGCCAGGTCCAGGATGCGGATCGGCTTCCCCATGTCCAGCATCGTGATGCGACCAGCGGCATCGTCCAGCGTCGCCGCATGTAGCACCAACTGCGCTGCCTCGGTAATGGTCATGAAGTAACGCTCGATGTCACGGTGCGTGACCGTGAGCGGACCGCCCAACGCCAGCTGCCGCCTAAACAGGGGCACCACGCTTCCTTCGCTACCCAGAACGTTCCCAAAGCGCACCGCCCTGAACTCGGTGTCCGACGACCGCAGCGCGGGCCAGCCTAACACAATGCGCTCGGCGACGCGCTTCGTCGCGCCCATCACGCTGGACGGACGCACGGCCTTGTCCGTGGAGATCAGCACGAACTTGCGCGCTTTCCACCGCGCCGCGCACTCGGCGACGTACAGAGTACCAAGCACGTTGTTGCGAACCGCTTCGCGGACGTTTGCTTCCATCAGCGGCACATGCTTGTAAGCGGCCGCGTGATAGACGTGCTCGGGCTGATACTGCTCGAAAATGCGCTCGAGAGCGGTCCGATCTGTGATGTCGGAGACGATCGGCACAACCTCGATCTCCGGATGCGTGCGCCGCAGTTCCAGGTCGACATAGTACAGCGGGCTTTCGGCCTGCTCGACGAGAACCAGCTTCGCCGGCTTCGCCCGCGCCAGTTGTCGGGCGAGCTCGGATCCTACGGATCCGGCGCCGCCGGTGATCAACACCACGCTACCGCTCACATCTCGCGCAACACGCTCCTCGTCAAACTTGACCGGCTCCCGAACCAGGAGATGCTCGAGCTCGATGTCGGCGAGCGCGCCTGCCTTCGCACTGCCCTCGAGCATTTCGCGCATCGAGGGCAGACGCTTGAACTCGACCTTCACCGCCAAGCAGTGTTCCACGATCTGTCGCATCTGCTCCGGCGTCGCGCTGGAGATCGCGATCACCACCAATTGGATACGGTGCTGCACGACGATGTCCGGTAGATCACGGATCCGTCCGGCGACGCGAATACCGTGAAGCGATCGGCGGTGCTTGCCCGGATCGTCGTCCACCAGCGCTACCACCTGCAGTGCACGATCGGCATCGTGGTTCAGCTGACGCAGCAGCCGCTCGCCTGCCTCACCCGCGCCGACGACCAGCACGCGACGACACATCGCCGAGCGTTTGGTTAGGCGACCTTCGAGCGAGTACCGCACGGCGAGCCGCGTTCCGCCCAGCAACATGAACGTCAGCATGCCCTCGAGCACGACCACCGACGCCGGCACCGCGCCGAGTGCGCCGAGCAGCCACAGTCCGCCGCCAAAGCAGAGCGTGCCTAACCCGACAGCGTTGGCGAGTGTGACCAGGTCGTGCACGCTGAAGTGCTTCCAAAAACCGCGGTGCATGCCGAACACGGTGAACAGTGCCAGGCGCATCACGACGAGCACCAACACCGTGTCGCGAAACGCGCTCACCGCTGCAGTCGGCACGTGCCCGTCGAACCGCAGCACGAACGCCGACGCGTACGCGATCATCGTCAGCGCGGCGTGTGCGCCGAAGACGAGTGGCCGGCGGTGGCGAACGAGTGAGCGAGGAAGCATTCAGAGGGAGGGTTCAGTTCGGAGGAGTGGAGCGCGCTCCCTAGTGTTCCAGATCCATCGCCCCAACGCTGCGTCCCGCGTCGCCGGCCGGCGCGCTCGACCACGATCGCGTACGCTGCCTGTGCCCGGGCACCAGCAACGCGCCGACGGTCGCCCCGATCACGCCGAGGTCCGTGAGCCAGTTGGCCCGCGCGGCGTAGGCGAGATTGAGTCGAATCTTCGCCGGCAGTATGTGATCGGCGTACAACTGCTCGGGGTCGACAGACGCCGCGAGCTCCGTGCCCTCGTCGCGATAGCGGAGGGAGGCCGGATCGGTCATCCCCGGCGTTAGGCTCAACACCGCGCGCTGCTCGGCATTGTAGAGCGCGACATACCGTGGGACCTCCGGCCGCGGGCCCACCAAACTCATCTCGCCGCAGAGCACGTTGAACAGCTGCGGCAACTCATCGAGTTTCGTCCGACGCAGCAGCGCGCCCACGCGCGTCACGCGCGGGTCCCCGCTCACGGTGAGCTGGCGACCGCGACGCTCTGCCCCGACGATCATCGTCCGGAACTTCCACATGCGGAACGTGCCGCCGCCGCGGGCGACGCGCGCTTGGCGAAAGAACGCCGGGCCGCCGTCGCCTAACTTCACCGCCCCCGCGATCAAGACGCCCAGCGGCCACAACAGTAGCAGGGCGAGCGCGGACACCGCGACGTCAACGACACGCTTCATATGCCTCACCGACGATACGTATGAACGATGTCGAGAACCGCCTCGATGACGTCGCTAACATCCGAGGACGACAAGCGCGGGTTCAACGGGAGGCTGAGCATGCGCTCGAAGTTGCTAACGGCGACGGGGAAATCGTTTTCGTCATAGCCGTACCGATCCCGATAGTACGGATGCAGATGCACAGGAATGAAATGCACCGACGTGCCGATGTTGCGCGCGGTCAGCTCGTCAATGAATTGGTCGCGGCCGATGCGCAGGGCATCCGCCCGGAGACGTAGCACGTACAGGTGCCAGGCGTGTCGCACGTCGTGCCGCTCAACTGGGAGCTCGAGCGCATCCTCGCCCGCGAAGGCATCGTGATACGTCTCTACGATCTCGCGGCGGCGCGCATCGAAACACTCGAGCTTGCGTAGTTGGCACAACCCCATGGCAGCCTGAATGTCCGTCATGTTGTACTTGAAGCCCGGCGACAGAATCTCGTACCGCCAGCTGCCTCCCTTCGCGTAGCGGCTCAACGCATCGCGCGTCATCCCGTGCAGACTGAAGGGCCGGGCGCGCTCGAGAAACTCGTCGCTGCCCGTCAGCATACCGCCTTCGCCCGTCGTGAGATTCTTTGTCGCGTAGAAGCTGAACGCCGTGGGGTTCCTACCGGAACCGATCGTCCGGTTCTTATATCGCGCCGGCAACGCGTGCGCCGCGTCCTCGATCACGAAGAGATCGTTCTCACGGGCAAGCTCCTCGATCGCGTCGAGGTCCGCCGGGTGGCCGCTGTAGTGCACCGCAACGATCGCCCGAGTCCTCGGCGAAATCGCGCGCTCGATCGCGAGCGGATCGATGTTCAACGTGTCGGGTTCCACATCCACCAGCACCGGGCGCGCGCCGACGTGCTCGATGACATTCACGGTCGCCGCGAACGTCATTGGCGTCGTGATCACCTCGTCTCCCGGGCCGATGCCTAACGCGGCGAGCGCCGTGTGCAGGCCCGCGGTGCAGGAGTTCAAGGCGAGCGCATCGTTGGCACCGACGTACCGCGCGAAGTCCTGCTCGAATCGCCGCGTCTTCGGGCCTGTCGTAAGCCAATCGGAACGGAGCGTATCCACCACCTCATGGATTTCCTCCTCGCCCACCAGGGGTGGCGAGAACGCAAGGAAGGTCTGACGCGGCACGTATGTCGTGGACGACGTGGGTCGTCTGACACGCGGCGCAACCTCGCGGTAGGTCGCAATTGGGGCAGTCCGGTCACCGCTGCGACGCAACCCTGGCGCAGCAGAACCCGCTGGCGTCGATCGCCCTTCTGCCGTGTTGGACCCCGTGAGAACCTTCGATTCCGACGAGTACATCCGTATGTGCTCCAGGTCCGATGAAAAGAATCGTTCCTACGCTGCTGCCATCTTTGGCAAACAAGAGGCCGATCTCTTAAAGTGCTCTAACACTCGCGACGGCACACCATACCGGGGGCATATGCATGGGTCAATGCAGCCGAAAACGCTGAGACTTACGCGTTACGGGCATCTAGAGAGCACCAATTTTCGACTGGGAAACGCAGAGTGGCGCAGACGCGCAAATTGTTGTGGCATCGCAACAGCGTGTAGCCCTTTACCCGGTCAGCTTGCCACCCGACGGACCGTCCCAGCGTAGTGGGTGCACATGAACGGGAGCGCTGCCAGGAGAGCGGCGACCGTCCACATTCGCGGTGCCAAGAACCGCGCGAGGGGCGGCGCGAGCGTGACTCGACGCACGTCGATCTTGCACCCTGGGTAGAGACGGGATAGGTCGCGGCGACGAACGCCACGGACATCACGATTCCTCGGATTGTCCACGAGGAAGTCGTACCACAGCACCAGCCCGCGCGGGCTCAGCACGCGCAGCATCTCGGCTGCAATCCGCTGCCGGACGATGGAATCGAGCACCGAAGTCAGCACTGTTGACTGCAGCACGATATCGAATGCCCCGTCCGCGAAGGGCAGCGCTGCTGCACTGGCGGCAGTTAGCTGTACTGTCGGTGCGCAGCGCTCCCGCGCGCTGGCGAGTCGCTCGCCGATGAGGTCAATGCCGACGAGGTGATCGGGCCGTACGCCCCACTGCACCAACTCGCGCAACCAATGCCCGCCGCCACACCCGATCTCGAGGACGCGCGCATCGTCCAGACGCGATACCCCCGCGCGGCGGAGCGCATCGAGAAGTGCGCGTGTCGCGCCCTGCAGAATGAGCTGTTGACCGCTTGAAAACCACGAATACTTGGCGGCATCGGTGCGTGCCGCGAACACGCCCCGAATCCGCAGTTCCTCGTCACGCGCCGATAGGTCGGTCACGACAGCGCCGCCTGCAGCACGGCGATGAAGCGCGCGGCGATGCCGGCGCGATCGAAGAATTCGACGGCCGCCCGTCGCCCGTTCTCGCCTAACGCGCGGCGGAGGACGGGATCATCCCGCAACCTGCGCAGCGCCGCCGCGAGACCGGCGACATCGCCAGGTTCGACCACCAGACCGGCATTGTGCTCGCGCACAATCGCAGCTGCCTCGCCGCTCGCGACCAGCACGACCGGCCGGCCCGACGCCATCGCTTCGTACAGCTTGGACGGCACCGCGCCGGGGATCGACATGCCTAACGGTACCAGCAGGATGTCGGCCGATGCGAGGAGCGGCGGCAACGCACTCGGCGGCCTGGAATCGAGAAAGTGCACGCGCTCCAAGCCCCGCGCCGCGGCCTCGCGCTGCAGGTCCTGCTTGACGGGCCCGTCGCCGATGAATGCCATGTCCATGGAAACGGCATCGTCCTGGAGCATGGACGCGGCGGCGAGCAGCTGCGGCAGCCCTTGCGCGATCCCGTGCAACCCGGCGTACAGCGCGAGACAGGAGCCTTCGCCGTTGCTCGTTAGCGCCTCGCGGGCTTCGGGCGCCGCGTGCTCCGGACCGAACTCGCCCACCTCCACGCCGTTGGAAAGGTGATACGTCCGACACGCCGGCATGCGACCGGCAATGTCCGCCACGATCTCGCGACTTTGTCCAGTGACCATCCAGGCGCGCCGATAGCACCACCGCTCGAGGCTCGCGCTCGCACGGTGCACCAGACTCCCCTCGCGCACCACGCCTAACCGGACCGCGCTCTCCGGCCACAAGTCGGAGACGTTGACGATCAGCCGCGCCCGCTGCACGCGGCTCAACCACGCCCCGCTCATGCCGAGAAAGAGCGGCGGACTCTCGACGAGGAGGTAGTCGGCTCGACCCGGCTCCAGCGCCGCTGCGACTGTTCCGGACGACGCGACGAACGAGAAATAGTTGGCCAGCCGATGCGCGTAGTCCGTGCGCTGCGTTGGCACGATCCAGGTCCGGAGAACCGACACGCCATCGAGCGTTTCGCGGTGCGCGGCGCCGCCGTACCCGGCGTAGATCGCTCCCCGGGGATAGTTAGGCATGGCGGTGAGCACACGCACCTCGTGACCGGCGTGCACGAAGTGCCGCGCGAGGCTCGATAGGCGGCGCTGCGGCGCGCCGATCTCCGGCGGATAGTACTGCGTGAGAATCGTGAGCTTCACAGAGCCCCGGCGGCCGCGCGCAGCCGGGCGCGTTCCGACTCCGGCAGATCGCAAATCACCGCCCGCAGCTTCCCGTTCGACGTGCGAGGAATCTCGGCAACTTCATCGATGGTCACCGTGACATTGCCTAACCGATCACGTATCCGCCCTGCGATCGCCGCACCATCGGCGGACGTGTAGCCGTCCGCCGGAACCAGCCGCAGACGAATGCGGTCCAACGCCTCTTGAACGATCTGCGCCTCGCGCACCGGAGAGCGGCTCTTGAACACGGGATCCATGCGGCCCACCGCGCGCCCGTCGCGCGTGAACAACGTGTCGTCGGCCCGTCCGTCAAGGCGGGCGATGCGCGGCAACGTCCGACCGCATTCGCACGGGGCCGGATCCGAGTCCCACGCGCCGCGATCGCCGACCCGGTAGCGCACGAGGGGCATATCATCGTTCAGCAGTCCAGTGCACACCAGGTCTGCCACCCGCGACTCCTCGCCGAACCCGGACACCCCGGCCGTACATTCCACAATCCCGACCTCCGGCCACTCGTGCAGTCGTCCGGCCGCACACTCACTCGCCGCCGTCACGATCTCCGCCATCCCATACGTCTCGCGCACGGGGCAGCCAAACGCCGCCGTGATCGCTTCACGCTGGTACGGGAACAGCGGCTCCGCGTTCGTGGTCACCACCGCCAAACCTAGATCGGCCGCGCCAGCCGCACCCGTGCCTAACGCGAGCGCGTGCAACGCCGAGCTGTAGCCGAAGAGGTGGCGGACGCGGTACCGTCGCATCGCATCCAGATAAGAAGGAATGAGATCTGGCGCCAAATGGTATGCGGAGAGATAGAGCTGGCGCAATGCGGGATTCCAGACCCAGAACGGCGGCGTGCGGCGTGCCACCGGCGTGACGAGTTGCCCGCCAATGATCGCCCACCGGTCGTGCCGACTAACGCCGTACCACCGCCGCCAGCGAGCCTCGAACAGAGCGTACCACGACCTAACAGTGCGCCGGCTCCACCAGAGATCGAGCGACGTGCCTGTCGTCCCACTGGTGTGCTCGTGAAACATCCTTCTGGCATCACAGTCGTCCGCCAACAGCCCGATGCCTATGCGGCGCACCGTTTCCTTCTCGAGAATGGGCCAGTTCTCGAGCAGCTCCCAAGACGCGCGGTCCCCTGCTCGACGACGCACCTCCCACTGCGCTCGATAGTAAGGCACGCGCGTCGCGGCGCGCTCGAGGAGCAACGCGAGACGCTCGCTTCGCCACGCGGCCCATTGCTCAAGGCTCCAGCACTCTCTCGCGATCGCTTCGTCGGCCATCTGGTCCGTGTCGGGGCCGTAGCGCCACGAGCGCAAGTACAGCCCACGCATGGCCGCCGCCGCGTTGCGCGCCGGCGTCGGCAAGCGGTGATAAAGACGTAGCAGCCGTTGGTTCACGAGCCAACCGCCGCTGCGCGATCGAGAATCGCTTCCCACTGTGGGAGGACCGCGCTCCAATCGAAGGCTTCCACCTTGGCACGCGCGCAATGAGACAATCTCGCCGCGAGTTCCGGCTCCGCCACAATGCGTTCGACTGCCGCTGCCATCGCGTCCGCATCACCACTCGGCACGAGAAGGCCTTCCCGCCCGTCGTCCAGGAGAAACGGAATGCCTCCGACCGAGGTGCTCACGACGCACAGCCCGCAGGCCATCGCTTCGATCACGCTCACCGGCGTGTTATCGATGGTGCTGGTGTTCAGGAACACATCCGCCTCGCCAAGGACCGACGGCACGTCAGCCTTCGGTACGCCGCCGCGCAATTCCACCTGGGCGCCGAGTCCCGCTCTCACGATCGCGTCACGGGTGGCGCCGAGCGCCCCATCACCGGAATCCGACCCGATCATCGTCAGATGGACGCCGGGAATGGATTGCGTTAGGCGCTGAACCGTCTTGACCGCCAGCGTCGGGTCGTACACGCGATGAAAGGCGCGCAGCCAGATCAGACGCGGCGCGGCGCGCGTCCGCTCCTGGAATCGATAGGCCCGGAGCTCGATCGCGTTAGGCACCAGCGCGAGATCCTCGCGCACGTGCCGGAGACGGTCTTGCAGATACATGGATGGGGTCGTGACCGTGTGCGCGCTGCGCAGCAATCGGCGAACGCGCCCGGGCCACCGCGCCGCGAACGCGGGCAGGTTGCCTCCGTGCAGTGTGAGCACGTATGGCCGTCGTGCAGCGCGGAGCGTGGCCGTCACCGTCTCTGCCCACACGAACGCCGCGCCCGAATAGACATCGACGACGGCAACGTCGTAGTCCCGCCGGCGTCGCCAGGCCGTGCCTGCCATGTGCGCGACTCGAGCGAGGCGATTCCGCTTATCCGATGTCGTCAGCGTGGTCCAACCCCCGGATGCCAATCGCGCCGCCAAAGCCTCGCCCACCGTCAGGCTCGCACGCGAGCTCGACAGGAAGTTTCCGACAAAGAGAACGCGTGGAGTCATCGGCGCGGAAGATCGCACCCAGGCGGCGCGACCCAAGACACGGGGTTCGGGTGAAAACGCGAATTGACGACGTCGTGCTCGTGATGCGTCCCGAACCACACGCAGGTCGCGATCGCACGATGTCATGACTCGCCATGAACCGCCAGAGGCGACGTCATCAATGCATCGCAAAGGACGATCGTATCGCGCAACGCGTCGTGTCACGACGCCTCGATCATCCTTTCCTGGTCGTGCAACATTTCGTGTGCGGCGTAACGTTTTCTCGCTCCCCAACCACGCTATAAGTATGTGAATTTCCTTATGGTTACGCCCCCAACGCCTGGGCGTCTCCCGAAAAGCAGCGTAACTCGTCAACCGAAACGAGGCACGATCGCACGTCCCCTCTCCGGGGGGAACGCGACAAGGGCATACCCGGCGAAAGCCGGCGACGCAAAGCTACGAGGCTACAACGCGTCCTGTGACGCGTCACGCCAGTCGGGCCGCCGAACGGATCCTTCACGGAGGGTTTGGCATGCGTCCCCACATCGGCGTAAGATCAGCGGTCGTGTTCATCCTCGCGGTCGCCGCTGTTGCCTGTCTCGATACGTCCTCGCCGCAGCTAGACCTGCCGCAGGACGTCGTCGCAATCAGAATGCAGCCCAACTCGGCGAGCATACCACTGGGCGGCCATGTCACGTTCCACGCCGTCGCAGTCGACAACTCCGGCGACCCCGTCTCGGGTGAATCGGTAGCGTGGTCGAGTCAAGACACCACTGTCGCCGTCGTCGATGCCACCGGCAACGTCTCCACCAAGAAGGTCGGTTCCACACAGATCATCGCGGCTAGTGCGTCCAAGGTTGGCACTGCCAC
Source organism: Gemmatimonadaceae bacterium (assembly GCA_025449955.1). GTDB lineage: Bacteria > Gemmatimonadota > Gemmatimonadetes > Gemmatimonadales > Gemmatimonadaceae > JADGGM01. The sequence continues at coordinate 26,851 of JANWIK010000168.1, forward strand.
CATGAACGTGATGCCGCCAGCCGTCGCGACGGTGCAGCTCACGCCGTCGAGCGCGGACATCCTCGTTGGTGACGTCCTCCAACTGAGCGCGACACCGCGGGACGCGGATGGCAATGCGCTCACCGATCGTACCATTACGTGGTCGAGCAGCAATCCATCGGTTGCGGCCGTATCGTCGTCCGGCTCCGTGTCGGGTGTCGCGCAGGGCAGCGCGACCATTACCGCGACATCGGAGAACGTCAGCGCGACTGCAGCGCTTACCGTCTCGCCGCTCGCTCCGGATACCGTCGTCGTATCACCGACGTCGGTGTCGATCCAGCCGCGTCAGACGGCACAGTTGACGGCGAGCGTGCGTGACTCGCACGGACAGGCGATGTCGACCACGGTATCGTGGACGACGGCCGATCCATCGCTGGCGACCGTGAACGGATCGGGCGCGGTCACTGGTGTCTCGACCGGAACCACGACGGTCACCGCAGCTGCGGGCACCAAGAAGACGAAGGTGAAGATCACGATCACGCAGGCGCCGGCGGCGAGCGTCTCGGTGTCCCCCTCGTCAGTGTCGCTCACCCAAGGTGCCACGTCGCAGCTTTCCGCGACGGTGAAGGATGCGGACGGCAGCGTGCTGACCGGCTCGATCATCAGCTGGACGAGCGACAACACGAACGTGGCGACCGTCTCGAGCAGCGGCCTGGTCACGGCTCACAACGCAGGCAGCGCGACGATCACGGCAGCGACGGGCGGCGTGAGCGGGACATCCCGCGTCGCCGTGCAAGCCGTAGCGGCCCCGGTGGCGAGCGTGACCATGAGTCCAACCTCAGCCTCGCTCGTGCCCGGCGACACGGCTAGCTTCACCGCGACGCCGCGCGACTCCACCGGCACTGCGTTAGGCGGCAGAACCGTGACGTGGTCGTCGTCGAACACGTCTGCTGCGACGGTCTCGGCCAGCGGTCTCGTGACGGCGGTCGCGGTGGGCTCCGCCACGATCCAGGCAACGAGCGAAGGCAAGAGCGGAACGGCGAGCGTCACGGTCAGCGCGCCGTCGGTGGC
>JANWIK010000169.1 GCA_025449955.1 Gemmatimonadaceae bacterium
CGGATGGTCTCTCCTATGTGCCGCGGCGCATCCGGATGCGCGACACCGTCTCCCAGCGGTCGCTCCCACCAGCCGACGTCGTGCCAGCGACCGAGCTTGTAGCCCACGTCGTGAAACACCCCCACGCTGCGAAAGCCGAGTGCCTCGTGAAGGCCGAGGCTCGCAGGGTTGGGCAGCGTAATGCCCGCGTACGCGTTGCAGTAGCCCAGGAGACGGAGCGCCGCGAACAGCGAGGTGTAGAGTGCGCGCGCCACGCCGCGGCGTCGCGCGTCCGCGTGAACGTACGCCGACACCTCGGCGGACCACTGGTACGCAGGACGGGCGCGATGCGGACTCGCGTACGCGTAGCCGAGTGTCGCGCCGTCATCCTCGAAGGCGAGCCACGGGTGTCGCGCGCCGATGTTCTCGACGCGGCGGGCCATCTCGGCGGCATCGGGCGGGTCGATTTCGAACGAGATCGGACTGCCGACCACCGCGGGTCGATAGATCGCGGCGAAGGCGGGCCCGTCGTCGGCGGTGGCGACACGAATGATCGGCATCCTCGTAGGATGTACGGGTGTCCAATGGATGGGCAGGCATCCGCCGGGAGTACCGACTCCCCTTGCGTGGCGATGGGAGAGTATGCATCGTGAAGCCATGACGGCGGAGCGCCGGTTCCGCATCGACACGGGTCCACACCGTGTCACGCGCGACGTGGACGACGAGATCGAGTTCCACCTGGCGATGCGCATCGCGAAGCTCATCGCCCGAGGTCTCGATCCGGCGGCGGCGCGCGCCCAAGCGTTGCGCCAATTCGGCGACGCGTCAGCCGTGCGGGCCGAGTGCCTAACGATTGACCGAGACCGGGAGCGGGTCATGCGACGAGCCCATCGACTGTCCGATTTGTGGCAGGATGCATCTTACGCGGTGCGCACGATGCGGCAGCACAAGACCGTGGTGGCGATCATGCTCATGATCCTCGCGTTGGGCATCGGCGCCAACACGGCGATGTTCACGCTCATCGACGCTTTGATGCTGCGGTCGCTGCCCGTGGAGCATCCCGAGCAATTGGTATCGATCGGCGACCCGAGGCGCACGGGCGGGATGTCGCAAGGAACGCCCAATCCGACGCTCGCGTCGGTGCCGGTATACGAGGACCTCCGCGATCAGAACACGGTGTTCTCGGGGTTGTACGCGACCGGCCGCCAGGGGCTGCTCAACATGACCGCGCCGCAGACGGGCGCCGCGGAACGCACGGCCGGCGCAGGCGCCGATTTCGAGCACCCGAGCGCCCGCTTCGTGTCGGGGAACTACTTCAAGGTGTTAGGCGTGCACGCCATGGCCGGCCGGACGTTCGCCGACGATGAAGACCGGAAACCCGGCGACGCTCCCGTGGTCGTGATTGGTTACGCCTATTGGCAACGGCGATTCGGCGGTCAGGTGTCGGCGATCGGCTCGACGATCACGCTCAATGGCGTCCCGATGACGATCATCGGCGTGGCGCCGGAGTCGTTCACGGGCGACGTCGTTGGGCAGCGGCCCGACATGTGGCTGCCGCTCATGATGCAGTCGTCGCTGGATCCGCACGAGGACATCCTCGAAGACCGGACGACGAGTTGGCTCTTGCTCATGGGCCGGCTCGCGCCCGGCGTCACGTTGGCGCAGGCACGCGCGCAGATCACGATCATCTACAAGCGCACGGTGATCGATCACGCGGGCAGGTTCGTGGGCGACGTCCAACGCTCGTGGACGCGGCAGCCGTTGCAGGTGGACGACGGGGCACGCGGCTTCTCGTACTGGCGCAGCGAGTTCGCGTCGTCTCTCTACACATTGATGGCAGCGGTGGGCTTGGTGCTGCTCATCGTGTGCGCCAACGTCGGCAACCTGATGCTATCGCGCGCGGCCGCGCGCGGTCGCGAGATGAGCGTCCGCATGGCGTTAGGCGCGGGACGGGGGCGGCTCGTCCAGCAGCTCCTCACCGAGAGCATCATCCTCGCCGCCGCCGGCGGCGCGCTGGGCCTCGTGATCGCATATTGGGGCAGCATCGCCCTGCTCCGGTTGGCCAGCGGTGGACCGAACCCCATCCCGCTCGACGTGCATCCCGATGGACGCATCCTCGGATTCACTGGACTCGTTGCGTTAGTCACGGCGGTGCTCTTCGGCCTGGCGCCGGCGCTGCGCGCCACGCGCGTCCAGCTGGCGAGCGCGCTCCGTGCGCAGGGCCGCAATCTCGTCGGCGCCGCGAGCTCGCGGCTGCTGTCGCCCGGCAAGGTCCTCGTCATCGTCCAGGTCGCGCTGTCGGTGTTGTTGCTCGTCGCCACCGGGCTCCTCGTGCGCAGCACGATGCAACTCCGCACGAGCAGCGTCGGCACGGCCCGCGACGAAATTCTCGTGGCGCGCGTGGAGGCCGGAGCGGCTGGCTACGATGGCGCACGCCTAACGGCACTCATGCGCGACCTCATCCAGCGCGCGGCGCAGGTGCCCGGGGTGGCGTCGGCAACGCTGTCGGAAAACGGCATCTTCAGCGGCACCGAGTCCGGTACCACCCTCGGCGTCGAGGGTTTCACGGCGACCGCCGATTCCGATACGGCGGTCGCGTACGACGATGTCGGCCCGGGATATTTTGCCACGACCGGCGCGCATCTCCTTCGCGGACGCGACATCGAACCGCGCGACAATGAGACCGCCCCCAAAGTGGTCGTCGTGAATCAGACGATGGCCCACTACTACTATCCCCACGGCGATGCCATCGGACACCATATCAACGTTGCCGGCGAGACATTCGAGATCGTCGGCGTAGTCGGCGACATCAAGGAGCAGGACGTGCGCGCGCCACCCATGCGGCGCTTCTACTATGCGACGGTCCAGCTCGGGTGCGCCCCCGATGCAAAGAACTGCACCACCGGGTTGCCGTCACAGTTCTATCTGGAGATTCGAGCGCGCCCCGGCGTCGACCCGGCGCGCCTCGTGGAGCCGGTGCGCCGCGCCATCACGGCGGCGGATCCCACGCTCCCAGTCTTGAGCGTCACGCCGCTCGACAGGCTCATCGAGGATTCGATCAGCACCGACATCCTCGTCGCGCAAGTCGTGACCGGCTTCGGTGTGCTCGCCCTCGTCCTCGCATCACTCGGCTTGTACGGCGTGATGGCGTACGCCACCGTTCGGCGCACGGCCGAGTTCGGGCTGCGGATGGCGTTAGGCGCGCAAGCGGGCGCCATGACGCGCATGGTGCTCAGCGAATCGATGCTGTTGGTCGCGATCGGCGCCGTGGTCGGCATTCCCGCCGCGCTGCTGGCGGCGCCGCTGCTCAAGGACCGGCTGTTCGGCGTGCACGCGTTCGACCTCTCGTCGATCCTCATCGCGGTCGTCGCGATGGCGCTGACGGCCGGCGTCGCCGCCGCGCTGCCGGCGATCCGCGCGTCGCGCGTCTCGCCGATGGAGGCGCTCCGCGAGGAGTGACCCGCGGAGCCCTCCCGGCTATTCCGTTAGGCGGCTAGCTGCGATGTGCAGTTGGGGCAGCGCTTGGCCGCCAACGGGATGTCCGTGGCGCAGTACGGACACCCCTTGGTGGTGGGCGCCGATGCTGCCGGCGGCTTGTGCAGCTTGCTCACCAGCCGCACCAACAAGAATACCGCCGCGGCGATGATGACGAACGAGATCAGCGTGTTGATGAACGCGCCGTAGTTGAGCGTTACCGCGCCCGCGGCTTTCGCGTCGGCCAGTGACGCGTACGGCGGCGCCGCCTTCGTCCCCTCGTGCAGCAACACGTACAGGTTCGAGAAGTCGACCTTGCCCAGCAACAGACCAATCGGGGGCATGATGACGTCGTCGACCAGCGACTTCACGATAGTGCCGAATGCGGCACCGACGACGAAGCCCACTGCCAAATCGATGACGTTTCCTCGCATGAGGAACGTCTTGAAGTCCTTCCACATTGGCCGCCTCCCGGTGAAAGTCTCGGGGGCGACTCAGCGCTCCCGATCCCACGTCGCGGACTGCGGTGATATTGCGGACGATCGGACGGCACCGCCAGTGCGCGTCTGGGTGCGCACCCGGCCGCGCGCTACGAAGTACGAGCCAATGACGAGCGCGGCAGCGACCAACTGTGCCGCCAACGACTCCACGGTGGGGAACACGGAGAACCAGAGTCCCATCCAGTCGGGAATCCGATTCTTGAGCCACGGGATCGTTGTCGTGGAAATCCAGTGCGCGAGCTGCATCTCCTGCACCTGCTCGCCCACCATCACGAGCAGCACGAGGCCCAGCAGCGTGCCCGTGAGCACGAGCATCCGCTTGTACGGCAGACGCCGGTGCGCAACGAACGTGAGTAACGCGACGAGCAGCGTTGCGGCGGCGCCTATCGCGACGCCCTCGAGCACGATCGTACCGCCCATCTGCAGCCGATAGCTCTGCAGAAACAGCACGACCTCGAATCCCTCTCGGTACAACGACGTGAAGCCGAGGAGACCCAGACCCCACAGCAAGCTGCTGCGGGTCGACCCGCTGTCTGCGTCGTCCATCAGCTTGCGCTTCTTTCGCGTGTGCAGCGAGATCCAACCGGTCCAATAGACTTTGTGGAAGAACCAATTCATCACCACGAGCAACACGACCACGGCGAGCAGACCGGTGGCCGCCTGGATGTCGAGCGCGGGAAGGCTCGTGGTGAGATCGTCGACGATCGCGATGACGATGCTCCACGTGAGCAGCGTGGCCACGAGTCCGGCGCCCACCCCGGCCGCGATCGGGCGTCGATAGGCGCGCTGTGTCGCCACCATGCTCGCCGTGATCGCCGAAAGCACGAGGATCGATTCGAGCCCCTCGCGGAACACGAGGACGCCGATGTCGAGCACCGCGACGGCGGTGGTGGCATGACCTGTCGTCGGGTTCGGAACGCCGCCGCTCGTGAGTCCCTGCCAGACGAGGAGGGCGAGCACGAGCACAGCGGCCACGGCAATGCCGATGGGCGCGCCGACGCGGGTGAGGCGATGCGGCGTTCTGGCCGCTGAACCCGATCGATCCATTCGTGAAAGCTTGAGCCGTGACGTCTGAATGACAACGTGTCCGGACATTCTCGGACGTCAGAGCGTGAGCTCCCACGTTTGGCCAATCAGGCCGTGGCCGAACTCGTCGTGCGGCGCTGCGTGGACCAATGTGAAGCCGGCCGCCTCATAGATCCGGCGAGCCGACAGCAGCACACTATTGGTCCAGAGCGTGAGCGTATGGTAGCCGCTTTGCCGCGAGAAGCGAATGCACTCCTCCACCAGACGTTGTCCGATTCCCAATCCACGGGCGGACGCTTCGACCAACAGCAGTCTGAGCTTGGCGACGCCAGGCTGCTCGGGATGTTTCACAACCATCACGGAGCCAACGTTTTCACCGTCGCGTTCGGCGATCCAACAGCGTTCGCGGTTGGCGTCGAAGTTCGCGAGGAAGTCGGCGGCGACGCGGGCGACGAGTCCCTCGAAGCGCTCATCGAATCCGTACTCGTGGGCGTACACGAGGCCGTGGCGCCAGACGATCCAGCCGACGTCGCCGGGCTGGTGGGTGCGGAGGAGGTATGGCGGAGCGGCGCGAGTCGCTTGGCCGGCCGGGTCGGACCCATCGTCGAGGATGGTTCGGATGGCATCCATGGAGGCGACGAGACGGCGGCGCGAGGCTTGGGGGAGCGGGTCGAGAATGGCGGTGACGTCGTCGGAGGCGCGGGTGTCGAGCACGGCATAGCGGGCTCGTCCGCGGGCCGTTAGGCGGAGGAGGCTGCGGCGCGCGTCGTCGTCGGCGCGTTGGCGGGCGACGAGGTGGCGGCGAGAGAGGTCGCGGAGGATGCGGCTCAGGTAGCCGGCGTCGAGGTCCAGGTCGCGGGCGAGCTCGGCGGCGCTGGCCGTGTCGCGGTGGGCGAGCTCATAGAGCACGCGGACGGCGGCGAGGGAGAGGTCGCTCTTGAGGTGCGCCTCGTCGAGGATGTGGATGCGCCGCGTGTAGAACCGATTGAACTGCCGGACGGCTTCGACGGCGGCGGCGGCGGTGCGGGCAGCGGGCGGCATTGGCTCTCGGGGGGAAGACGTCTATGTGCCAATGTCAACCATATCGTTGCTGTTGTCAACTATATGTGCGCAGACACTCGCCCGCCGGGCGCACGCGCGGTAAGCTTGGAGGCGTTGCCACGACTACCACCCTGGAGCGTTCGCATGAGGGTCCTCGTCACGGGCGCCAACTCCGGACTCGGCCGCGCGTCGGCTCAAGCGCTCGCCGCGCGCGGATACGCGGTGATCCTCGCCGCACGCTCCGACGAACGCACCCGTCCGGTGCTCGACGACCTGCGACGGCGATACCCGTCCGCGGATCTCGACTTCCTTCAACTGGATCTCGCCAGCTTCGCCTCGATTCGCGCCGCCGCCGAGCATCTGCTGGCGTCCGGGCGGCCGCTGGACGTCCTCATGAACAACGCCGGCGTGGCAGGCACTTCGGGCCTAACGCAAGATGGTTTCGAGATCACCATCGGCACCAACTACATCGGGCCCTTCTATCTCACCTCGCTGCTCCTGCCGCGTCTCGTCGACGCGCCCAACGGCCGGATCGTGAACGTGGCCAGCGTGGCGCACGAGCGCGTCAAGGCATTCGACTGGACGTGGATCGATCGCCGCGCGACCGGCGCACCGAGCGGATTCCCGATGTACGCGGCGTCCAAGCTGATGAACATCCTGCACGCGCGCGAGCTGGCGCGGCGGCTCGCCGGCTCGCGCGTCACCACCTATGCGCTGCACCCGGGCGCCGTGGCGTCGCAGATCTGGCGGTCGCTGCCATGGCCCGTGCGGCGCCTGATGATGCTGTTCATGCTGTCGAACGAGAAGGGCGCGCGCACACAGGTCTGGTGCGCCACGGCGCCGGATCTCGCGACGAGCTCGGGTCGCTACTACTACGAGTGCCGCGAGGCCCGCGGCACGGCGCTCTCGCGAGACGAGGCGCTGGCCGCGGAGTTGTACGACCGCACCGCGCGGGCGATCGCCGGTGCGTTAGGCAGCTAGTTGGACGCCTTGTCGCTGTAGAGCGCCGGCAGCTGCGCGCGCAGATTCCGGACCTTCGGTGCATCGTTGATCACGATGTACGCCTGGTCGGGGTGCTGCACGGCGTAGTCCTGGTGATACTTCTCGGCGGCGTAGAATCCCTTGAGCGGCACCACCAGCGTCACGATCGAGTCCTCGTACGTCTGCGCTTTCGTGAGCTGCGCGATGTACGCCTCCGCGATCTGCTTCTGCGCGGGCGACCGGTAGAAAATCGAGGATCGGTACTGCGGACCCGTGTCGGGTCCCTGCCGGTTCAACTCCGTGGGGTCGTGCGCGACCGAGAAATACACTTGCAGCAGTTGGCCGTACGTGACCTTCGACGTATCGAACACGATTTGCACCGACTCGGCGTGTCCGGTCGTCCCCGTCTCGACCTGTTCGTACGTGGCCGTGTTCTTCCCGCCGCCCGCGTAGCCCGCGGTCACGCTCGTCACGCCCTTCACGTGCTCGAACAGCAGCTGCATGCCCCAGAAGCATCCGCCCGCCAACACCGCCGTGTCCTCGCCGGGTTTGGTGGCGCGCGCGGCATCGATCACCGGGTTAGGCGCGCGCACGCTGTGCGTGCTCGACAGCGTCGCGCGGCCCGCGAACACAAAGGCGCCGAGGGTCGCCGCCAACAGGGACGTCGTGCGGAACAGGGCAGTACGCATTGCAATGATCTCCCGGGTGTCGTGCGTCGGACGAGCACGCTTGTTGGGCCAGCGGGCTCGGGCGGAATGGGCTTGTCGAACGTTCTACACCTAACTAATGAACGAGGTTCGTACGCGGGAAGTGCCCGGGCGTCTCCGCTCGCGCCCTCGCCACCTGCACCCTTTCCTCAGGTGATGTCCCATGAACCTTCGATCCGTGTTCGGCGCTACGGCGCTGTGTTTCCTTGTCACGGCCGCGGTCGGCGCGCAGCAGGCCGACACCACCAAGAAAACCGTCAAGTTCACGGGCGACGTCGGTTTGGTGAACGCGTCCGGCAACTCCAGCGTCACTACGGTCAACGCCGACGAGCGCATCGACTGGGCTGCCGGCGCATGGGGCGTCACCGAAGGCTTCTCGGTGGTGTACGGCCGAAACGACACCGCGACTAACGCGAGCACCTGGCACGGCCTGCTCCGCGGCGACCGGTCGCTCGGCTCGCGGTTGTCGGTGTACGCGCTCGTGAACTACGATCGGAACACGTTCGCCGGATTCGACCGCCGCTTCGAGGAAGGCGTGGGGCTCGGCATCCAGGCGCTGCGTGCCGCGCGCGACTCGATCGGCGCCGAGGTCGGCTTCTCGTACACCGAGCAGCACTCGACCACTGGTGTGGAGGATGATTTCCCGGCGGGGCGCGTCGCGGGCACGTACACGCACACGTTCAGCAAGACGGCGTTCTTCCGGCAGGGTGTGGAGGTGTTGCCCGATCTCAAGGTGGCGAAGAACCTGCGCGTCAACACCGAGACTTCGTTAGTCGCGTCGCTCTCGGCGAACATCGCGCTCAAGTTCTCGTACGTCGTGCACTTCGACAATCTGCCGGAGCCGGGCTTCAAGAAGTCCGACCGATTGTTGACGTCGGGCGTGCAGGTGACGTTCTAGTTCGTTGGGCGCGCCCGGCGGCTCACGGAGCTTCCGCCGGGCGTCCCATCATCCTCAATGCGCTGCGCCGGGGGTGAACCAGTTGGCCGGGACCGGCGGGTCGGCTTTGATGTCGGAGTACTCTTCGCGCTGGACCAGCTTGCCGCCCGAGTACGATTCGACGAGGGCGGAAATCCAGCCGCCGCCTAACGGGCGATAGTCGTCGAAGCGCGTGTCGTCCATCTTGGTGGAGTCGCCGCGCGATGGCTCGAGGAGCCGCACGAACAACAGCCGCTCCTTGTCGACCCAGAACTGCTTCGAGTGCAGATCGCCTTTGGCCGCGCCTACGACGTACACGGGCCGGCCTTCCCAGGTGTCCTCGTGCAGCGGCGTGGTGTTGAATCCTTCGGCGTGGAGCACGTCCAGCGTTTTCTCCGCCGGCTGACCGTAGACATCGAAGCCGAGGATGAGCAGCGGATTGCGGCCGGCGATGCGGCGCAGGACGCTGTCTTTGCGCGTCACGTAGATGCTGTCATTGGCGAAGATGTACGACGTGCCGGGAACCGGCGCGATGTCGATGCGCAGGCGGCCGGGAACGGCCGCGGTTTCGTACCACGTCTCGACGACCATCGTGTCCGCCGGCGTGCGACGCGTGGTCTTTTGCTGGAACGAGAGCGTCCTGTACCACTTGCTCTGATAGCGGTCGTGCATGGCGCGCACCACCTGGTCGCCCGACGTGGGCGTTTGTGCCCGGGCTGATCCCGCCGCGGCGCCCGCAATCGCCAGCGCGGCCACGGTGCCGGCGGCCCAACGGAACTGTCCGGTTGTCATGCGTCCTCCGTTAGTAAAGTGACCGAATCCACCCGCCATCCACCGCGATCGATTGCGCCGTGATGTACGCCGCGCGCTCCGAGGCCAGGAACGCCGTCAGCGCCGCCAACTCGTCGGGTTCGCCTAACCGGCCGGCCGGAATCTGCCGCTCCCAGTCGGCGAACGCCGCCTGCTTGGTGATTCCCTCTCCCGAGCTCCGCGCCATCGCGAGCGCGTCGATGCGCTCGGTGCGCGTGTACCCGGGCAGCACATTGTTCACCGTAATGCCGAACGGTGCAACCTCGGTCGCCAGCGTGCGGGCGAATCCGGTGACCGCCGCCCGCAAACTATTCGACAAGATCAAATAGTCCACCGGCTGCTTCACCGCAATCGACGTCACGTTCACGATGCGTCCCCATTTGCGCTCCTTCATTCCCGGGAGCACGCGTCGCACCAACTCGACCGCCGACGCGAGCGTCAATCGAAATGCGCTCTCCCATGCGTCGGCGCCGTGCGACTCGAACACACCAGCCGGTGGACCGCCCGCATTCGTGACCAACACATCGACGCGTCCGAATTGCGCGAGCGTCGCGTCAACGAATCGTGCGACGTCCTCGGCGCGCGACACGTCGGCGGTGATCGCGAGCGGTTGGCGGCCGGTTCGCGCTTCGATGTCGCGTTGTGCGCGCTCGAGCGATGCCGCGTCGCGCGCGCACATCGACACCAAGGCGCCTTCCAATGCCAGCTCGGTGGCAATGGCGCGTCCCAGTCCGCGGCTCGCTGCGGCCACGAGCGCGACTTTGCCTTCGAGGCCGAGATTCATGTCAGCGTTTCTCTCGCAGGTATGCGTCGGTCTGGTCGAGCCAGTCTTGGCGCGGCGGCGAGAACACGTCGAGGTCGAGCGTATCCTCCAACGCTTCTGCTTTGTGCGGCAAGTTGGATGGGATGTAGAGGATTTCGCCTGCCGCGACCACGAGCTCACGCTCGCCCGACTCGCCGAGCCAGAACTTGAGCGCGCCTTCCAGGATGTAGGTGAGCTGTTCGTTGTCGTGCGAATGCTTGGGCACGATCGCGCCCTTCTTGAGGTACACGTGCGCGATCATCATCCGCTCTCCCGTCACCAGGCGCCGCTCGAGCGTATCGGACACGCGTTCTTTGGGCATTTTGTCCCAGCGGTACCACTTGGCCTTGCCCGCGTCGTTCACGTTGGATCTCCGTGGAATGGTGGTGGGTCGAGTGCGCCCGGGAGAGATAGCGAACGGCGCGGTCAGGCGCGAGCACGGCGCGGGAGGGGCAGCCCCTTTCCGGTACATCAAAGAATCGTTGCCTACTTTGTAGGTACGAATTGTCGGATGGGCCCGGAATCCCATCCCGTCAATCCTGTCTCGCGACGCCGCCGGCCGAGATTAGATTGAGCAGGTCCGATCGGCTTTCCCACTGGCCCGGAGGGAGTATGGGGTTCGGCGGATTCGGCATTGAAAAACTGCTCCTCATCTTCATCATCGTCCTGCTCGTCTTCGGCGCCAAGCGCATCCCCGATATCGCGGGATCCATGGGGAAGGGGATTCGCGAGTTCAAGAAGAGCATCAACGAACTGCAATCCGGCACGCTCGAAGACAACGTGCGGAGTCCCAGCGAGACGGCACGACCCGTGGAGCACAGCGCTGAGCCGCAGCGCGAGGTCAAGCGGTTGATGTGACGTGATCAGCCGACTGCAGCGTCTCTTTTCAGATGACGCGGCCGACGTTCGCGGCCGCGTCATCGGCATCTATGCCCTGTTGGTCGCCTTCAACGTCGCGGGGTGGATCTGGGCGCTTACCGCGTTTCATTCCTATCCGTTGCTCCTCGGCACGGCGTTGCTGGCGTACGGATTCGGATTGCGCCACGCGATCGATGCCGATCACATCGCCGCCATCGACAACGTGACGCGAAAGCTCATGAACGATGGCAAGAAGCCGCTCACGGTCGGGCTCTTCTTTTCGCTTGGCCATTCGACCGTGGTCGTGCTCGCGTCGGTGGCGATCGCCGTTACGGCGATGGCGCTCCAGACGCGCCTCACATCACTGCACGCCGTAGGAAGCATCATCGGCACTGTGGTGTCGGCGTTGTTTCTGCTCGCGATCGCGGTGATGAACCTGTTCATCCTCGTCGGCGTGTGGCGCGTGTTTCATCGCGTGCGGACGGGCGGATCGTTCGTCGCCGAAGATCTGGACACGCTGCTCGCCGGGCGCGGTTTGATCGCGCGCGTGTTTCGTCCGCTGTTCGGCATGGTGCGGCGCAGCTGGCACATGTATCCGCTCGGGCTGCTCTTCGGCCTCGGGTTCGACACGGCCACCGAGATCGGTCTGTTAGGCATCTCGGCCGCCGAGGCGTCGAAGGGGATGCCGATCTGGTCGATCCTCGTGTTCCCGGCGCTGTTCACCGCCGGGATGTGCCTGGTGGATACCACGGACAGCATCGTGATGTTGGGCGCGTACGGCTGGGCGTTCGTCAAGCCGGTTCGCAAGCTGTACTACAACCTCACGATCACATTCGTGTCGGTCGTGGTGGCGTTGTTGGTGGGCGGCATCGAAGCGTTAGGCCTGATCGGCCGGCGTTTCGCGCTCGACGGCGCGTTCTGGCGCGCCGTCGGAGCGCTCAACGACAACTTCGGTGCGCTCGGCTACGTCATCGTGCTCGTGTTCGTGGTCAGTTGGGCGGGTTCGGTGCTGCTGTACCGCCTCAAACGTTACGACGAGCTCGAGCCGAGTTCCTAACGCAATACCCCGCTGGCGTCCCGGCTCAGGTGCCGAGGATGAGCAGCGTGAACGAATCGGGCAGCATCGGGGGCCGGCGACGCGGATTCGCCGCCGTCGATTCGGCCGGCGGCGGGCCGAACTTGGCCGACACCGTGAACACGCGATGCGTGTGTCCGTCGATCTCCATCGTCCGCGCGCCGCGCATCGTGGTGTCGGTTTCCGCCACGCTGAACTTGTCGGGCGAGTCCTCGTGAATCACGGTGATCGTGCCGTCGCCGGTCGACGCGAATGCATTGCCGCTCCCCGCATCGTAGCGCGTCGCATCCACGCCGGCGCCGATGGGCAGCGTGGTGATCAATGTGCCCGCCTTGGCGTCGGAGATCGCCATCACTTTCGTGCGGCATCCACTGAATAGAATGTGATGTGCACGATCGATGGCGAGGCCCGTGGCGCCCTTGCACGATCCGAGCGGCCACTTGCGCGTCATCTTCATCGTCTTCGCATCGATCTCGGCGACCTCGCCGTCTTCCTCGAGATTCACGTACACCTTGCCGGCGCCGTCGCTCACGCCGAACTCGGGACCCGCGCCCAAATCGATGGTGCCGACGCGCTTGCCCGACTTGCCGTCGATCACCGACGATGATTTCGAGTCGCCGTTGAACGTGAAGATATTGCCCGTGGCGGGGTCGAAGAGGATCGCGTCGGCGTCGGGCGCGGCGGTGGTTCTGCCTAACACCTTGAGCGTCTGGAGGTCGAACATGACGACGGAACTGTCGCCGCCCGACGTGGCAAAGCCGTGACCGGTCTTGTAGTCGAACGCGATGCCGTGCGAGCGATTGAATCCGGGAATTTCGCCGAGGAGGCGTCCGGATTCCGGATCCACGACCATCACGCGATCCTGCCGCGAGATGAAGAGCCGGTGCCCAACGGAGTCGTACGCCAGGTAGTCCCAGCCGCCCTCGCCGCCTAACGAATACGTCTTGATGACGTGGTAGCCGGGCCCGGGTGCCGGGACCGCCGCCAGCGTCGCGATCGCCGCGACGGCCAGCGCGAGTCGGTGCAATGTCATGTGCTCGAAGCCCTCGAACGTGGCGTGAGAGGTCGATGCCCCGGCCGCGCATCCCCCGATGCGCGGTCGTGTAGAGAATAGTAGGAATCCGACCTGTCAGTGCGATTACACACGACGGTCCCGGACTGCCGGCCTCAGCGCGGCGCGGCCGCGCGCACGATCGTCGTACCGCCTGGCGCCGTGTGCACCACCTCGCGCAACACCACTCCATCCAGCGGTTCCGACGGCTCGAGTCCGAGGTAGGCGGCGAGTGTCGGCCCGATGTCCACCGTGCGCACGGGGCGCTCGATGCGATGCGGCACGATTCCCGGACCCATGAACACGATGGGCACGTTCAGGTCCTCGGGGTTCATCTGCCCGTGATCGGCGCCGAGCGATTGTCCGTTAGACCAAATCCACTCGGGCGTGACGGCCGCGCACACGAGCCACGGAAAGTCCGCGGGCAGCGTGCGCCGCCAGCGGACGGCCGCGGCATCGGTCGCGGTGCGCAGCGACCGCGGCGTGTACACGTGCGCGATACCGGGTCGTGTGCGCATGTCGGCCGCGATCGCGTTCGACAGGCTGTCCACGTTCACGCCGCGCGCGCGCAGGGCGGCCACGTCGCCTAACATCACGCCGCCCGACACGCGTACGCCAAAATCGACGTGATATCGCGCGTCGAGCGCGTCGTTCACGCGGCGCGCGACATCATCGAGCGACACGCGGCCGGCCGGATTGTGTTTCACGGCCACGGTGTACTCGGGGATCGATGTCACCCCGTGATCGCCGGTGAGCGCGACGACCATCCGATCCGGCGGCACGCGCGCGGCGAGCGAATCGAAGAACCAGCCGAGCCAGTGATCCACACGGAGCAGCTGATCGTGGATCTCCCGCGAATCGGGGCCGTACGCGTGGCCGACGGCATCGGTGGTCGAGAGCGAAATGACCAGCAAGTCGGGATGCGCGCGTTCGCCTAACTTGAGCTGCCGCGCGCCCTCCAGGGCGAAGTCGAGCGTGAGCGAATCCATCCACGGATAGCTCGCGATGCGCGACGCGATCGAGTCGGCGGTGGATGGCAACCGATGTGGAAACGCGATGTCGGAGCCATCGTGCTCCCACGGCTCGCTGTCGGACTCCGTGTAATCCGACGCGGGACGCAGCAGCGTCCACGTCGTGCCGGCGAGCGCGGCGACACCGGGTCGATTGTCGTAAGCGCGCACCCACGACGGCAGCGTGTCCGCGTAGTACGTGCTCGTTGTGAACTTGCCGCCGACGAACCAATAGACATCGCCGCGCGCCCGCCCGACCGGCAGGATGGCGCCGCGATCCTTGCGCGACACCGAAAGAATGCGCGTGTCGGGGTCGCGTGCGATGAGCCAATCGGCCAGCGTCGTGCCGCGGAACCTCGCCGGCGACGCGCCCATCGCGCGCGGCGCGCCGATGATCGATGTCGACGGATCGGGGACGCCGAGGTCATTGAGCACGATGCCCGTGTGCACAGGCTCGCGGCCCGAGAGCATCGTCGCGTGGCCGGGTGCGGTCTCGGTGGTGGCGTGATCTTGCAATCCGCCCATGTAGACGGCGCCGGCGCGCTTCAGTCGCGCGAGGCCGCCGGTGAACTGCGCACCGAATCGGTCCAGATAGTCCGCGCGCATCTGATCGATCGCGATCAACACGACGAGCGACGGATGATGCGGGGTGGGCGCGGTGGTTTGCGCGGCGAGGCGCGATGCGCAAAGCGCGATCGCGAGCGTGACGAAGCGATGGTAACGCATGGCGACGTGCTCGGTGTGAGTGCGTGAAGGTCCAATCAATGTCGCGCATCGGCGCGCGCGGAGCACGATCGCGCGCCGCGTCGTGACCGATTTGTTGCGCCGCACGGCCGTGCACGCTGTGAAGCGTCCGTGATCCAGCGAGAACGGACGGTGACGTGTCGCGACACGTTCGAGACCCGCGCTTGTGTTTTCACGCCCTATGCTATGCGATCCACGCAGCACGCATCCACGATTGATGGGAGGGTCCATGATCTCCGTCGTTCGCGCGGTGGTCGCAGTCGCATTCGGCGCCGCGTTCATCGCGGGTGGCGCCGCGGCGCAGGCCGGCACACAGCAGTCGCCTAACGGAACGGGCCGGGTAGTGGGATACGTCACCGACTCGACCGGCACGCCGCTGGCGGGTGCCACGGTGCAGGTGAAGGGCGCGCGGTTAGGCGCGCGGACCAGTGGCGACGGCCGCTATCATCTCGAGGCGGTGCCCGCCGGCACCGCCACGGTCATCATCACCTACATCGGGTTCGCGCCGGATTCCAGCGTCGTTGCCGTCGCCGTGAACCGGTCCGCGACCCACGACGTCCGCATGCGCAACCTGAGCGCGTACGCGCTGGCGCAGGTGCTCGTCCTCGCGTCGCCGCGCCTGAGCGAGACCAAGGCCGCCGCCCTCGCCCGCCAGCGCGATGCCGACAACATCTTGTCGGTACTCTCGGGCGACGAGATCCGGTCACTGCCTAACTTCAACGCCGCCGAAGCCGCGGGCCGCATCCCCGGCGTGTCGCTCGAGCGCGATGAAGGCGAAGGCAAGTTCATTCAGGTGCGCGGCACCGAGCCCCGATTGTCCAACGTCACCATCGATGGCTCGCACGTGCCCGGCACCGAAGGCGATCGCATCCCGAAGCTGGACGACGTGCCGTCCGACCTGCTCGGCGCCATCGAAGTGAGCAAGACGCTCACCGCCGACATGGATGCGGACGCCATCGGCGGCTCGGTCAACCTCGTGACGAAGACACCGGAAGGCGCGCCGCGCGGATACGTGGCTGGGCAATACGGGCAGATCGACGTCGCGGCACGCAACACGTACCAGGGCGGCCTCACCTACGGCGGCCGCTTCGGCGATGACGGCAAACTCGGATTCCTCATCGGCGGCTCGGCCGACCGGAACAACCGCGCCATCGAGGATGTGGAGCCGAGCTGGGGCGTGTACAATGATGCCACGTCGGCGCCTAACGATTGGAGCCAGCGCGACTATCGATACGACCGCTCCCGGTACGGCATCGGCGGCGACCTGGACTACCGGTTCGACAGCCAGAACCAGGTCTACATCAAGGGGCTCTGGAGCTTGTTCCACAATTTCGGAACGCGCTACGTGTTCGATGTCTCCGGCGACAGCGCGGCGCCCAGCAGTGCCACCGGCGGCGCGCTCGTGAATCCGGCGTTGCAGCGCGAGTCGGAGTTCCGTACGCCGTCCGAGCAGATGTGGGGATTGACGGCCGGCGGGAAACACGACGTCGGGCGATGGACCATCGACTACACGGTCAACTACGCGGGCACGCGCCAACAAGACCAGAACTACCGCTCGAACACGTTCGACTACACCGGCCCAACGTTAGGCGACCTCCCGTACAGCACGGCGAATCCGACGTACCCCACCTACCACTATCAGAGCGCGGGCGACTCGTCGGCGGCGATGAATCCGAACAATTACATGCTCTCCAAGTACAGCACGAGCGATCATCTCACGACCGGACGCGACATCGGCGGCGGCCTCAACTTCCTGTTGCACTGGACGATGGCCGACGATCCGGCCCAGCTGAAGTTCGGCCTCCACTACCGCGACGAGCGAAAGGTGTTCACTGACCAGGAGCAGTCGTTCGACTTCGATGGCGGAACGCCCCTCATGTTGTCGCAAGTCGAGAGCGGCTTCAACGACCCGGGCTTCTACAACTCCCTCGCGCCAGGTTACTCGATCGGCCCGGTCGACAACAACTCGGCCGTGAACGCGTACGAGAACACGCACGCGTCATCCTTCGTCAACACGACCGATCCGTTAGGCACCGATTCGCTCGGCAGCTTCAGCGGGTCGGAGAAGATCTACGCCGCGTACGTGATGAACACGACCGACTTCGGACCGCTGCGGCTCAACCTGGGTCTGCGCCTCGAGCGCACGCACGCGACCTATCTCGGCCACTCGGTGTCGCAAGCCGTCGATTCGAGCGGCAATGCGGCGGGACCCGAGGAGCTGCAGCTCCTCACCGGGACCAAGGACTACACCGACCTCTTCCCGAGCGTGCAGCTCCGCTATGCGTTGGACACGGCGACCAACCTGCGACTCGCCTTCACCCGCGGCATCGCTCGGCCTAACTATCCCGATTTGGCGCCTAACTTGTCGGGCACGATCAATCCGCTGTATGCGCACGATCCCTCGCTCAGCGGCTTCAGCGCCGGCAACCCGAATCTGCGCGCCCAGCACGCGTGGAATTATGATCTCCTGTTCGAGCACTATATCTCGGCCACCGGCATCATCTCGGGCGGCGTGTTCTACAAGAACCTGAGCGACGTCATCCTGACGCGAACCTTCACCTACACGGGACCCGGTCCGTTCAACGGGTACGTCGGCCTGCAACCGCAGAACGGCGGCAATGGATGGTTGTTTGGACAAGAGCTCGAGTGGGCCCAACACTTGTCGTTCCTCCCCGGATGGCTCGCCGGCATGGGCTTCGACGCCAACTACACGCACACCGATTCACGCGTGCTCGTCGATCCGGTGAGCGGGCGGCACGCGCCGCTGCTCCGGCAGTCACCCGACATCGCCAACGTCTACCTCACGTACGACAAAACACCAGTGTCGGCGCGCATCGGATGGACGTACAACGGCGCGATGATCGATTCGTATGGCGATGGCAGCGCCACGGCCAACGGCGACAACTACTTCTACGCGCACGCGCAGATCGACGGGTCGATCATGTATAACGTCAGCGACCAGGTCCAACTGCAGTTCCAGGTGTTGAACATCAACAACGCGGTCTTCGGCTTTTTCCAGGGCACGCCAAGCCACGCCTTCAACTTCCAGCGCGAGTACTACGGCCAGACGTTCTTCCTGGGGACGAAGCTGGCGTTCTAGTTCAATGATTGGCCGGGCAGGTCACGCGCCGCTCTCACGAGCGGCGCGTTTTTCTTGTCTGCCTGGGTTGCATTTTTGGATCGCCTAAATTATTGGTTAGCCATGCAAGAATTACGGCCCGCCCCGGGTCGGCCACGCATTGGGACATGGCAACGCGCCTGACCGACCAGGAACCCGGCGCGCCACCGCCGCCGCACCCGACGCAACCGGGTTGGCGGCGCGCGCGCGTCACGCCGAGTTTGGCGGAGGCGTATCGGAGCATCGCGATACCGGGAGTGAGCCGCTGGCGGAAGGCGCTCGCCTTCGCTGGCCCGGGCTTTCTCGTCGCGGTGGGATATATGGACCCGGGGAACTGGGCTACCAGTCTCGCCGGCGGATCGGCGTTCGGCTACGAGCTCCTCAGCGTCGTCGTCATCTCCAACCTGCTGGCGATTCTGCTCCAGGCGCTGGCGGCAAAGTTAGGCATCGCCACCGGGCGTGATCTGGCACAGGCGGTTCGCGACAGCTACTCGCGGCCCACGGTCATCATGCATTGGATCCTGTGCGAGCTCGCCATTGCTGCCTGCGACCTCGCGGAAGTGATCGGGTCCGCCATCGCGCTCAATCTGCTGTTCCACATCCCGATTGTCATCGGTGTGCTGCTCACGGGACTCGATGTCCTCATCATCCTCGTGCTGCAACATCGCGGATACCGGACGCTCGAAGCACTCGTCATCGCCCTCATCGGCACGATCGGCGTGTGCTTCGTATTCGAGATCGTCGTCTCGCGGCCGGATCTCGCGGCAGCCGCGCGTGGCGTGCTCCCATCGATCGAGATCGTGCGCAATCCGGCGATGCTCTATTTGGCGATCGGCATTTTGGGCGCGACCGTCATGCCCCACAACCTCTACCTGCACTCATCTATAGTACAAACGCGCCGGTACGACGAAAGCGCGCGCGGCAAGCGCGAGGCGATTCGCTACGCCATCCTCGATTCGACGGCGGCGCTCATGGGCGCCCTCTTCATCAATGCCGCGATTCTCGTCGTGGCCGCGGCCACGTTCCATCGCACGGGACACACCGAGGTCGCCGAGATCCAGGACGCCTACAAGTTGTTGACGCCGCTGTTAGGCGTCGGCGGCGCGAGCACCGTGTTTGCGCTCGCCTTACTGGCGTCGGGTCAGAACTCCACGCTCACGGGCACGCTCGCCGGGCAGATCACCATGGAAGGATTCCTGGATATCCGCATGCGGCCCTGGCTCCGGCGTCTCGTCACCCGCGGCATCGCGATCCTGCCCGCCGTCATCGCGGCGTTCTACTTCGGCGAGCGGGGCACGGCCAAACTGCTGATCTTGAGCCAGGTGGTGTTGAGCATGCAGTTGTCGTTTGCGGTGTTTCCGCTCGTGATTTTCACCTCGAGCAAGACGAAGATGGGCGAGTACGTGAATCCGCCGTGGCTCAAGCGTCTCGCCTACGCGGTCGCGTTCGTGATTGCCGGGCTCAACGTGTGGCTCCTCGCACAACTGGTGCGGGGCTGATGGGCGCGCGCGAGAAGGGTCGTAAGGCGGGAGCAGGATCGCCGTCGGCCAATGCCGCGGCGCTTCCCAACCTCACCGCGCCGGTCGAGGACTATCTCAAGGCGATCTACGAGCTGGAGCGCGCCGGCGAGCCGGCGGCCACCACCGACCTCGCGACGCACCTCGGCCTAACGCCGGCGTCGGTCACCGGGATGGTCCGCCGCCTGGCCGACCAGGGACTCTTGACGCACGAGCCCTACCGCGGCGTCCGCCTAACGCAGAAGGGGCGCCGGAGCGCCCTTCGCACGCTGCGCCGCCATCGCGTCATCGAAGCGTATCTCGTCCACGCCCTCGGCTATGGCTGGGATGAAGTCCACGTGGAAGCCGAGCGCCTCGAGCACGCGGCGACCGATGCGCTGATCGACCGCATGGCCCTGGCGATCGGTGAACCGACGGTCGATCCGCACGGTGCGCCGATTCCGAGTCGCGAGGGTGCCGTCGAAGAAGCGCGCTATCGCGCGCTCGCCGATCTCAACGCCGGTACCGCGGCCACGGTCATGCGAGTGGCCGACGAAGATCCAATGCTGCTGCGCTACCTCGCCGATCTCGCGCTGACGCCGGGATGCACCGTGCGCGTCGTGGCGCGGGCGCCTTACGGCGGACCGATCACGATCGAAGTGAATCACCGTCGCAAGCTCATCGGTCCGGCTCTCGCGGAACGGGTCCTCGTGCGAGCCGACCGCGTCTGAACGGCAGCGTCCGCTGCACGGCGTTGCGGTGCGCACGGAGCACGCGATATGCTTGCGATGACTCCCGCGATAACTGGCGCGCGGATTTCGGAGAGACATGCATGCGCATCGAGATCCAAGTCAACGGGCATCGGCACACGGTGGACGTCGATCCCTCGCAAACGCTGCTCGAAGTATTGCGCGACGAGCTCGGCCTCACCGGAACGAAATACGGCTGCGGCGAAGGACGCTGCGGCGCGTGCACGGTCCTGATGGGCTCGCACGCCGTCGCCTCGTGCACGATACCCGCGCAATCCGCCGTGGGGGCGCCGATCACGACCATCGAAGGCCTGGAGCACGACGGCCACCTGCATCCCGTGCAAGACGCCTTCATCGCCGAGGAGGCGTTCCAGTGCGCGTACTGCACGTCGGGCATGATCATGGCGAGCGTCGCGTTGCTCCGCGCCACGCCCGAGCCGACGGCGGATGACATCGCGCGCGCACTCGAGACCAACGTGTGCCGCTGCGGCACGTATCCACGCATCGTCGCCGCCGTGAGGCGCGCCGCCGCGTCGGTGAGCGGAGACCAGCGGCCATGATCACTCGGGACCGTACCGCGGGCGCGTCGCGCCGGGAGTTCTTGAAGATGGTGGGTGGCGGACTCTTGGTGGTGCTCGTGACGCGCGATGCCTTCGCCGCGCCGGCGCTCGGCCTAACGGAAGGTCGGCGACCCGACAACCAGCAGCTCCCCGAAGCGGTGAGCGCGTGGCTCCACATCGACGAGCACGGCGCCGTCACGGTTTTCACCGGCAAGGTCGAATTCGGACAAGGCATTCGCACATCGCTGGCGCAGGAAGTCGCCGAAGAGCTGCGCGTGCCAATGTCGTCCGTGTCGCTGGTGATGGGCGACACCATGTTGACGCCGTTCGACATGGGCACGTTCGGCAGCCGGTCGACACCGCAGATGGGAACGCAGCTGCGCAGAGTGGCGGCCACCGCGCGCGAGCGGCTCGTCGCGCTGGCCGCCGACCATTGGCACACCGACGCTTCGAGCCTAACGACGGCCGGAGGACGCGTCACCGATCCGCATCGCCGCCGCTCGATCGGCTACGGCGAGCTGACGGCCGGACGCACCATCACCGAAAACGTGCGCGACGACGTCGCGCTCACGCCGGCGGCGCAATGGACCGTGGCCGGCACGTCGACGCCGCGCGTCGGCGCGCACGACCTCGTCACCGGCCGCCACCAGTACACGTCGGACATGCGCGTGCCCGACATGCGGTACGCCAAAGTGCTGCGACCGCCATCGATCGGCGCGACGCTGGCCTCGCTCGATGCGGGCGCCGCCGAGTCGATGCCCGATGTCGTGGTAACGCACGATGGCGACTTCGTGGCCGTCACGGCGCCGTCGGCACCCGCCGCCGCCAAAGCGTTAGGCGCGCTGCGCGCCACGTGGACGCCCGCGCCCGGCGCACCGCCATCGTCGCGCGATATCTACGACTACCTGCGGCACACGCCGGCGGCCGCCGCGTCCGGCGGAGGACGTGAAGGCGGTCCCAGCGAGCCCTTCGTGCGCGGCGATGTCGCCGCCGCGCTCGCGGCCGCGCCCCACCGCCTCACGCACACGTACACCGTGGCGTACATCGCGCACGTGCCGCTCGAGCCGCGCGCCGCGCTGGCACAATACACGAGCGACGCCGGCGGCGACCGCATCACGGTATGGACCGGAACGCAGCGTCCGTTCGCCGTCCGCGACCAGGTGGCCGAGGCGGTCGGCATGCCTAACGATAGAGTGCGCGTCATCGTGCCGGACACCGGATCGGGCTACGGCGGCAAACACACGGGCGAAGCAGCCGTCGAGGCGGCACGCCTCGCGAAGCAGACGCGCCGTCCCGTGAAGGTGGTGTGGACCCGCGAGGAAGAGTTCCGTTGGGCATACTTCCGCCCGGCCGGCGTGATCGATGTCGACGCCGGGGTCGGCGCCGACGGCATCATCTCGGCGTGGACCTTCGACAACTACAATTCCGGCCCCGCCGCCATTCGGCCGCCGTACCCGATCGCCAATCAGCGAGTCACGTTCCATCCGTCGGACTCGCCGCTCCGGCAAGGCTCGTATCGCGCCCTCGCCGCCACGGCCAATCACTTCGCGCGCGAGTCGCACGTGAGCGAGCTCGCGCACATGGTGGACATCGATCCCGTCGCGTTTCGCCTCAAGAATCTGGACGATCCGCGGCTGCGCGATGTCGTGCAGAAAGCCGCCGATCGCTTCGGATGGCCGGGGACGAATCACGGGTCGGGACGCGGCGTCGGTATCGCGTGCGGATTCGAAAAGGGCGGTTACGTCGCCACGTGCGCCGAGGTGTCGGTGGACAAAGGCTCCGGCGATGTGCGCATCGTGCGCGCGGTGACCGCGTTCGATTGCGGCGCCATCGTGAACCCGAACGGGCTGCGCAATCAGATCGCTGGCGCGCTGGTGCAAGGAGTGGGCGGCGCGCTCTTCGAGGCGATCGAGTTCGATCACGCCGTGGTTCGCAACGCCCACCTCGCCGCGTATCGCGTGCCGCGTTTCAGCGACGTGCCGGCGATCGATGTCGTGCTCGTCGATCGACGCGATCAGCCATCGATGGGCGCGGGCGAGGTGCCGATCATGGCGCTCGCCCCGGCGGTGGCGGCGGCGATCTTCGACGCGACGGAAATGCGCGTGCGGGCGCTGCCCATGGCGCCGGACGGACTCAAAGTGGCAGCCGCGGCCGGTTCGCGTTAGGCAGGCGGGCCGCGGCTGCCGCTGTCGCGCGGGAATCGGCGCGAATGACGGTGTTGCAGCGACCGGAACTGATCCCGTTGCTCGGGCGTCAGCACGCTGTCGATCTGCGCACGCGTCGCGCCGACGAGGGCGCGAATTCTCGGGCCGGTCTCCTTCCGGATCGAATCCAGCGCGGCCGTCCGGCGCTGCATGATCGTATCGATGCGCGCCGCTTGATCGGGCGTCAGGTGCAACTGCCGCGCGAACTCCGCGCGCATGCGCTGTCGCGCGCTGTCTGCGTTAGCCCCACGGCCGAAATCGCCGTAGCGCGGCCCCATGTGCGAGGGCCGGAAGAACGCGCGGTCGAGACCGATCCCGACCAGAATGCCGGCGAGCAGCGTCACGCCCACGACGACTGCCGCCATGGCGCGCGGCGAGAACGACTGGTCGGTCCGCGCCGACGGAGGAAGCCCGCGAGGATCCGTCATTGTGCCAAGACCTCGGCCGCGAACGATTCGGTGGTGGGTTGGCCCACGACCGATACCGCCACGTCCTGCTCGGACGCCGCACCCGTCACCGCTTCCATGAACGTCGGCGTCTCGGGCGTTCGCGCTGCCGACCGGTCGCTCGCGATGAGCGCGAACGCCGCCAGCCCGGCGGCGACGGCCAACGGAATGGCCGCGCGCGTCCACCCGGCCGCGTGCTCCCACCACCGGTGCGACACCGGCACGACCCGGCTGCCTAACGCAGTCGCGTGGATGCGCCGCGCCAAGGTCTCCCAGTCTACGTCGCCGTACGGCGGCTCGCCGGCCGCGCGTCGCAGCGCCGCCGCGAGCTCCGCATCGAGCCCGCTCTGCAACTCGTCAGTCATGGGTCCGTTCTCCGCGCAAAGGCGCGAGTGCTTTCCGCAGTGTGTGGCGCGCCATGTGGAGATGCCACCGCACCGTCCCTTGTGATACGCCTAACATTGCCGAGATCTCGACGCCCGACAGGCCGTCGACGTCCGCCAGCTCGATGATCATTCGCTGCCGTTGCGACAAACCCGCGAGCGCCGCCTGAAACCGCTCGCGGATCTCCGTCCGCTCGTAGTGGCCGGCCGGCGACGGCTCGGGCGCCTCCAACGTATCCGTCGGCATCGCCTCCGTCTTCCGAATGGACCGTGCCTTCCGCGCGTTGAGTCCGCGATTCACGACGATGCGAAAGAACCACGGTCCGAACGGTCGGGTCAAATCGAACGACGCGATCCGCTCGAGCGCCGTCAAAAACGCATCCTGCACCAGGTCTTCGGCGTCCTCGCGGTGGCCTAACACACGATACGCGACCGCAAAGGCGCGCCGCATGTAGCGCCGCACGATCGCGTCGAACGCCGACACGTCCCCGCGTTGCACACGGGCGAGCAGCGCCGCTTCTTCGGCGAACGTGCGCTCGCTTTCGGACGGCTGCGCGGCGCTCGAGTCCACCAACGCGCTCACGCGAGCCGGGACGCCCCGAGCGGGCGCGGATTCGACTTCCAACGTGCACGACACGTGCAATCCATGCCTCTCGCGAGATGTAGCGAGATCCACGGCCGGTGCCCGCGGACCGTACCATCTATACCGGCTGGCGAGCCAGTCCGTTGGGCGTCAGGGACCGTCGTCGCCACCCATGTGCGAGCGCATCTGATCGTCGCGCTTTTCTTCGTCCGAGTGAATCTTCGCGACGTTCTGGTCGAACTTCGGCTGCTGATCGGTCGTCAGGAGCCCGCGTGCCTCGGTGTATTCCTGATCGCGTATCGTGCGCGCTCCGGTGCGAAGCGCCTTCACCGAGTCTGGATCTGCTCCGCCATTCTGCGAGAGCGACCATAGCGCGCGACCATAGTCCCCGAGTTGCGGACGATAGGCCTTCTCGAGTTTCTCGAGCGTGTCCTTTTGCGTGTTGTCGAGGCCGATGTCCTTGAGCGCGGGCTTGAGTGCCGCCATGTCTTCGAAGCGCTTCTGCATGTCGTCTTCGGACATTTTTTGATGCTGTTGGCCGCGGTTGCCACCGAAGCCGCCGTGCCTGCCTCCTCCACCCATGCCGCCCATGCCCCCGCCTCCACCACCGGGATAGCCTTGTGCAGCCGCGATACCGGGCCCGAAGGCGAGCACGGCTGCCGCGATGCTCGCGAGTGTCAGCAGGTTCATCCGTCGCATCGATCCATCTCCAGCTCGAGGCATCTGGGCGACGCGCGAAGGCGTCGCGGTGAGCCAACATGATACACCGAATCTGGTCGATTCGTTTGGCAACCGACTGCGGTTGACACTCATTAGAGCCCGGGTTATGCTGCGCGCCGGCGCTCGGCGGTGGACACCGTGCGTCACCATGCAGCTCGGTAGGCGAGGTTCCCGCGTCACACACAGGCCACTGCCCGGCGGTCTCGAGAGAGGCACGTCCGTGGTAGAGCAGGCACTCCCGAGCAAGGGTTTGCCTAACGTGGCTGGGATTCGCACGCGAATCTCTCACGGGGCGCGGTGCCAAAGCTCAGACGAGTGAGGGGTCGGCCGCCATCGGCGGCCGGCTGTTGCCTTTGGCCCCTTCGCTCACTCCCGGGCGATGGGGCCGTTGTGTTGTGAGCGGGAGGATCTTCGCGATGCCGATGACGTCACTGCGCCCTGGAGCGCGCGGCGGACAATGGACGGATCAGGCGCTGGAGTTATTGCGCCTGCGCCCGGGTAGCCGCGCGTCGTCCGACCCGGGCTCGGCCGGCGTGAGCGATCCGCGCGCGCAAGCACTCTTTGTCTACGCGGGCGCGACCGCCGTCGCCGCGCTCGAGCGCTTGGACACGTCGCGCCACGGCCTAACGAACAGCGCCGCCGAGCGGCGCCGCGACGAAATCGGCCTGAACGAGATCGCGCACGAGAAGGCGCCGGCATGGTATGTCCAACTCGTCCACGCCTTCATCAATCCGTTCATCGGCGTCCTCGCCGTACTCGGCGTCGTCTCGTACGCCACCGGCGACGTCAAAGCCGTGATCGTGATCTCGGTGATGGTCACGATCAGCGCGCTGCTCAGATTCGTGCAGGAGTTCCGGTCCAATCGCGCCGCATTGGCGCTCAAAGCCATGGTGCGCACGAGCGCCACCGTCGAGCGCACCGATGAGCCCACCGACGAGGATCCATCGCCGTGCGCCCGCCGCCGCGAGCTGCCCATCGAAGAGCTGGTCCCCGGCGACGTGATCGCGCTCTCCGCCGGCGACATGGTGCCGGCCGACGTCCGCTTCCTGTCGGCCAAGGATCTCTTCGTGAGTCAATCGGCGCTCACGGGCGAGGCCGTGCCGGTCGAGAAGGGCGACGCGCCGGTCGACGTCGCCTCGGGCACGGTGACGTTAGGCGAACTCCGCAACATCGGTTTCCTCGGCACGTCCGTGGTGAGCGGAACGGCCGCCGCCGTCGTCATCGCCACCGGCGATCGCACGTACTTCGGCGCGATGGCCAGGAGCCTCATTGGACGCCGGCCCGTCACATCGTTCGACATCGGCGTGAACAAGGTGAGCTGGCTGCTCATCCGGTTCATGCTCGTGATGGTGCCGATCGTCTTCGTGATCAACGGCGTGTCCAAGGGCGACTGGCTGCAGGCGTTCCTGTTCGGCGTCGCCGTGGCCGTCGGCCTAACGCCCGAGATGCTGCCGATGATCGTCACCGCGAACCTGGCCAAGGGCGCGGTGGTCATGGCGCGCCACAAGACGATCGTCAAACGCCTCAATGCCATTCAGAATTTCGGCGCGATGGACGTGCTCTGCACCGACAAGACGGGCACGCTGACGCAGGACCGCATCATCCTCGAGCGCCACCTCAACGTGGTGGGCGAAGACGATGAGTCGGTGCTCGCGCTCGCCTACCTGAACAGCACGTACCAAACGGGGCTCCGCAGCCTGCTCGATCGCGCGGTGCTCGAGCACAAGGATCTGCGGGAAGAGCTGCGCGTCGAGCGGGATTTCCGCAAAGTCGACGAGATCCCGTGGGACTTCGCGCGCAAGCGCATGTCCGTCGTCCTCGAGGAGAAGCAGACGGCGCACGTGCTCATCTGCAAAGGCGCCGTCGAAGAAATTCTCGCCGTCTGCACGCAAGTGCGCGACGAGGACGTGGTCACGCCGCTCACGACCGATGCCGCCGAGAGCGCCGTCGATCTGTCGCGCGAGCTGAATGAAGACGGGTTGCGCGTCGTCGCCGTCGCCTATCGCGAATTCCCCGTGCACGATCGCGCGTACACCGTGAGCGACGAGTCATGTCTCGTGCTCGCGGGGTTCATCGGCTTTCTCGATCCGCCCAAGGAAACTGCCGGCCCCGCGCTCACCGCGCTCCGTGACCACGGCGTCGCCGTCAAGATCCTCACCGGCGACAACGACGTCATCGCGCGCAAGGTGTGCCACGACGTCGGTCTCGAGCCCGGCGACATCGCGTTAGGCGCGGACCTGGAAGCGCTGTCCGACGACGAGTTGTCGGACTTGGCCGCGCGCACCACGATCTTCGCCAAGCTCACTCCCACGCAGAAGACGCGTATCGTCGGCGCCCTGCGCAGCCGCGGCCACACGGTAGGATTCCTGGGCGACGGCATCAACGACGCCGGCGCGCTGCGCGAAGCCGACGTCGGCATCTCCGTCGATTCCGCCGTCGACATCGCGAAGGAATACGCCGACATCATTCTGCTCGAGAAAAGCTTGATGGTGCTCGAGGAAGGCGTCCTCGAGGGACGCAAGACCTTCGGCAACATCATGAAGTACATCAAAATGACGGCGAGCTCGAACTTCGGGAACGTGTTCAGCGTGATCATCGCCAGCGCGTTCCTGCCGTTCTTGCCCATGCTCCCGATCCAGCTGCTCATCCAGAATCTGCTCTACGACATCTCGCAGATTTCGATTCCCTTCGACGAAATGGACCCCGAGTACCTCGCGCGTCCGCGCATTTGGAAAGCGGATGACATCGGACGGTTCATGGTGTGCATCGGGCCGATTAGCTCGATCTTCGACGTCGCCACCTTCCTCCTCATGTGGTACGTGTTCAAGGCGAACGCCGTGCAGCACCAGGCGCTGTTCCAGTCGGCGTGGTTCGTCGAAGGGCTCTTATCGCAAACGCTCATCGTGCACATGATCCGCACCGCCAAAGTGCCGTTCGTGCAGAGCCGCGCCGCGTGGCCGGTGCTCGCCCTCACGGCCACGATCATGGTCATCGGCATCGCGCTCCCCTTCATCA
>JANWIK010000170.1 GCA_025449955.1 Gemmatimonadaceae bacterium
ATCTTCACGCCGCCGTCGACGACGCCGACGGTGCTCTTCCCCGGCAATATCGGCGGGTCGAACTGGAGCGGCATGGCGCTCGATCCCGTTAGGAATCTGGCCATCGTACCGTCCAACCGGGTCATCACGGTGGTGGAGCTCGTGCCGCGCGATAGCGTGCACCAGACGATGGGCGGGAATCGATTTGACGAGTTCGCACCGCAGGCGGGAACGCCGTACGCCATGCGGCGCCGGCATCTCATCGCGCCCGACGGTGCGCCGTGCAATCCGCCGCCCTGGGGCACCCTCACCGCCATCGATCTCGAGACCGGACAGGTGAAGTGGGACCGCCCGTTAGGCCACGTGGCGCAGCTCGAGGGCGTCGCGGGCAGCGCGGCGTGGGGATCGCCCAACCTGGGCGGCGCCATGACCACGGCCGGCGGCGTCGTGTTCGCCGGCGGCGCCGTGGATCATCGCCTGCACGCCTATGACGTCGAGACCGGCACCGAGCTGTGGTCGGCGGAATTACCGGCCGGCGTGCACGCGTCGCCGATGACCTACACAACCAAGACCGGACGCCAGTACCTCGTCGTGGCCGCCGGCGGCCACAAGGAGCTGCACGCGCGGGCCGGCGATACGGACGCGCCCGGCGACTACATCGTGGCCTTTGCGCTGCCTAACGGATCGGACCATCCGGCGCGGCACGACACGATCACCGCCGGCGCGTACGCCGGCCACATCGTGCTCGATCGCACGCGCCTGGGGCTGACCTGGGATCTGTCGATCGCCGGTTCGGACGCCACGGTCACGATGGCGACCGCCGGCATCGACGTCACCGGCCACGGCAAGGGCCGCGTGAGTGGCGACAGTCTAACGGTGGACATCGATTGGACGTATCCGGCCCAGCACTGCTCCGGCACGATGCATCTCACCGGCACCGCGGCCAACGACAACTCGGCGATCGTCGGCGAGTTGCGCTACGTCGACGGCTGCACCGGAGGGGAGACAAAACCGGGCACGTTCGCGCTGTGGAAGCCCGGCCGGCACGAGAGCGTCATACGTTAGACGTGCGCCGCGCCGGGTGAGCAGGCCGAAGACGCGGCATCACTTGCCCTTCCACCCTGGAACGCGCATCGTAGGCTCAGTCGGCCCCTGGATGGGACATGATTCGCCTGGACATGCTCGGCACGCTCGCGCTCAAAGGAGCGGACGGCCGTGAATTGCGAGCGGTGCTCGCCCAACCGAAGCGGCTGGCGCTGCTGGGCTACCTGGCGGTCGAGTCGCGCTTTCACCGCCGCGACCAGCTCTTCGCGCTCTTTTGGCCCGAGCTCTCCGAGGCGCAGGCCCGGCAGGCGCTCCGGCAATCGCTCTATTTTTTGCGGCGCGAGTTGGGCGAGCACGTCGTCGCCAATCGCGGCGGAGAAGAGATCGGAATCGCGGTGGCCATGCTCCGCTGCGACGTCGCCGAGTTTCTGGAGCTGCTCGACCAACACCGGCTCGAAGACGCACTGGCGCTCTATCGCGGCGACCTGCTCGCCGGATTCTTCGTCGCCGACGCATCGGCGGAGCTCGAGCAGTGGCTCGACGCGACGCGCGCGCAGCTGCGCACGCGGGCCATCGAAGCGGCGTGGACGCTCGCCGACGGCGACGCGCGCGATGGCCGCCTAACGGAAGCGACGCGGTGGGCTCGGCTCGCCGCGCGGCTGGCGCCGCTGGATGAGCGGTCGCTCCGGCGACTGGTATCGCTGCTCGACCGTCAGGGCGATCGCGCCGGCGCGCTGCGCGCATACAACGAATTCGCGGACCGGCTCCGTACGGATCTCGAGGTCGAGCCGTCCTGCGAGACGCGCGCGATGGTCGAGGGCGTGCGGCGTCGCGCGGAACCGTCTGCCCTCGCGCCGCAGGAGACGCCGGCCGCGCCGGAGGTCCGAGCACCCGCCGCGCCGCAGACCGCGCCGTCGAGCGACACGCCGACGTCGGCGTCGCCGCCTAACGGCGCTCCATCCCGTCTCCTGCGACTCCGCCGCTTGGCCTACGCCGCCGCCGGAGGCCTTGCCGCGGCGTTCATCCTCGCCGCGCTCGCGCCGCGCCTGGCGCGCTCGCGGCCACGTCTCCCCGTGGTGGCCGTGGGATGGGTCCAGGATCCGAGCGGCGCCGACACGGGCGCCACCGTTAGGACGTTCGCCGAGCTCCTGGCCAACGATCTCGCGCGGATGCCGGACCTGCGCGTCGTGAGTCATGAGCGCCTCTACGACCTGATGAGTCAGATCGGCGCGCACGACGCGACACCGTCGGCCATCTCGGAGGCCGCGCGCCGCGCCGGCGCCGACGAGCTGCTCGAGGCGGTGCTCGCCCACGGCACCGGCCCGGGTAGCACCCTGCATCTCGAGTTGCGCCCGGTCGATCTCGCCACCGGCAAGTCCGGCCTGACGCATACCGCCGATGCAGCCACGGTGTTCGAGCTGGCCGATCGCGCCACCGCGCAGGTCGCGGCGGACTTCGGCTTGCGCACGCCGGCTGCGCCATTGACCGATGTGACGACGTCGTCGCTCGCCGCGCATCGATTGTACGAGGACGGCCTGCGCCGCTACTACGACGGACAAGCCGAGAGCGCGGTCCCGCTGTTCCACGCCGCGCTCGACGAAGACTCCACGTTCGCGATGGCGGCCTACTACGCGGGACTCGGCGAGATGGGATCCGACGGACCCGCCGCTCGGCGCGATCTGTCGCTGTCGCTCCGGCTCGCCCGACACGTGTCGGACCGCGAGCGGTTGATCATCGGCCAGACGTGGGCGTACCTGACCAACGATCCGTCACAGCTGTCGCTGGCTGAATCGTTGGCCACCCGCTATCCCGATGAACCAGGCGCCGAGCTTGCGTTAGGCAGGGCCATCTCGTGGAGCGGGGACTTCCTGGCCGCCCTGCCCCATCTACGCCGCGCCGTCCACCTCGACACGTTGAGCCTCACCGGACGCGGCGCATGGTGCCCCGCCTGTGATGCACTCGACCTCATCCAGTCCGACTATATCGCGGTCGACTCGTTCCCCGCCGCCGAGCGCGCGGCACGCGAGCGTACGCGCGCGCAATCGGCATCGGCCGCCGCGTGGTGGGCGCTCGCCGACGTCTTCGCGCGCGAGCTGCGCGTCGACAGCGCCCTGGCCGATGAGCAAATGGCCGAGCGCGTGGGCGGGAGCGAGTTCGGGTACGTCGTGCCGCGCGTCGTGATCGACATTCGATCGGGCGACTTTGCCGCCGCCGACCGGACCTTGCTCGACCGGCTGCAGTACGGGAGCTCGGCCGTCCGGGGCGAAGCGTTGTGGTGGCTCGTCATCAGCCTGCGCAATCAGGGTCGGTTAGGCGAAGCGCTGGTGGACGCCAAGCGCCTCGTCGAAACGACGCACGATGCACCGCCCGGCTTCAATGCGCCCCGGTCAGGCGATGCCGTCGCCGAGGGCCAGGTGTTGTTCGAGATGGGTAAATATCGCGCGTCTGCACAGCTGTTCGACGCGATCGCCGCGTCTCCGTGGCGGGACTCCCCGGACTTCCCGCGCGCCGCGCCGGGCCTGGTGGCGCGGCAGCACATTTGGATGGCGACACACTCGGCGACGGCGCTCGCCGCGGCGGGAGACACGGCGCGCCTCTCGGCGCTCATCGACAGCCTCACGGCGTGGAGCCCCAAGAGCGCATACGTCCGCGACCGCGCGCTCCACCACTACGCGCGCGGCCTCCTGTTCTTGGCTCGCGGCGCCCGTGCGGACGCGGAGCGGGAGCTCCGCGCTGCGTTAGTCTCGCCGATCGACGGATACAGCCGGATCAACTACGAGTTAGGCAGGTTGCTCGTTGCCGACGGCCGCGCGCGCGAGGCGATCCCGGTGCTCCAATCGCCGCTGCACGGGGCCGTGGAGTCGTCGAACTACTATCTCACCAATACCGACGTCCACGCGCTTCTGGGACAGGCGTTCGATCGGGCCGGCGAGCCGGACAGCGCGCTCGTGCATTACCGGCGGGCCCTCGCAGCGTGGCGGAACGCCGATCCGGAGTTCCGCGCACGCATCGCGATGATCACCCAGCGCGTGGGAGCCCTCGAGACCGAGGCCTCCCACGCCGGCCGCTAACGCCGCCACACGGCGCCGCCGCCGCCGCAGCGTTAGGCCTTGGTGATCGTATACGCGCCGCACCCGTTCCACGTGATCGTCTCGACCTTCGTCGTGCCCGTGCCGAACGTCACGTTCACCACGCCGGCGGTGACCGACGACAAGCAGGTCGGATCGATCGTGAGCGCCGTCGGCGTCGTGATGACGAACGAGTAGACCGTCTGACCGCCCGCCAGGAATGCTTCGTTGAGGTTGATGTGCAGCGTCCCGGCCGGAAGTTGGCTGTCCTCGATGAGTGGATTCCCGCTCGGCGCAAAGTCGAACTCCTCACCGCCCGACGACGAAAGGCTGTCGTGCAACGCCTGCGGCGCCGTCTCCTGTATTGCCAGCCAGAAGTTCAAGTTCACCGTCACCTTGCCCGTGACTTCGGCGATCGACATGCCACCGTTTGCCGCAATGCGAAACGCCGCCTGCGAGCCCGTCTCAGTGACCAGGATGTTATTGATCTGCTCGTTGTCGTCGAGGTCGGCTTTATTCACGGTGGTGTCGCCCGCGACCCAAGATCCCGTGATCGTGGCTGTCTCACCGTTTTCGGTGTCGGTGCAGTCGGTGCTGTTGTAGGTGAAGGTCGCCAAGTCGGGGACGCCGTCAGCGTCTTCGTCCGCGGGCGTGGATGGAGACACCGCTGGACAATTGCTGCCAAAGTTGAGTGTCCCAACGCGCGCCGCGGTGTGCGAGCGCATCAACGAGCCCAGGGTGGACGCGCCTTGGCGGACGTTGACGTCGGGCGACGCCAGAAACGGCGTGAAGAACGAGAACGCGCCGATCGTGGTGAATGAGGCCACTTGCGACTCAATGGAGGTGGCGATCGACTGCGCGATCTCACTCTGCACGGAGTCGGGTGGGGCGACGTTCTTCGGACCTGTCGAATTGCTGCTGCCGCAGGCCCCTAGGGTGATGGCACCCGCTGCGACGAGGGCGCCGATCGTGACGGTGCGAACGCGATGCATGTTGCGGCTCCGGATTCCGAGTGTGGTCACTGCGCGGGGGATGCGGCAGTTGCCGCACGGACTCGACCCCGTGCGACCACATCCGGGAGAATCGTTAGGAGCAGCGCGTGACCGCGCCGTCACGATGCCGTCACCTCGCAGGTGACCCGTGGTTCGCGGAGGCGCTTGACGGACCGCGGCCGCTATGCTACCGTAGAAACACCGAAGTACTATAGTATAGCGCCGAGTCCGGTTCGAGGCCTCGCACTGATCCCGGGAGATGGCACCATGGACGACAAATCGCGGTTCACAACGTTCTGGACAACCGAGTCGAAGACGACCCGCAACGTGCTGGCTCGGATTCCGGAGACGTCCAACTACCGGCCCGATCCCAAGTCGCGCACCGCGCAGGAAATTGCGTGGCAGATCGTGGGCGAAGAGGCCATGCTCCTTGAATCACTCGAGACCGGCAAAGGCGTGTGGGCGCCTGCGCCGTGCCCCGCGAGCATGAAGGAAGTAGTGAACGCGTACGAAAAGCAGAGCGCCGGATTGGTTGCGCGGTTGAATGCGCTACCCGCCGCGCGTTGGACAGCCGCGGTGGATTTTTTCGGCAGCGAGCGACCGGCGTCGGACATGGCCTGGAGCTTTCTCTTCGACATTGTGCACCATCGCGGGCAGATCAGCACATACCTGCGCCCAATGGGTTCCACGGTGCCACAGATTTACGGGCCGAGCGCGGACGAGCCCTGAGCCGGCGGGGTTGTTAGGCGAATCGGCACGTCATTTCGCGAGGTGCTTGCGGATGGACGCCAATTCTCGCCTGCGCGCCGCGCTCGCCTTGGGGTACGACATGTTCAACTGCTCGAGCGTGTCGACCACAATCCGCGAAACGATCAACCGGCAGTTCTCCTTGTCGTCGGCGGGAACGATGTACCACGGTGCGTTCGCAGTGCTCGTAGCGCCGAGGCAATCGCCGTAGGCCTTCATGTAGTGCTTCCAGTATTTTCGCTCCGCCACGTCAGCCATGCTGAATTTCCAGTTCTTGCTCGGCTCGTCGATCCGTGCAAGGAAGCGGCGGCGTTGCTCGTCCTTCGAGAGATGGAGATAGAACTTGATGACGCGCGTTCCGTTGCGATGCAGATGCCGCTCGAAGTCCACAATCGATTTGTAGCGCTCACGCCAGATAGCCTTCTTGCCGTGCGGCACCTCCGGCAATCCCTCGCCGCGGAGAATTTCGGGATGCACGCGGACGATCAGTACTTCCTCGTAGTAGGATCGGTTGAAGATCCCGATGCGTCCGCGTTCCGGTAGATCGCGCGTGGTGCGCCAGAGAAAATCGTGTTGCAGCTCCTCGGGACTGGGATGTTTGAAGCTGAACACCTGGCAGCCCTGCGGATTGACGCCCGACATCACGTGCGCGATCGCGCCGTCCTTCCCCGCCGCGTCCATGGCTTGAAAGATCATCAAGATGGCGTAGCGGTCCGACGCGTAGAGCAGCTGCTGCAGGTTGCTCAGTTGGGCAACGTGCTCCGTTAGGCGCTCGTGGTACTGCTCCTGCGACGTGTAGCCGGGTTTCACCTTCGTCGGCCAGTCGCGGAGGCTGACCGTGTCTCCTTCTCGCACGCGAAAATCCTTGGGATCGATTTTCATTGGTCGTCCGTTGGGCAGTGGCGCCAGATAGCGCTCGGTGGCTTCACTCCGCGGAGTCATCCATGCCGAGCGCGCCCTGCGCGGCGATCGAACCAGCCGCGGTGGGCTTCCCCACCAGGATCGCCTCGAGAGCGACGCCCAAGAGGGCGCCCAGCACCGGACCCACTATGTAGATCCACGTGGTGCTGAAGTCGCCGCGCACGAGGTCGGGCGCGAACGATCGAACCGGGTTCATCGATGCGCCGCTTATAGGCGCCGCCCATAGTCCGGCCAGCGCAATGTAGCCCCCGACCGCGATGGCGCCGTTCGTCCCGATGTTGCGCGCGCCGGAGGCCGTGCCAAGGATCGTATTGACCAGCCCCGCCGTTAGGAGCACTTCCATCGCCAGCGCCTTGCCGCTGCCGACGCTCACCCCCGGCACCGTCGCGCCGAGGAAGCCGACCGTGCCGAACATGAGCCTGAGAAAGAGCGCAGCGGCCATACCGCCGATCGTTTGCCCCAGGATGTAACCCGGCACGCGGTTCCATGGGAAGTTGCGCCTAACGGCAAACGCCAGTGTTACCGCCGGGTTCAGATGGGCGCCGCTCACCTGTCCCATGAAGTAGATGGCGGCCATCACCATGAGTCCCGGCGCCACGACCGCCATGGCAGGCGTGATGCTGCCGGGGAC
>JANWIK010000171.1 GCA_025449955.1 Gemmatimonadaceae bacterium
ATGTGCTCGCGCTGCGCACGGACCGCATCGCCGACTTCCGCCGGGCGGCCATTTTGTTAGGCAGGGCCACAGGAGAAAGTGCGCGGGCCGCGCTGTGCGTGGACACGGTGGACAAGGCGCTGGCGCGGGTGCGCGCGGCCACGGCTTCGCTGCCGCATCCCAGGGTGTTCTGGCACATCTGGGACGAGCCCGTGATCACCGTTGGGCACGGCAGCTTCCAGAGCGAGCTCTTGGCCATCGCCGGCGCGCGCAACATTTACGACGATGATCCGCGGCCGTCGCCGCAGGTGTCGCTCGAGGACATCGTGCGGCGGAATCCCGATCTCATTCTCGCGGGGCCGGCGGGCGCCGCGCGCATCCGCGCGAGCGCGGGGTGGCAGGCGGTGCCGGCCGTGCGGCGCGGGAAGATCGTGGTGGTGGACACGGCGCTCGTTGGGCGGCCGTCGGTAAAGTTAGGCGAGGCCGCCGCCGAGCTGGCGCGGCTGCTGCATCCGGGGGTGATGCCGTGATGCGGCGATTCTTCTGGCCGCTGGCCATCCTCGCGCTGGTGGTGCTGGTCGTGGCCGGCGTGGTGTGGGGCGCCGTGCCGCTCTCGGCGCGCGCGATCGCGGCCGCGGTGATGGGCCACGGCGACCCGAACACGGTGGCCATCGTGCGGGCGCTGCGCTTGCCGCGCGTCGCGCTCGCGGTGTTGGTGGGCGCGGCGTTGGGCATGTCGGGCGGGGCGTTGCAGGGGTCGCTGCGCAACGCGTTGGCGGAGCCGTACTTGTTGGGCGTGTCGGGCGGGGCGGCGGTGGGCGCGGTGGTGGTGGTGTCGCTCGGGCTCGCGTCGCCGTTCGTGCTGCCGTTAGGCGCGTTCGCCGGCGCGGCGCTGGCCATCGTGGCCGCGATCGGCGCGGCGCGCGCCGCGGGCGGGCGGGCCGATCCGCGCGTGCTGCTCATGGCCGGCGTGGTGATCGGCGCGTTCGCCAACGCGGCGATCATGGTGCTGTTGGCCGATGCGCCCGCCGACACGGTGCGCGGCGCCCTGTGGTGGATGATGGGCTCGGTGGCCGGCGCGGACTGGACGCAAGTGCGCTGGCTCGCCCTGTACACGGCCGTGGGCGGCGCGGCGCTTCTGGCCATGGGCCGGGACATCGACCTGCTTGCGTTAGGCGAAGAGAGCGCCGCCGGGTTGGGCGTGGACGCCGAGCGGGCGGGGCGGACGGTGTACCTGGTGAGCTCCCTGCTGGCCGCCGCGACCGTCGCCGCGGCGGGGCTCGTCGGGTTCGTGGGTCTCGTGGTGCCGCACATGGTGCGGGCCGCGGGGCTGCGCCGGCATCGGCCGCTGCTCGTCGGATCGGCGGTGTTGGGCGCCGCGCTCGTGGTGAGCGCCGATCTCGTGGCGCGCGTCGCGCACCCGCCGGCCGACCTTCCGTTGGGCGCGGTGACCGCGCTGGTGGGCGTGCCGTTCTTTCTCATCCAGCTGCGGCGGTTCGCGTGATCCGCTTCAGCGACGTGGTCGTGCGCTATCCGCGCGCCGAGCAGCCGGCGGTGGACGGGGTGTCGTTCGAGGCGGGGCGGGGCGCCATCACCGCGCTCGTCGGGCCGAACGGCAGCGGGAAGAGCACGCTGGTGGGCGCGCTCCTGCGGCTGCAGGAACGCGCCGCCGGTGCGATCGCGATCGACGACGCGTCGCTCGACTCGCTCGACCGGCGCGCCTTTGCGCGCCGGGTGGCGGTGGTGACGCAGCGCGAGGCGCTGGTGTTCCCGCTGCCGGTGCGCGAGTACGTGGCGTTAGGCAGGTATCCGCACGAGGGCGCGTGGCGCGCCGCCGGCCCGGCCGATGTCGCGGCCCAAGGCCGCGCCATCGGCCTGGCCGGCATCGAGCCGCTGGCCGACCGGCGCACGCACGAGCTCTCGGGCGGCGAATGGCAGCGCGTGCGCATCGCGCGCGCCCTGGCCCAGGGCGGCGACGCGCTGGTATTGGATGAGCCCACCACGTTTCTCGACATCGCGCACGAGATGGCGATGTTCGAGCTGTTCGCGCGCCTGGCGCACGATGGGATGGCCGTCCTGCTCGTGAGCCATCAGTTGAATCTCGTGGCCCGGTTCGCCGACCAGATGGTGCTGCTCGACAAAGGGCGCGTGGCTGCCGCTGGTGCGCCGTCGGCGGTGATGCAGGCGTCGGTGCTCGAGCCCGTGTACGACTGGCCCCTCGTCGTGACCCATGATCCGGCGGTCGGCGCGCCGGCCCTGCTTCCCCTTCGCGGACGCGGGCCATGAGCAACCACCTGGTGAGCTTCTTCGCTCTGTTGACACGGATCAAATCTGAAACTGCGCGGATCACTTCGGATCGTTCGGCTGCTCGGCGCCGAGTGCAACGACACTGGTATGGACACCTTCTCGTGTTTGAAAAACAAAACGAACCAACCACCACGCCTTCCGAGGACTTGCACGTGCGTACATCCATCTGTCTCGCCGCCATCGCGGCGGCGTCCCTGCTGCCTAACGTCAGCGCCGCCCAACAATCATCGAGCGACACGGCGACGCTCACGCCTGTCGTCATCACCGCGACGCGCGTCGACGTGAAGCCCGTGGCGCCGCTCGCGAGCACCACCGTCATCTCGGGCGCCGATCTCCGCGCGCAAGGCATCACGACGCTCAAGGATGCGTTGGCCGGTGTGCCGGGCGTGTTCGCGCCGCAGAGCGGGTCCTTCGGTGCGCAGACGTCGCTCTTCGTGCGGGGCGGCGAGAGCGACTACACCGAGATCCTCGTCGACGGCGTGCCGGTGAACGATCCCGGCGGCGCCATCGATCTGGCGAATCTCACGACCGACAACATCGACCGCATCGAGATCGTGCGCGGCCCGACGAGCGTGCTGTACGGGTCCAACGCCGTGACAGGCGTGATCCAGATCTTCACCCGCACCGGCGCGGGCGCCGGCGCGCCCAGCCAGTTCTCGTTAGGAGCGGACGGCGGCACCTACGGCACGTCCAACGCCACCGCCTCCTTCGCCGGCGGCGACGCTTCGTTAGGCGGCTCGGCGTCCGTCGCGAGGCACCGGACCGATGGCATCTACGACTTCAACAGCTCCGACCGGAACGACATCTACAGCGGCCAGTTCCACATTGCGCCGGACGCCGCCACCACGGTGCGTTTCATGCTGCGGGATGAGGAAGCCGGCGCGCACATCCCGACCAATTTCTACGGCGCGGTGGTGGACAGCAATCAGTTCCACCTCGAGAACCGGTTCTTGGGCTCGCTGGCCGCCGACCGGCGCCTAACGGAGCGCCTCACGGCCCACGTCCAGCTCGCGGCGAGCGACGAGCACGACGAGTCGGCGGACCTGCCCGCGACGCCCGGCGAGGAGTGCGATTTCTGCTTCACCACGCAGACCGGCATCTATCGCCGGAGCGGCGACGCGCGACTCGACTTCGCCGCCGCGCCGTGGGCCGCGCTCACCGCCGGCGCCACCGCCGAGCAGCAGCGGGCGAGGGAAACGGGCTCGAACCCGCTCCAGCGCACGCTGCACGCCTACTACGCCCAGGCGTTAGGCAACGTGGGCCGCGCGCTCTCGTACACCGCCGGCGTGCGCGCGGATGACAACAGCCAGTTCGGCACGTTCACGACGTACCGCTTGGCCGCCGGCTACGTGCTCAAGCCCGGCACGGCGTTGCGCGCGTCGGTGGGCAACGCGTTCAGGGAGCCGACCTTCGACGAGACGACGTCGCAAGCCGCGTTCGCGCGCGGCAATCCTGCGCTCCGCCCCGAGCGCTCGCAAAGCTGGGAAGCGGGCCTCGATCAGGATGTCGCGCACGGCGCCGTGGTTCTCTCGGCGACTTATTTCGCCCAACGCTTCCGCGACATGATCCAATACGACGGCAACTCGCCCGACACGACGCTGCCCAACTACTTCAATCTCGCCGCCGCGACGGCCGACGGCCTCGAGTTAGGCGCGCGCAGCGGCACGTGGAGCGGCTTCTCGCTCGCCGCCAGCTACACGTGGCAGCACACGCGCGTCACCGACGCCGGCGTCGACGCCGGCCCCGGCGCTACGTTCGTGGACGGCCAGCGCCTCCTTCGCCGCCCAACGAATCTCGCCAACGCCACGCTCTCGTTCCGCCCCTCGTCGCGCGGCGCCCTCTTCGCGACGGCGACGTACGTCGGCAACCGCGTCGACTTGGACTTCCTCAACTTCGTCCGCGTCGAAGCGCCGGCGTACACGCTTTACGATCTCGCCGGCGAGCTGACAGTGATCGACGCCAACGGCGCGACGCCGGCGCTGACGCTGACAGGGCGCATCGCGAATCTGTTTGGCACACGATACGAGTCGATCTTCGGGTATCGCGCGCCGGGGATGGCGGTGGATGTGGGGGCGAGATTGACGTGGGGGAAACGCTAACAGCGGGGAAGCGACGCCTGGCGGCGTCTTGGGGAATAGGGAAACGGGAAAGGGGCGAGATCGTGGACTCGCGCCCCGGTCCCTTTTCCCCGTTCCCCAAGGCGCCGCAGGCGCCGCTTCCCGGCCTTCAGGCATCGCTTCCCCCAGCGTCAGCGCTTCCCCAGATTTCGGGATGCTTCTCGCCACCGACGCCATCGTCCTCCACGTCTTCCCGTACTCCGAGACCTCCGTCGTCGTGCGGCTCGTCACGCGTGATGCAGGCGTGCAGTCGGCAATGGCGCGGGGGGCGAAGCGGGCGAAGAGCCGGTTCGGGACGGCGCTCGATCTGTTCGCGCAGGGCGCGGCGCAGATTCACTTGAAAGAGGGGAGGGAGCTGCAGACCCTCGGCGCCTTCGAGATCAACAAATCGCGCGCGGGGATCGGGGGCGACCTCGGGAGGTTTGCGAGCGCATCGGCGGTGGTGGAGCTGGTGCTGCGGTTCGGCGCGGTGGACGAGACGAACCAGGAGATGTTCGACGCCGTCGCCGACTCGCTCGACCGGATTGCCGAATCGGAGCCGGCGCGCGCGGGCGAGGCGGGACTCGCCGGCGCGTGGCGGCTCGTGTCACAGTTAGGCTTCGCGCCGTCGCTCGACGGGTGCGCGGTGTGTCACGACGAGATCCAGGACAGCGCCTCGGCGCCCTTCAGTCACGCGGCGGGCGGCGTGGTGTGCCGGTCGTGCTCGCGGCAGTATCCCGGTGCGCGCGCGCTGCCGCCGGCGGCGCGCGCGGCGGTGGGGTCATGGTGCGACACCGGGCGCACCGACGCGGCGCCGCTCGCGTCGCGCGAGCTGCGCGCGCACCAGCGGTTGCTGCGCGAGTTCCTGCAGCACCACGTCGCCGACGGCCGCGCGCTCAACGCGTTCGACGTGTGGGAGCTCGGCGCCTGGAGCACCGTGTGATTCTAGGCACCGCCGGTCACGTCGATCACGGCAAGACCGCGCTCGTCAAAGCGCTCACCGGCGTCGACACCGATCGGCTGGCCGAAGAGAAGCGCCGCGGCATCACCATCGACCTCGGATTCGCTCCGTTAGACCTGGGCGCCGATGGGGTGTTGGGCGTGGTCGACGTGCCGGGCCACGAAGCGTTCGTGCGCAACATGCTGGCGGGCGCCACGGGCGTCGATCTGGTGCTGCTCGTGATCGCCGCCGACGAAGGCGTGATGCCGCAGACGCGCGAGCACCTGGCCATCCTCGATCTGTTAGGCGTGCGCGGCGGCGTCATCGCGCTCACCAAGTGCGATCTCGTGGACGACGAGTGGCTCGGGCTGGTGCGCGAGGACGTGCAGGCGTTGGTCGCGGGCACGGCGCTCGAGGGCGCGCCGATGGTGCAGACGTCGGTGATCTCGGGGCGCGGGCTCGACGTGTTGCGCGACACGCTCGCCCGCGCGGTGCGCGCGCTGCCGTCGCGCGATGCCGCCGACCTCTTTCGTCTGCCCATCGATCGCGCGTTCAGCGTGCGCGGCACCGGCACCGTGGTCACGGGCACCGTGTGGAGCGGACGGCTCGAGCGCGACGCGGCCGTGCGCGTGTTGCCGGGCGGCGTGCCGGCGCGCGTCCGCAACATTGAATCCCACGGCGCGAGCGTGAGTGCCGCGATGCCCGGTACGCGCTCGGCGATCGCGCTCGCGGGCGTCGGCGTGTCCGAGTTAGGCAGGGGCAGCGTGCTCGTGGCCGACGACGCGTGGACCGCATCGCCGGTGCTGCTGGCTCAGGTGGCGCTCCTCCCCGACGCGCCGCGCGCGCTCGGCCCGCGCACCACGGTGCGCTTTCACCTGGGCACGGTGGACGTGGGTGCGCGCATCGTGGCCGCGGGCGGCGCGCTGGCGCCCGGCGGCCGCAAGCACGCGCGCGTGGTGCTCGATGCACCGATCGTCGCGCGCGCGGGCGACCGGTTCGTGCTCCGAAGCGCGTCGCCGCTCGCCACGATCGGCGGCGGTGTCGTGGCCGACCCCGCGCCGGCGCAGCGGCGGCCGCGCCCATGGACGTCCGACGCCGCGACGCCGTCGCACCGGTTGGCCCAAGTGCTCCACCACGCCGGTCCGTTAGGCGTGTCGATCGCGTCGCTGCCGGTGCGCGTGGGTGCCCATCCGGCCCACCTGGCGCAATTGGTGGCTGCTGCGCCCGATGCGCGCCGAGTGGGCGACGTGCTCTATGCCGGCGGCGTCGTGGCAGCGCTCGAGGCCCGGTTCCTCACGCTCGTCGACGAGCACCATGCAGCCTTTCCGCTCGATCCCGGCGCCCCGTTGCAGTCGGTTCGTGCCCGCACCACCGCCAATTCGGGACTCGCCGATCTCATCGTCGACACGCTGGTGCGCGGCCAGCGCGTGCAGGTGACCGGTGGCCTCGTGATGCGGCACGGGTGGTCGCCGACGCTCGACCAGCGAGCCCAAACGACGCTGGACGG
>JANWIK010000172.1 GCA_025449955.1 Gemmatimonadaceae bacterium
ACCTGATAGTCGAACGTGCCGTCCGGCCGCACGCCCACGTTGATCGCGGTGAGGCGATCGCCCGCCGCCATGCGCTCGAGCAGCTCGCGCGAGATCTCGGGCAACAGCGTGTTCGTGAGGATGTTGTCCACGTTGCGCGCGCCGCTCTCGACTTCGGTGCACCGCTCGGCCACCTGATTGATCAGCGCGTCGTCGAACGTCATGGCCACGCGGTGCGTTTCCGTTAGGCGGCGCTGGATCTTCGCCAGCTTGAGCCTGATGATCCGCTTCAGGTTCTCGTCGCGGATCGGGAAGTACGGGATGACCACCATGCGGCCGAGGAACGCCGGCTTGAACACCTTGTCGAGCTCGGGCTTGAGCGCCTTGACCAACCCTTCATCGCTCGGCGCCGTTTCCGGATCGGCGCACAGCTTCATGATCGTTTCGGTGCCCGCGTTGGTGGTCAGGATGATGATCGAATTGCGGAAATCGATCTGGCGCCCTTCGCCATCTTCCATCTGTCCCTTGTCGAACACCTGGAAGAAGAGCTCGAGCACGTCGGGGTGCGCCTTCTCGACCTCGTCGAGCAGCACCACCGAGTACGGGCGGCGCCGCA
Source organism: Gemmatimonadaceae bacterium (assembly GCA_025449955.1). Classification (GTDB taxonomy): domain Bacteria; phylum Gemmatimonadota; class Gemmatimonadetes; order Gemmatimonadales; family Gemmatimonadaceae; genus JADGGM01. The sequence continues at coordinate 596 of JANWIK010000172.1, forward strand.
CCGCTTCCGTTAGGACACCGCCTTCGCCGTAGCCGACGTAGCCCGGGGGCGACCCCTTGAGCGTCGACACGGTGTGCGCCTCCTGGAACTCCGACATGTTGATCGTGATGAGATTCCGCTCGCCGCCGTAGAGCAGGTCGGCCAGCGCCAGCGCCGTCTCCGTTTTGCCGACGCCGCTCGGGCCCACGAGCATGAACACGCCCTTGGGCTTGTTCGGATCTTCGATGCCGGCGCGCGACGTCCGGATGCGGCGGCTGATGAGCTCGAGCGCGTGCGATTGGCCGATGAGCCGCTTGCCCAAGTGGCCCTCGAGCTCGAGCACGGTGGCCGTTTCGTCGCGCTGCATTTTGCCGACCGGGATGCCGGTCCACCCCGAGATCACCTCGCCCACGATGCCGGCATCCACGCACACGCGGACGAGCGGCGTTTCGCCCTGGAGCTTGGTGAGGCGATCCTGGAATCCGCCTAACTCGTCGCGATGCGCTCTCGTGCCGTCCCCGCCGCCGTTCTTGCCGGCGCCGGCCTCGAGCTTTTCGCGCAGCTCGCGGATCCTGGTGACCAGGTCGCGCTCCTCGGTCCACCGCGTGGTGAGCGCGGCCAGGTTCGCCTCGACCTCCGTGCGCTCGGCGGCGATCTTGCCCAACCGCTCGCCGTGGTCCGTGCCCACGGCCGCCTCGCGCGACAGCACGCGGTCCTGCACCGCGAGGTCGTCGAGGCGGCGTTGGGCATCTTCGATCGCCGGCGGCGTAGCGTTCTGGCCTAACGCAAGGCGCGCGCACGCCGTGTCGAGCACGCTCACCGCCTTGTCGGGCAGCTGGCGATCGGCGAGGAACCGGTGCGACAGGCGCACGGCGGCGTCGACGCCGTCGTCCAGGATGCGCACCTTGTGATGGTGCTCGAGCGCCGGCACGATGCCCCGCATCATGAGCAGGCACTGGTCCTCGCTCGGCTCTTCCACCTTGACTAACTGGAACCGGCGCGCGAGCGCCGGATCCTTCTCGAAGTACTTCTTGTATTCGGACCACGTGGTGGCCGCGAGCGTGCGCAGCTCGCCGCGCGCCAACGCGGGCTTGAGCAGATTGGCCGCATCGCCCTGGCCCGCCGAGCCGCCCGCGCCGATCATCGTGTGCGCTTCATCGATGAAGAGAATGATCGGCGTGGGCGACTGCTTCACCTCTTCGATCAGCCCCTTGAGGCGATTCTCAAATTCGCCTTTCACACCGGCGCCGGCTTGCAGGAGTGCCAAGTCGAGCGTGCGCAGCGTGACGTTCTTGAGCGCCGGCGGCACGTCGCCCTCGGCGATGCGCCGCGCGAAGCCTTCCACCACGGCCGTCTTCCCGACGCCGGCCTCGCCCACGAGGATCGGGTTGTTCTGCCGGCGCCGCGTAAGGATGTCGACCACTTGACGGACCTCGAAGTCGCGGCCCAACACGGGATCGATCTTCCCGTCGCGCGCCTTCTGCGTGAGGTCGACCGTGTACTGCTCCAAGTTAGGCGTGCGACCGCCGGCGGCGCGCGGCGCGCCCTCGCCGGATTCGTCCGGGCCGGCGCCGCCGATCTCCTCGGACGACGACGCGACGATCGCCGCCAGATCCTTGCGCAGCGCTTCGGACGGGATCTTGGTGAATTCCTTGCTCGCGTCGCCGACCATGCGCGCCAGCTCGGGATCCGACGTGAGCGCCAGAATCGTGTGGCCGCTGCGCACTTTGTTCGCACCGAAGTCCACCGACCCTATGGTCCACGCTTCGGTGAACATGTCGACCAGCTTGGGACTCAAGGCCGGCGTGCGCGCGTTGCCCGACTTCAACCGGTCGAGGCTCCGCGTGAGCTCGGCCGCGAGCCGCGAGCGGTCGATGCCGTAGTGCTTGAGGATGAACGTGAGGTCGCTGTCGGGCGTGTCGAGCAGCTTCATCAGGTAGTGCTCGACCTCGACGTCGTAGTGCGTGCGGGAGAGGCACAGTCCGGCCGCCGACTCGAGCGCGTTGCGCGTCACCGGATTCAGCTTCCCGATCAGATGCTTGAGGTTGACGGTCATAAGACTCCGGTCCGTGCTTTAGAGAGTGAGAACGGTGTCATCGGGATCGCGATCCAGCGGCGCGCTGCGCAGCCAGGTCGCCCAACCCAACGGAGCGGCTTGTGCCTCGTCGGCGCCGAGCACGCAGGACGGCACGTCGGTCCGATCGAGGATGAGCTGCACTTCGACGTCGATCCGGCCGCCGGTGAAGAACGCCGCGAGGGCGCGCAGCTCGTCGTGGGCGCCGCCGTCGGGCAGGAACATGTCGTACTTGGCGCGCGGCATCGGGCCTAACCGAATGCGGATGCGCGCCTGCTGGTCCCACGTTTCGTCGCCGGCCACGGCGCCCTGCCCCAGCTGCGACGACGCCGAATCGTCGGCGCCTAACGCACATTGGGTGGCGGCGTCGAGCGGATACCAGCCGCCCACGAACTGCTCGATCTCGGCGCGGACGCCGAAATAATCTTCCACCAGGTGCTCGAGGGCGACCGCCGGACGCGTGGGCAGCGCGAACAATCCGCTGTAGAAGAGCAGCGTCTCGTCGCGCACGGCGAGGCGGTGGTCGAGGCCCGGTGTGCCCACGCCGACCAGATCCATGAGGTGCCGCATCAGCGGGTCGTTCTGCTCCCGCTCGTGCGGCACGATGAACCGGTTCTTCTCCCACGCGCGATAGAACAGCGAGATGATGCGGTGGTTGAAGATGTCGATGAAGTCGCGCGGCGCCGTGTCGCGCGCCCGCTCGCGCTCGGCGACCAACGACGTGTAGTGCAGCGGGAGCACGCCCTGCGGCCCCGTTAGGCCCATGAAGTTGACGCGCATCCGCACCGGCCCGGTGGCGTCGAACTCGAGCGACTGGATCTGGCTGGCCGGGAACGCCACCGAGGTGTGCGCGCCGAAGCGCACGACTTCATCGGCCGGCGCACCGAATCCACCCACCGGCGCGCGCGACGGACGCAGCCGCTCCAGATGGTGCACGGCCTGGAAGAACTCGAACGAGTTCGGATCGTCGCGCAGCGTGCGCTCGAGCGCGTCGGTCACAGGAGCGTCTTCCATCCGGCCCTCGGCGGCCACACGCACATCACGTCCTTACGCTGTGTGGTGCGCGCGGCGAGAATCGAAAAGCTGTTGATCGATGCGTAGAGACCCAGAAAGCGCTCGAGCACTGTGGCGAACAGGAACGCGCCGCCGCCGGTGAACTGCTCTTCGTCGAGCGTCACGTCCACGCGCGTACCGCGCGCGAAGCTCAGCCCGTGCGCCGACGACACGCGCGAATACGCCGGCGAGCCGGCCACCGACACGAGGCCCTGGATCTGTTTTTCCGCCGCCGCGCTGTCGGCGAAGTTGTGCAGCCGCAAAATCTCGCGCAGCGCCTCGGCACCGCCCTCGATGAGCGACAGGTAGTTGAGGGACAACTGCGAGATGAGGCGCCACAGCTGCGGTTGTCCTAACGGAGGCTCCACGACCGACGTCGGCTTGACGATGGCCGTGATGCGCTTGATCGGGCCGCCGCCATCCAGCTCGAAGTCGCCGGCGTCGCTGCCGAACGGCAGCCGGCTCGGCAAATCGGCGTTGTAGCACGTGAGGCGGGCGGTGACGGCATCCACGTCCGGCTCCACGGGCGCGGAGGAAAGATCGACGAACGAGAGATACACGTCCGAGCCGCCATCCGGCCGCCACCCCGCGGTGCGACGCACCGCATGCCAGAACTGCTGCGGCGTGTTCCCGGCGGTCGCGTGCCGGTACGAATAGAACGGCTCGAACCGCTCGGGCGCGCTCGCGCCCGGCGACACGCCTAACACATCGTCCACCGAGAACACGGACACCGACTGACGCCGCCGCGCATCGGGCACGAGCAGGTACTCGTGCTGCCGTTGGGTGAGCAGTATCGGCTCCGACGTCTGCGGAAACAGGTTCACCGCCGGCGTGCAGCCTAACCGAATCGTGCGCTCGGTGATCGACGCCTCGAGCATCGGCCGGCGGTCGGCACGCTCGAACGGCGAGATGAACAGGATCAGCTCGACCTTGTCGCCGAAGCCTGCCGCGCGCAGCTGCGACAGCCCGGCGAGATCGAAGAACAAGAACTTCTCGGGGAAGGTGAAATACTCCTGCAGCATCCGGTACCCGACGAACGAGCGGCGCGGGTACGGCAGCATCCCATCCTCGTCGGCGAAGCCGGCCGGCGTGAGCGCCTCGGGCGGCAGCGTGATCGAGCGGCCGCCCGCCTTGGCGCCGGGATCGCGCGCCACGATGCGGACGCAGTTGTTGCCTAACAACTCGTACAGCGAGTACACGGTGGACGAGTCGCCCGCGACGTGGAAGCGCAGCGTGTCCAACGCCAGCTTGGACAGCGACACGTCGGGAAAGCACGAGAGCTCGATGCGCAACGCGGCGATCGCATCGGGCGCCTTGACCGGCGGCCGCAGGCGGTCGGGTGTAGTCCACTGCACGGCGGATACGCTGATCGGCCACAACGTGGTGTCGTACACCGTGCGGAACTTGCACGGCGTCCCGGCCACCGGCCGCGAGAGCAGCTGCGATCCGCGCGGGATCCGCACGCCCGTCATCACCTTGCCCTGTTCCGGGTCGAGCTCGAACTCGACCAGCGTCATGGACGGAATGGGCCGGATGTAGTGCGGATACACGATGCTCAGCAACGCGTCGCTGATCTCGGAGAAGTCGTCGTCGAGCTTCAGGTGCACGCGCGCGGCGAGAAACGCAAACGCTTCCAGCATCCGCTCGACGTGCGGGTCCTCGCACTTGCTCGGTTCGATCTGGAGACGCGACGCGACTTTCGGATACGCCTGCGCGAATTCGGCGCCCATCCGGCGCAGAAACGTCAGCTCGCGCTCGTAGTAGTACAGCAGCTCGTCACGCACCGGCGTCTCCCGTCACCTGATACTCGCCGCTCGACGCGTCGAGCGTCGTATCGAACAACACCGGTTCGGGATTGGGATCCATGCGCAACAACGCGTGGATGACGAAGTGCAGATCGCGGCGGTTGGCATTGGCGCCCGTTTCCTCCACGAACGACGCGCGGACGTTGGCGAGCCGCGGCTCGAACACCGAGATGGCGTCCTCGACCAGCCGCAGGAGCCGAGTGCGGGAATCGTGCGCGTCGCGGCTCATCGAGCTGATATCGGGCAGCCCGTAGTTGTACATCGACGCCTTGAGCTCGGGGCTCGCATCGGTGGCTGCGTTAGGCGTGCGGCGCGTGTTGAGCAGCGCCTCGAGATCGCGATGCACCGAGCGTTTGAGGTCGCGCACCGATTGCGCCCACGTGATAGCCGGCTCGCTGCGCTCGCGCGGCGACAAATCGATGAGACGATCCAGCAGCGATTGCTGGACCGTCTGCTCGAGCTCGGCGCGCGACGGCCGGGATCGTGGCACCGGTCAGCCCTGCCCGAAGCCCAACGCCTGCAGTGGATCGAGCCGCGCGATGCGCGTGTAGAGATCGTGACGCGCGCTGGAGTCGCCGTCGAGCTTCTCCAGGCAGCGGTACATGAGCGCCATCGGCCGCGCGACGAGATCGCCCGCTTCCCATTCGTCGAGCTTGTGCGCTTCGATGTCCGCCATGAGCTCCTGCAGAATGGGCTGCGCGAGCTGGACGAATCCGGCATCGACCATGATGCGCGCGAGCTCGGCCTGCCTCAGGAATCGTCCGCGACGCGTTTTCTCGCGATCGAGCGCGCGCATGAGCATCTCGATGGCTTTTTCCGGACGTCCGGCGCGGACTTCGTTGGCCGCGCGCTCGAGGCCGGCGCGGCCTTCGCGCGCCTGCGCCTCACCGCTCACGAGCGGCGCCGCGGCGACGCCCTCGTCCGCGACATCGTCCTCGCCACCGATGATCTTCTCGTCGCGCAGCCACTGCAGCGTTGCGCCCGTGGCCGTGGGCATGTCGTCCATGAGCGTCATCTGCGGCAGCGTCGGGATGGCGCCCAACACGGCGCGCAGCTCCCCGCGGATGGACGACGCTACGATCGCGTAGTCGTCGCCTAACGCTTGACACGCGGTGAGCGTGTAGCGCTGCAGGTCGAGCCACCCGCGGCCCACGGGCGTCCCCATCACCGTCTCCGACGTCTCGAGCAGTTGCTCCCACGCCGAGTCGAGCATGAGCCCGCGCAGCTGGGTGCGGGCCTGCGTGGTGGGCGCCTCGAGCAGCTTCGGATCCGGATTGCTGCCGGCCGCGCGCAGCTCGCCCCAACGCAGCGCGCGCAGGGTGAGATACGAGGCGGGGCTCAGCGGTTCGGTGCGTCTCAGGTACCGCGCGGCCGAGAGGACGCGCGACGCGGCGTCGTTGCGATCGACCGGCTCGGCCGAGAGAATCCGCGGGGCTTGGGAGTCGCCTAACGCAGCGCCGGCATCGGCGGCGTCGGCCGCGGCGGGCGCCGCCTCCACCGGGTCCGGATCCTGCTCGAGCTTCTTGGCAAGCAGCTGGCCCACCACGCGCTGTTCTTCCTCGAGCACCTCGCGCAGCTTGCGGAAGCTCGGCGCGCCATCGCCGAACTTGTCGCGCGCGGCAACGTCGAGCGCTTGCAGCGAGACGAGCGTCGCCGCGACGTCGGCCGACAGCTGCTTGACGAATGGCTTCGGCGTGTCGGCGAACGCTTTGTCGAACTCCTCGATCGTCGGTTTCTTGGCCGCGATCGCTTCCTCGCGCTTGGCGCGCTTGGCGGCGTCGTCCGCCGCATCTTGCTCGGTCCCGATACTCCGCGCTTCGGCGTACTGAAAGTACGAGTGACCGGCACGATTGATCGGCGATGACTTGACGGGGATCTCGAGCTTGAGTCCGATCCAATCGAGGGGCGCGACGCGCAGCTCGAGGTCGCCGTCCTCGATCTCGGGATAGAGGTGATCCCAGAACTGCTCGATGAGTCCGCGCGTCATGTCCAGCGAGGCGCGGAAGGATCCGAATCCCTCGCGGCGCAGCATGGCTTCGCCTAACCACGCGGCCAGTTGGAGGTCCTTGGTGCGGGTGGCGAGCGCGTCGCCCGCGAGTTTGACGACGAGCGGCCAGTCGGCGACCTTGCGCGCGTGCTGCCATTCGCCTTGCGGCGCGTCGTCGTCTTCCCGGCGCGCCTCTTTGATCTTGTCGTAGATCGGGTCGTAGCGCAGGTCCGTGCCCGCCGGGTTGTCTCCGGCGATCGGGTTCAGCAGATCATCGCGGAGGGGCATGGGCCCGCTCAGGATGCGGTCGCGGGCGCGGCCGCGGGTGCGATGTCCAGCTCACGCACCTCGAGAATCGGGAACTCCTCTCCATCGACGAGGAGCATTTTCTGCCCAACGGGAATCGGCGTGCCGTCCGCCAGCTCGCGCCACTCCGTGAGGCGGCCTAACCGCACGTGATCGTTGGCGTCCTCGGTGCTGAGCGGCGTGAGCGCCGGGACGATGACTTCACCCAGGTCGAGTCCCTTGAACAAGGGTCCGGTCTTGAGCACGGCCGGCGCCCACAACAGGTCGCGCAGCCGTTTGGGCGGCGTCATGCGCAGCGACGCGATGTGCTCGAAGGGCAACAACGTGTATTGGCCCGCCGCGAACACTTCGAGGCGCGGCCCGATGCGCGGATCGCCATCGGCCAGCGAGGTGAACGGCGTTCCGTTGAGCGTGCCCGAGATCTCGCGCTGAGGCGCCGGTGCGCTCGGCACCGCATCGTCGCGGAACATGCGGTCGCGCGTTAGGCCGGCGTGGAGCGCGCTGCGATAGAGCAGCGCTCCCATGCCGGATTGCGGCCCGGACTGTCCGAGCACGTCGAGATGCTTCTCGGCGCGTCCGTACTGTCCGGCGAAGCAGAGAAGCTCGAAGAGAAACGTGCGCCGCTGGGTGTCGGTCGGGTTGTCCCGAACCTCGACACCCAGGGCGTCGATTGCCGCATCGAGCTGCCCCGCTTGAAAGAGCTCTCGCGCCTTCATGCGAAGCGTCGTGCCTTACAGCTTGGCGTTCTTCTGGACACTCCACCCCGCGATGATGGCGGAGCCAGGCGTGCCGTCGGGCTTCTGCGGCGTGTACGTCACGTTCACCGAGCCGAACGCGAGGGAGACGGATTCGGCCGGCGTGTCGTCGCCGCCGCTCGACCCCGACCACTGAATCGATTCCACGAACACTTCGGTGAAGTCGTACTTGAGATAGCTGATCGACTTGTCGCCGCCGGCCTTGTTCAACACGAGCGAGGCCTTGGGAAAGTGTTTCCCCTCGCAGCACATCTGGAACATCTTGGGACTCGAGGAATCGGTCTTCTTCATGAAGTTGAAGCTGCTGATGTCGACCTTGCCGGCACCCGCGCCAGCGCTCGTCGTTCCGATGTTCGTCGGATTCGAAGCACCCATGCTGAACGAGTAGATCTCGATCCACTTCTCGAAACCCGCCCGCACGGATTCGCCAACGACTCCATCGAGATTGAGATATGCGTCGAACGCCATGTCGTACTCCTCCTAAAGGAATGGTCTCGCTACGCGAAATTCGGAATTGTGCCTAACGGTGCTACTTCGCGGGTGCCGGCAGCTCCGCGACCAAACGCATCGACACGCTCAATTCATCCAGCTGGAAGTGCGGCCTCAAGAACGCGACGGCGCGGTACGCACCCGGCTTCCCGGGCACTTCCTGCACTTCGACGTTGGCTTCCTTGAGGGGGCGCTTCGCCTTCACGGACAACGGCGCATCGTCGTTGCCCACCACGTAGTTCGCGATCCACGTGTTGAGGAACGACTGCGCTTCGCTCTTCGACATGTACCCGCCGATCTTGTCGCGCATCATCGCCTTGAGATAGTGCGCGAAGCGGGACACGGCGAAGATGTACGGCAACTGCGCCGAGATCCGCGCGTTTGCGGTCGCGGCATCGCTCGTGTAGATCTTCGGCTTCTGCGCCGACTGCACGCTGAAGAAGCACGCGTTGGACGAGCCCTTCTGATGCACCAACGGCGCGAAGCCCAGGTCCGCCAGCTCCTTCTCGCGGCGATCCGTGATGGGCGTCTCCGTTGGGCACTTCATCGCGACGTCGCCCGAATCGGTCCGGAAGTTGTGCGTCGGCAGGCCTTCCACCATGCCGCCGCTCTCGACGCCGCGGATGCACGCGCACCAGCCGTAGGCCGCGAACGCGTTGGTCACGCGCGCGCCTAACGCCCAGGCCGCGTTGCCCCACAAGTACCGGTCGTGCTCGGTCCCGTCCACGTGCTCGTCGTAGTTGAACGCGTCCACCGGAACGGTGTTCGGTCCGTACGGCTCGCGCAGCAACATGCGCGGCAGCGTGAGTGCCACGTAGCGCGAGTCTTCGCTCTGGCGGAACGCCTTCCACCGCGCGTATTCCGTGGTGTCGAATACCTTGGCGAGGTCACGCGGCGAGTCGAGCTGCGTGTAGCTCTCGAGGTTGAGCATCTCGGGCGACGTCGATGTGATGAACGGCGCGTGCGACGCGGCCGCCACCTGCGCGATCTTCTCGAGTAGCTCGATGTCCTGGCCCGACTTGCCGAACTCATAGTCGCCGATGAGCGCACCGAACGGCGCACCGCCGAACACGCCATATTCTTCCTCGTACACCTTCTTGAACAACGCGCTCTGATCGAACTCGGGCGCGCGCTGCAAGTCGCGCAGCAACTCCTTCTTGCCCACGTTCAGAACCTTGATCTTGAGCATGTCGCTCGTTTCCGACTGGCCGAGCATGTAGCGCAGACCGCGCCACGTGCCCTCGAGCTTCTGGAATTCGGGCGCATGCATGACCTCGTTCAACTGCAACGAAATCAGATGATCGATCTGCGCGATGCGCGCGTTGATCATGACCTCCGTGTCCTTCGACACGGTGATCTGCCCCGCCAGCACTTCGGACACGAACTGCTTGACCATGTCCTTGCCACGCTCTTTGGCGGCGGAATCTTTGCCCAACCGACCCTGCTCGACGATCGAGTCGAGCAAACTCAGCTCGGTGGCTTCGGCGGCAGGTGCGGCCTGTGCGGCCTTGGCTTCAGCCATTGGACCCTCCATCGGTGCCGAGCTCCGCGCGCAGCTTCTTCATCTTGTCTTCGTCGCCAAGGGTCGCCTGCAAAATGTCGTCGAGCTTGTCGTTGCCCTGCAGCGTGCCGCGCAGGTCGGACAACTTGGTGCGCAGGTCGAGCAGCTCCTTGAGCGGCTTCACCTGTCGCGCCACAGCGTCGGGCGAGAAGTCATCCAAGCTCTTGAACGTGAGATCGATGCCGAGTTTCCCGGCGTTCGGATCCTCACTCAGCTTGTTCTCGACGGAGAACTGAAGGTGCGGCTTCATGCTCGCGATGACGTCGTCGAAATTGTCGAGGGTGACGTCGACGAACTTGCGGTCCTTGAGCTTCGCCAGCGGCTCGACCGGCTGACCCGAGAAATCGCCGAGCACGCCCATCACGAACGGCAGCTCCTTGACCTCGATCGCGCCGCCGGTCTCCACGTCGTAACTGATATTGACGCGCGGCGGACGGACGCGCTCCAATTTCTTCTGCGTGCTCTCCTTTGCCATGACTGGGCTCCTGATCGCGGTGCGGGTACCGGTGGAAGTGCGGGTAGGCTCGTTAGTAATCGAGAGAGTAAAGGACGCCGGCACCGAGCTGTTGGAGCCCGATCACGGCGCTGGGGAATCCGAAAGCGAGGGGGAGGACGGCGACTGGCCGTGTGTGACGCCCTTCACTGACTGGAGACCATCGCGCCGATCATACGGGCCGACTGGCTGGGTGTCAAGAAAACACGTCTTCGCCGCGCGTGCCGTGCCGCACGACGCGATTTCGCTGTACTCCGCGACACAATTCGTTAGGGACGTGCGACACCTTGATGCCATCATTTCACCGTCGCCGGCGCCGGTAACAGCTCGGTATCCAAGCACCCGGCGTTCACGAAAAACGACGCGAGCGACACGACGGCCGCGTCCACTCCCTTCGATCCTACCAGGCCGTCGGCAACCAGGTCTCGCGCCAGGTCGCGCAACAAAATCGGCGCCGTGCATCGCGTGAGAATCGCCGCCGTCTCGGCCGAACACTCGACGCTCGTCCGGAACGGCGTCTCCACCGACACCTCCAGGCGCTCGACATTCCACGAGCCACCCACGAGTCGTTGGTCGGACCGGATTTGAACGCCCTCGAGACAATGCACGCGCGAATCGAGCATCCGAGCGGCGAACTCGGGCGACTCGCGAAGGCGCACCCAGTCGAGCTGCCACTCCAGGGCAGCCCCGATTTGGGCGCCGCCGACCGATCGACGCGCCGTGAACGGTGTCCTTGCCGACGCGTGGCGTTCGATGGCCATCGAGGCGTAGACCAGTTTCTCCGCTTGAATCGCGGCGTACGCAGCGATCTTCGCTTTGGAGTCCTGCACGGTCGACTCGCCTCCCTTGGCCACGGCGCGGAAGTACTCCACTGGATCGCGCGTCGCGCGCTCCGCAACGACGACGTCGAATTCTGCGTTGGAGTCTCCAATCATCTCGCGAACACGTTGTTCCAACGGCGCATTCACGCGATCGGTCGCCACACAGGTCATGAAATACCGGCCGCCCGGCTCGAGAAACTCCGGCAAGCCACGCAGCAGCGCACGCGTGAACTGCTCGCCGTCCGGCCCGCCGTCGCGATAGATCATCGTCTGCTCGACCGCCGCGATGTAGGGCGGGTGTGCGACGATGCGATCGAACGTGAGACCGCGCACGGGTTCATAGAGGTCGCCCTGCACCGGCAGGAAATTGTCGATATTGTTGAGCTCGCCGTTGAATCGCGCGTATCGCGTGGATCGCTCCGTGATATCGGCCGTCCACGCTCGCGTGCTGAATCGCGACGCAATGAGTGCGGCGATCCCGGTTCCGCCACACATCTCGAGAAAGCGATTGCATGGCGTCCGCGGCAAGGACGACAGGAAATCGCGAGTATTCCCGGTGATGGCAGGGTAGACGGCGTCGGCGGAGAGCGGCTTCGGCGACCCCGCCGCCGTCAACGGCAGATCGGAAATCAGCCAGAGATTGTTGGTCGGATAGAGCAGCACTGTTGCGAACTGCTTCGAGGCATCGTGCCGCGGCGCGCCCAACAAGCCCAACCCTTCGATCGCGTGAACGGCGCGATCCGGAAGGTGTTGCCGGATGACCGCGCGATCCATGAGATCGCCGTCGAGGAAAAGGCGGATCAACACGTCGAGCGCGTCGGAAGCCTGGCCCGGCACGCGTCCTTCGCGAATCGAGGTGAAATCGTAGATCGACGTCGCGCCGGTCCGCGCGCACACGGCCTCTTCAGTGAGCCCGGTATCGGCCAGCAGCTCGCGGAGCACGGCCATCGACTGCGCATCGGTCACGCGCCCGGGTTCGGCGCGCCGTGCTAACGATTCCGGCGCGGCGGTCATGCGCGCACCGCTTGCCAGCGGCCGGCGAGCGCCGTGGTCGGTTGGGCAATCGATTGAAATCGCACCAGCAGCGCGGCGTCCTGATCCTTGAGCGACGCGAGCGGCATGATACCGCACTCCAACATTCTGTTGGACGAGCGTTCGGTGAGGAGCACTTCGGCGCACGGTTTGGCCTCGACGCTGCCGTTCGTCCGGAGCAGCATGTATGGCAATCCGGTGAGCTCGCGCCGCGAGCCCGGCCGCATGCGCCAGCCCGCGGCGGAGAACGATTGCGCGAGCAGCGCCGCGCAGGCAAACGCGGCGTTGGTCCACAGGAATTCCGTATGATCGTACGGCGGGCCTAACTCCTCGAAGGCGAGGCGGTCGCATTCTTCGCCGCCGACGCCGTAGGGCAGGCGCGCCAGGTAGCGCGGCGCCGCGAGTCCGATGTACGCGGCTTGGGGCGACGCGCGAAGCGACTCCCAAGCGGGGATCGCGCGCGTCGACCACTGCGACGCATCGCTCGACCGATCGAACGGATCGGCGCCGGCGAGCCGCGGCGCTGCGCCAGCCAGGAACGGCGCGCCGGCACGACGCGCGATCATGCCCAACTTCGAGAGCACGTCCAAGTCCGCGTCGTCCCAACCGAACGTGAAGGCGCCCACCAACAGCGACCACGGCGCGCCTTGCGATCCGTCGACGATCGTGTGCCACAGGGCGGTTCGCTCCGGCGAACCCTCCTTGCCCAGATCGGCCACGAGCTCCGCCGCGGATACGTCGAGCAGATAGATCTGGAGATGGTCGTCGGTCTCCAGACGGCGCGTGAGCGACCACACCGAGCGCCAGGCCGCTTCGAGCGCCTGGAACGACCGGTGATGCAACACCGCGCGCATTGCGTTAGCAATCGCGCGGTCGACCCGGGCGATCAGTGCATCCTGCCGCGGATCGGCCGCCGGAACGAGATGCGGTGCGATCGCGCGCTGAATCAGCTGCTGCAGCGCGTCCCCGCCTGTCTCGTCCTTGGCGGTCACGGGCTCGCCTAAAATCGCGTCGAGTACGTGGCCGGGCCTGGGCATCGCGGGCGCCGACTCGTTGTGCGCGCCGGCATCCGAGAATGCGTCGTCCGCGTGCGTGTAGGTGAGCTCGCGCGCGGCGTCGGCAAACGTGGCCGGGTTGCCGAGGCGCGCGCGCATCGCTTTGAGCGAAGCGAAGAGCGGCAGCGACTCGTACAGGTGGTCGGGGTGAAAATCGTCGATCGACGTAATCGGGACGACCACCGCCTCACTCGACGCGCGCTCGAGCACGATTTCAGGAGCGAGATGCGCGATCACTTCGTCGACCGTATCGCGATCGATCGGGACGGGCCGACGGTTGGCGAGGGGAGCCTGGGACGCCGCGCGACGGCGCGATGCGTCGCCGCTGAAATCACCCAGGACCAGGATGCGGAACGGTGTGTCGTCATCGGGCGCCTTTACCGCGCGCTCGTGTCCCGCGTTGACGTCCAACTCGATGTGTGCCCTACGCTCGTGATCCGACATCGGAGCTTTCAGTAGAGACGAGGAATCTCACCAGGCGATGGCGAGTGTCAAGGTCGACATCAACATGCGACCACGCATGGTACAATACTGGACACTGATTTGTTGCGCACTGACAATTCACGATTTGCGACGCTACTTTATGGCGCCATGAGACAGATGCAGCCGGTCCTCTGGACGAAGGGCGTCCTCTTGAGCCCTCAACACCTGCAAACGCAGGATCGGTTTCTCGAGGACCTCATCCAGTTTCAGTTATCGGGCCTTACGTACTGTCCGTGGGGCTTTCACCGTCTCGAGATCGATCACGAGGCGTTAGCCGCGGGCTCGTTCGCCATCTCGCAGGCGGCAGGAATCTTCCCCGACGGCTTGCTGTTCGACCTTCCGCTCAACGACCCGGCCCCGGCGCCCAAGGTACTCGAGGGCGTGTGGGAGCAAGACCAGACCGAGTTGGACATCTACCTCGCGGTCCCCGAGTATCGCGCGAGCGGACACAACGTGGCCGTGTCGCCGGGCGACTCGAGCGCGCGGTACGCCGCCGAGGTGCTGTTGCGGCGCGACGAGAACACGGGCTTGGCCGAGAAGCCGATCCAGGTCGCGAAGAAGAATTTCCGCCTACTGGTTCAAGGCGAGTCGCTGGAAGGAAACTCGACGCTGCGCGTGGCGCGCGTGCGCCGTTCGGCCACGGGTGACCTGTCGCTCGACCCGCAATTCGTCCCTCCGCTCATCGACATCGGCGCGAGCGATTTCGTCATCGCGATCGCGCGTCGGCTGGTCGAGATCCTCTCGGCGCGGAGCAGCGTATTGGCCGGCACGCGCCGGCAGAAGAATCAGAGCCTGGCCGACTTCAGCATCGCCGACGTGGCGAGCTTCTGGCTCTTGTACACGATCAACACGTATTTTCCGCAGCTGCGTCATCTCTACGAGACGAAGCGCGGGCATCCCGAAGAATTGTTCACGGCGATGTTGTCGCTGGCGGGCGCGCTCACGACGTTTTCCACGGTCGTGCATCCGCGCGACCTGCCGGCGTACGAGCACGAAGATCTCACGACGTGCTTCGCCAAGTTGGACGAGCAGTTGCGCATGTTGTTGGAGACGGTGGTGCCGTCCAATTGTGTCTCGCTGCCGCTGCGCCTCGTCCAACAATCGATCTACGCGACGGCGCTCGACCAGGACAAGTATCTCACGGCGCCGCAGCTCTATCTCGCGGTCGACGCGAACATGAGTCCGGCCGATCTCATCCAGCGTGCGCCGGCGCTGATCAAGATCTCATCGGCGGACCGGATCGATCACCTGATCCGCCAGGCGCTGGGCGGCGTGCCGCTCACCTACACGCCTAACCCGCCGCCGGCGGTGCCGGTGAAGGTGAGCTCCCACTATTTCCAGGTGGGCAAGAGCGGCAGCGAATGGGACGCGATCACGCGGGCGCGCAATCTGGCCGCGTACGTGCCGTCGGATTTCCCGAGCCCGCAGCTGGAGCTGTTGGTGGTGTTGCCGCCGAACAGATAGCGAGAGACGGGGAAGCGGCCGAACGACGGGGAAGCGCTTGCGCTTGGGGAAGCGGCCGAACGACGGGGAGGCGCTTGCGCTTGGGAAGCGGCCGAACGACGGGGAGGCGCTTGCGCTTGGGAAGCGGCGGCTACGCCGCCTTGGGGAAACGGGAAAGGGGCGAGTGGCCGGGATTCTCCCAAGCTGAACACATTGATGTGGCTTCCTCGTTTTTCCCTGTTCCTTTTTCCCTGTTCCTTTTTCCCTGTTCCTTTTTCCCTGTTCCTTTTTCCCGTTCCCTTGTCCCCGTTCCCTTGTCCCCGTTCCCTGTTCCCTTGTCCCTGAGCGCGCGCGCTTCCCTGCCTCCTATTTCTTCACG
>JANWIK010000173.1 GCA_025449955.1 Gemmatimonadaceae bacterium
CACGCAAACTCGGCCCGCGCCTGATGCACTCGTCGCCGCGTTAGGCCAGCCGACTTTGCTCGGCACAGGCACCTATCAATGGAGTTGACCTCTCGCGTCGCGACCATCAATGATGTCCCGGTCATCGCCGCGCTCATGAAGGTCGGGACGCTCGCCGTACTCTGCCTGCTGGCGACGCCAAGGATCGCGTCTCCGCAGCAAACCGTTACCTTTGCGACCGACGACGGCGGCCGGGTCTGCGCCGACCTGTATGGTCGAGGCACACGAGGGGTTGTGCTCGCTCACGGCGGCCGCTTCAACAAAGAGAGCTGGCGAGTCCAGGCCGACACCTTGGTTGCGTATGGCTTTCGGGTGCTGGCGATCGATTTCCGTGGCTACGGCTGTTCTACCGGTCCAGGAAAGGATCCGCCATATGACAAGGACGTGCTCGCGGCCGTTCGGTATTTGAAGACTCATGGTGCCACGACGGTATCGGTAGTTGGAGGCAGCTTTGGTGCGGCGGCATCCGGCGACGCGTCGATCGAGTCGAAGCCTGGGGAGATTGATCGCATCGTATTCCTCGGTGCCGCACCGAATCTCTCCGCCGAGAATCTGAAGTCGAGAGCGCTTTTCATTCTGGCGCGCTACGATTCCGACGACGCTGGCCCGCGGCTACCTGCCGTTCGCGCCCAGTATGAAAAGGTCGCGCGGCAGAAGGAATTGATCGTGCTCGATGGCACAGCTCACGCACAATTTCTGTTTCAAACAGACCAGAGTGCTCGCGTGATGCACGAGATCGTGCGCTTTCTCTCGAGCCCTTAGCATAGGGGCCGTGTTACGCTGCGCCTAACGGCCGCGAATGCTATTGAAGCACCTTCACGGCTGCTGGAAGTGATACAGCGACCCCAGCGGCAGCGCGCGATAGAACTGCTGCGACACGCCGCCTAACTGCAGCACGCCCTCCCACACCAGATTGCCGTTCGCGTCGACTTCCGTGATCGTCGCCGCGGTGCTCCACCCGATGAGCACCCCGCCAGTGGCGAGCGGACTCACCGATCCCATGAACGTCGTGTAGATCCCGCCCGGATGCAGATACTGCCGCGTCAGGCGCGCCACGGCCGTCGTCGTGTCGATCGCGTATTCCACCATCCGGCTCTGCGGCGGCACGTGGTTCGTCCCGTTGTCGTAGACCACCACCGTGCCGGGACCGGACACGCGCACCGAATGCTGGCCGCCGGTGCCGCCTAACGGATCGCCCGATAGCGCGAGGGTGCTCTGCGCGCCGCCGAGCTGCCACAGCACGCCGCCGGTGGTCAGGTCGATCGCCGTCAGCGCGCCCAGGTTGCGCCAGCTCACGATGAGCGTGTGATCGCCGTCGAAGTCGAAGGCGTTCGGGTGGTCGAAGTCGCCCAACCCGCAGACGGGCGGCGAGGCCCAATCGTTAGGCGTGAACCGAGTGCGCGCCTCGAAGATCGTGTGCAGACCCCCGGCGTCGGCGCGCACCAGCGTGTGCTGGGCGGTCGGTTGCGCGGAGGTCCCGCAGTGCGCCGACATGTCTATCGGTGCAATGGCGTAGATGGCGTAGTAGGCCGTCGTATCACCAGCCGCAACGCGCAGGCGGAACTCGTGCGGATCGGTGAACGACCCGGACGGCGCGGTCCACGTCTTCTGCACCGCTCCGTCGAGTCCGAAAGCGAACCACGTGCCGGTCACCTGTTGCCATCCAGCGGACGTGCCATCATAGGCCGTGAACACGCCCGTCGGTTGCATCTCGAAATCGCCCTGCCCCGATGGGCGCCGCATGATGCGATACCACACGAGCGTGCCGGTGCTGTCGAAGATCGCCTCGTACTTGACGCTGTCCACGACGAGTTCGGTCATGATGTACGAACCGTCGGCGCGGTGCCGGACGTCGTCACGATCTGCGCGCCACGAATCGCCTGCGGCGCCGTATCCGCCGTCACCGTTAGGCCCTTGCCGTTGCGGGATCCGCCGGGCCCGATCGCCTCCACGTGCCATGCGTACGCGACGCCGGGATGCAGCCCCGCGAGCACGACACGCGCGCTATCGTTCACGACCGGCACATAGTCGGTTGTCACGTGCAAGCCGCCCGACGCACTGGTGGCGACGATGCGGGCGGAGTCGGCACGCGGCGCCGCGAAGGTCGCGATCAACACCGGGCCGGCGCTGTCGGGCTTCGTCACCGTCGCCGCTTCGATTTGCGGCGCCGCGTTCGGCCCACTGGGCGACGTGTTGTCGGAACATGCCGCCACACTCAGCGCCGCGGCCGCCGCCGACACCGCGATGCCGCGGCGAACCGGCGCACCGACACGCCGGAGCCGGAACCACACGAGGGTTGACACCGTGCACTTTCGCCGTTGAAAAAATCGGCGCTACCGAATGCAAGATGCGCGGCACTCGCGCCGCGGAGCGTCCGTACTGCCGACCTCGCCCGCCAATTGCGCGAAAACCGGGCGACCTCAGGTCGAAATGCCCTTGGGCGGCCCCGTCTCCACGGGTGTATCCGGGCGGCCGCCCCATTCGGTCCAACTTCCATCGTACACCGATACATTTGTCGCGCCGAGGAGATCGAGTGCCAGGGCGAGACTGCACGCGGTGGTGCCCGATCCACAGGATACCACGATGGGACGTGACAGATCGGCGCCCGCATCGGCGAACAGATGCCGCAGCGCTTCGGGCGGCCGCACAGTTCCGTTAGGCATGACGACGTCGGTGAACGGCACGTTCAGGCTTCCCGGAATGTGCCCCCCCCGCAGCCCGGGTCGCGGCTCGGGCGCGGCGGCGGTGAAGCGACCGGCGGATCGCGCATCGATCACTTGCTCGCGCGCCGTGTCGATGTTGGCCCGCACGGCCTTGAGGTCGCGCACGTGCGCCGCATCGAGACGCGCGGTGAACCTGCCGCCCGCCGGCGAAACAACGCCCGACTCCACCGGGAGCCCGGCGGCGCGCCATGCGCCGAAGCCGCCGTCGAGCACCGCGGTCGCGCGATGACCGAACACGCGGAACATCCACCACACACGCGGCGCGCTCAAGTTGGTGCCCGAGCCATCGTACACGACGATGTCATCCGCGTCCGACAGCCCGAGTGCGCTCATGCGCCGGGAAAACTCGCCGGCCGTCGGCAGCATGTGCGGCAGCGACGTGCGTTGGTCGCTCGACGCGTCGAGGTCGAAGAACACCGCGCCCGGAATGTGCGCCGCCGCGTACTCTTGGTCGGCCTTACGCGAATCGTTCGGGAGATACCACGATGCGTCGACCACGCGAACGCCGGGCGAGCCCAAACCTTGCGCGAGCCACGACGTCGAGACGAGCGACGGGATCTGTCGAGGGTCGATGGACATACCCAATTCTACCGTGCGTGGCGCCTTGCGGCGACGTTGCGCCGTGTCGGGTGGCGCCCTAGTCTTCGCGAACGGCGCCGGCACGCGTCAGTCTCCTTGCGCGCGCGCCTCGACACGAGCCCACAGGTTAGGCAATGAAAGACGCGTTCGGCATTCACATACCGCAAACGCTCGACGACATGTGCACCAGCGAGCGCATGGCGCTGGTGATCTACGACATGCAGGTCGGGATCACGCGGCAGGTGAAAGACGCCGACGTGATCGTCGGGAAAGTGCAGCAGGTGCTCGCGGCCGCGCGCGCCGCATCGATTCGCACGTTCTTCACCCGGCACATGTCCTTGCCCAAACCGCTCATGGGCGCGTTCCAGTACCGGATGGCGATGTCGTGGCAGCGCGTGGATGATCCCGACAAGGTGGTGCCGTGGTTTCTGCGCGACTCGCCCGGCTTCGCCATCGTGCCCGAGCTGCAACCGGCGCCGAGTGAAGCGATCTTCGACAAGATCACCATGTCGGCGTTCGAGGGCACGCCGCTCACCATCGCTCTCCGGGACTGCGGCATCAGGGCGGTCGCGATCGCGGGCATCGCGATGGAAATCGGCATCGAGCCGACCGCGCGCCACGCGGCAGATCTGGGCTTCGTGCCGGTGATCATTGCCGACGCCTGCGGCGCCGGGCACCAAGAGGCGGCGCAGCGCTCGTTGGACAGCTTGACGTTCGCCGGCGACGCGTTGATCACGAGCACCGCCGAGTTCTGCCGGGTGGTACACGCCGCATGACCAGCTGCCACGTGCGACTCGCGTTAGTCATCATCGCCGTACTGTGCTCGACCACCGCCGCCGCCCAGACCAGCAATCTGAAATTGACCGAAGACGAACGACTCCGCACCGACTGGGCCGATCTGCACCACTACGCCGACGACGACGCGCGACTTGGGGCCCCCGCGCCGGGCGAGCAGCGCGTGGTGTTCATGGGCAATTCGATCACCGAGCTCTGGCAAACGTTGGACAGCGGGTTTTTCGCCGGGCGTCCGTGGGTGAACCGCGGCATCAGCGGACAAACTACGCCGCAGATGCTCGTGCGGTTTCGGCAGGACGTGATCGACCTCCATCCCACGGCGGTCGTGATCCTGGGCGGCGTAAACGACCTGGCCGAGAACACGGGTCCGACAACGGTGGATGCGATCTTCGGGAACATCGTGTCGATGGCGGAGCTGGCGAGTGCTAACGGAATCACGGTCGTGCTCAGCTCCGTGCTCCCGGCCTCGGACTTTCGCTGGCGTCATGGGCTGGACCCGGCGCCCAAGATCGTCGCGCTCAACGCGAAGCTCGAGGCGTATGCCGCCGGCCATCATCTCGTATACGCCGACTATCACGCGGCCATGGACGACGGACGCGGCGGCCTCAGGGCCGAGCTCACCGAGGATGGCGTGCACCCCAATCTGGCCGGCTATCGCCTGATGGAGCCGATCGCGGCGAGCGCGATCGCGGCGGCACTTGGCACCGCCGGCGAGGGGCATTGACGCCGGCCGCCGCCTAACGGAGACCTAGTGGCCGACCGCCGCGAGTGCGGCCTGCAAGTGCCCCATGCGCCGCGCATCGGACGGGACGCGCCGCGAGTCGATCGGGCCGGCGTTGTCGCCGAACAAGAAGTCGCCATCCTTGGTGAACACCATGGTTTCCGGGTTCTGCTCGTTCGCGAGCTGGAGCGCCACGGCAATGAAGTTGCCGCGCGTTCGGACTCTGGCGGTCCCGGTGTCCCAGTGCGCGGCGTACGGCCGGAAAATGGCAACCGGATGCGGAGCGCCGTCGCGCGGAAGCGCCAACAACACCGGCGTCAACAGCTCGTTCATGGCGTAGTCGGCGATGCCCCACGACGCGCCGGCCGGTATCGCGACCGACGTATCCGGTTGGCCGTGCCTAACGAGGAGCAGCGAGCCGGAGCGGACGATCACGGCTTGCGTGCGCAGGCTGGTGCTGTCGGTCCACGTCGCGTGATAGGCGGTGATGCTCGCGGCGTTCACGTCCACCGCCGCGATGCCCACCAAGCCATCGTTGCGGGCCAGCGAGGCGCTGATTTTCGTCTTGGTGCGCGACGTGGTATGGAGCAGAATGATCGACCGATTCGACACCTGGAACGTGAGCGACGTGTCGGCGCCCGGCAGCGGCTCCAACAGGAATCGCGTGAGCGGTGTGTCGGACAGCGCGACCACTTCCACCGACTCGAGCCCCGCCGGCACGGTGTCGGGTGCATCGGGCGCGACGCCTCGGCCCACCAGATGCATGGTCCAACGCCGGCCCAGAAGCCGGCCTGCCTGGGGATCGTAGAGATACTGTTCCGTGTCTGGTCCGGCGACGTCGAGCCACGCGATTTTGTGCGCCGCCGAGTCGACGAGGAACCCGAAGCGATAGTGGACCGTGCCGTGTGCGTCCACCTGGGCGACGTCGTGCGCGCCTAACGTATCGACCAGCTGGCGCACACGGTACGTCCGGATCACCTGATACAGCTCGGGGCCCGCGGCGTCGGTTCCGTCCGCGCGCACCGTGTCGGTCCACGACGTACCGATACGGAGCGGCGTCGGCGGCAGTTGCAGCAGGAAGTCGCTCAGCTGCGACGCCTTCGGCGGACCGCCATCGATGGTGCGCAGGCGTCCGTTAGGCTCGAGCGCGAACACGTGATGTTGGAGGCGGCGGCTGACGTCGAGCAGCTGATTGCGGATGGTCACCCGTGGCCGCTCGGCCGGGCCGTCCCACACGTGCGATTCGACACTCAGCTCGCGCTGGTCGGGGCCGACGGTGTCATCGCCGTGGAGCCAATACAAGCGGAACGGATTGAGGACCGTGTAGCGCAGCGTGTCGTGGCGCGCGGCATAGCGCGGCGCCTGCGCCGGCACACGCGCGGCGCCGGCGATCGTCGCCGCGATGCCCATCCCGAAAAGCAGCCGCGAACGCCCGAGAGTCATGAGCGGAGCATCGCACTCTGGACGTTGCCCGGCAGCGCGTAGTAGACGGCGAGCAGCCCGATGACCACGAGTCCGGCGAGCGGCGAAATGAGTCCGATCAGGGTCGCGGCCGGATAGAGCGTTAGGCCGACCCAATTCCACGCCGAGAGTGGCCGGCGCGTCGCGGGATGGGCCGCCATGGCGGCGCGCTGCAGGAACAGGTACGCCAACGAGATCAACGTCAGCGTGACGCCGTAGTAGACGATGGTCGGACGCGTGAGCCCGTACACGGCGAGCACATAGGTCGCGAAGGGCAGAAACGAGATGAGCCCCAACAGCAGCAGGTTGGCGACCAGAATGCCGTGCGTGATGCGGTCCATGTGGTGGACTAACGCACCGTGATTGACCCACATCACGCCGACCGTCGCGAACGTGGCGGCATACACCAGGTATTGCGGCCAGATGTCCAGCAGCACGTGCACCTGCTCGGCGGCCGGGGAATGCGCCGACGCCCCGCTGGGCAGATGCAACTGCAGCACGAGCAGCGTGATGGCGATCGCGAACACGCCGTCGCTGAAGGCCTCGAACCGCGTCTTGCTGAGGACGAAGCCGGCCGCCTGATGACTCACGCGATCACATGCAGAGGGTGGGCCTGCCGAAGTCTCGCTCGGCTAAACGTACCCACGCGTTCTGCGAATGTCTCTAGGCGCGGGCGGCGCCGTCACTCCACACGCATCGCCGCCGTGGGATCGGCGCGCGACGCACGAAGGGCCGGCACCACCGTCGCGAGGATCGTCGGCACCACGAGACACGCGATCGCCAGCACCCACGCGGATCTGTCCACGGGACTCACCCCGTACAAGATGGACTGCATCACCCGCGTGACCCCGATGCTCGCCGCGAATCCCACCGCGACGCCGATCGCGACGAGCGTCACGCCCTCTCGGGTGACCAACCGCACGAGACCGCCCGGCGAGCTGCCGAGCGCCACGCGGATGCCTAACTCACGCGTGCGTTGGGCGACGGCGTAGCTCAGCACGCCGTAGAGGCCGGCGATCGTGAGCGCGAGCGCGATCGCCGCGAAGGCGCCGAGCATGACCATGAAGAATCGCGGCCGGCCGAGGCTTTTCTCGATGATCTCGGGCATCGTGGCGATGTCGGACACAGCAGCCGTGGCGTCGATGCCGAGAATCGCTCGGCGCACTGCCGCGATGACGTCCTTCGGGTCGCCGCGTGTCCGAACCATGATCGGAAAACGCGACGAGCCATTGCCGCTCTGCAAATACGTCCAGTACATCTCCGGCGCCGGATCGCTGAACGGACCGACGTTGCGGATGTCGCTCACGACGCCGACAATCGTGGCCTTGGTCGTGTCGCCTGTGTAGAACCGCCGGCCGACCGGATCCTGCCCGGGGTAGTCGCGCTTCACCAGCGCCTCGTTGACCACTGCGACTTGCGGCGACGTCGCCGCGTCGTCGTCGTTAGGCCGCAGCAGCCGGCCATTGAGCAGACGCTGGCCCGTCACCGTGAAGAAGTCGGGGGTCACCGAGCGCTGCTCGACCAGGGGCCATCGTGTCGGATCGTCGGCCGAGGCGCCCTCGTAGCGAATGTTGCCGTTCCAGCCCCAGTTCACGTACGGCACCAGATTGATCGTGCCCGCGGATTGGACGCCGGGCACCGCGCGCACGGCATCGAGGGCGGGATCCAGGAACCGCCGGATCGCCGTTCCGTTCGGATAGCGCGCACTGGCGACGGTGGCATTGAGCGTCAGGACGTGCTCCGTCTCGAAGCCGGGATTCTTGTCGAGCAAGCCCGCGAAGGCGCGCAGCGTGAGTCCGGCGCCGATGAGCAGCACCAGGGACAGCGCGATCTCGAGCACGGCCAGCGCGCGCAGCGCCCGATGCTGCTCGCGGCCTTTGCCGCCGCCGCGCCCGCCGCGCAGGGCGTCCTGCGGGTCGATGGTCGTGTTGCGCCAAGCGGGGGCGGCGCCGCAGGCGAGGCTCACCACCAGCGCAATCGCGACGCCGAACGTGATCACGCGCCAATCGACCCCGAGTCCGGCCATCTGCGGCATCTGCGCGGCTGCGAGGGCGCCGATCGTGCGCACACCAATGGCCGCGAGACCGAACCCGACCACCGCGCCTAACGCGCCGAGCATCAGGCTCTCGGTGATGGCCGGCCGCATGACGTCCCACCGCGCCGCGCCGAGTGCCGTGCGCACGGCCATCTCGCGCTGCCGGTGGACGCCGCGCGCCAGCAACAGCGCCGCGACGTTCGTCGCCGCGATGAGCAACACCATGCACACCGCACCGAACAGCAACAGCAACGGTTCGCGCACCGTCCCGGCGCTCTCGGCGACCAACGGCGCCACGCGCAGGTTCTCGTCTTTGAGCTGCGGGTACTGCGCCACGAGCCGCGCGAACAGCGAGCGCAACTCCGTCTGCGCCGACGCCGGCGTCGCCCCGTCCGTTAGGCGGGCCAGCATCACAAGGTAGTTGTTGCCGCGGTTCGACAACTGCTGCGGCGTGAAGCGGATCGGCATCCACACGTCGGCCTCGAGCATGTTGCCGCCCTGCGGAATGCGGAAGCGCGGCGGCAGGACGCCGGCAATCGTGGCCGGCGTCCCGTCGATGTCCACCGTGCGCCCGACGATCGACGGCGCCGCGTGGAATTTCTCCCGCCAGAATTCGTTGCTCAGCACCGCCACGAGCGGCGCATCGGGGCGATCATCGGCCGGTCCAATCAGCCGGCCGAGCTCGGCACGCGAACCGAGCATCGGAAATAATCCGCCGGTGACGAAGTGCTCGGAGGCCTCGACCGTTTCGGTGCCGAGGTTCACGAGGGCGGTGCCGGAGGAAATGCCCGAGAGCGATTGGACGGAGCGCGACTCGCGGGCAAGATCGGCGTAGTTGGCGGGCGACTCCGGCCACGTGCCCAACGGCCCGGTCTGCGGCGTGATCCGGTGCACGGCGACCAGGCGGTCCGCGTCGCGCATGGGTAGGGGCTGAATGAGCGCGCGACTGATCGCGCTCGCGACGGCAGTGGTGCCGCCAATGCCCAGGCCCAGACAGAGGAGGGCCGACAGCGTCATGACCGGGCTGCGCGCAAGGCTGCGCGCGGCGGTGCGAAGCTCGACTCCTAACGAGGCCATGTTCCCCACCGGATTGGACTGAGACTTGGACAGCCCAAGTGTGTGGAGCGTTGCGCGCACATATCGAAAGATTGTGTCAGCGACTAGTGAACCGCGTCTGAAGTTCTGATCGCAGAAGATTGGGAAGAGGGAGGTCAGCGTGTTGGGGCTTGGCGCTCATGCCGGCGCAATCGCCAGCACGCGGAGCGGGCTGCCGCTCCCGTTCACCAGCTTGAGCGGCGCCGCGATCACCACGGCGCCGGTTGCCGGCAACTGATCCAGGTTGCACAGACTGGCGAGTCCGAATTTGCCGTTGCCGTGCATCGTCGTGTGGTTCGGGAACGGCGGGTCGAACGTGCCCGCCTGCCCAGCGTCGGTGCCCACGGTTTCGACGCCCACGCCTAACACATCGCGATCCTTGGCCAGCAGCTCCGACGTGCTCTTGTGGAATCCCGGATTGTGCGGGCCGTCGGATTTCACGTTGAGGAACTTCGCCGGATTCGTGCGCGTGCTCCAGCCGCTGCGCAGCAGCACCCACGCGCCGCGCGGAATGTGGCCGTGCTGCTTCTCCCACGCGACCAGTTGATCCGGCATGAGCAGGAAGTCCTCGTTCTGGGCCACATCCGCCGTCACGTCGATCACGCACGCGGGGCCGACGAAGCGGCGAGCGGGTATCGTGTCGCAGCGATTGTCGGGCAAGTCCTTGCCGGTCACCCAGTGCACCGGCGCATCGAAGTGCGTGCCCGTGTGCTCGCCTAACCGGATGGTGTTCCAGTACCAGGCCGGTCCCTTGTCATCGTAGCGGGAGATGACGTCCATCGAGACGCCGGGCGACGATGCGAAGATGGCCGGCAGCCCGATCACCGGCGTATCGGGGCCAAGGGGCTGCGTGAGATCCACGACCTTGAGCTCGCCGGCGTCGAGGGCCGAGACGAGATCGGAGAGAACGGACATCGATCGATACCGGTAAGGTGTTGAGCTGCGTGAGGCGTCAGACGCCGCTGAAAATGCGGCCCACTTCCGTGAGGAGCCAGTAGATGCCGACGCCCAAAATGATCACGGAATACCATTTCCTGCCACCGGACTCTGCCGTCAAGTGTTGTCGCGAGCCGGTACGGCGCGGTCCCGAACGCGGCCTTGCACTTTTCGCCGGCCGCGCCAATCGTGGACTCAGCACCCCGGATACCTGCTGGCTGTGAGTCACGCCGCGCAGCCGGCTGCCTAACGGCTGCCGCTGCGCGGGCGCATGCGCATCTCCAGCCGACAGCGCGTGCGCTGCGGACCGCAGCGAGGAGGTGCACCATGGCAACGAAGCACGAAGGACACATCAAGGCCGGCGATCGGGAACCGCGTACTGCATTCCGCGATCCTCCGACCGCCGCCGCGCACACGCCGGCGCCAAGCCGTCCGGCGCCGAAGCGCGCCGAGGGCCGCCGAACCGTCGGCG
The DNA here is from genome assembly GCA_025449955.1 of Gemmatimonadaceae bacterium. Taxonomy (GTDB): domain Bacteria; phylum Gemmatimonadota; class Gemmatimonadetes; order Gemmatimonadales; family Gemmatimonadaceae; genus JADGGM01. Next base: position 10,857 of record JANWIK010000173.1, read on the forward strand.
GCGTGGTCTCGCCGAAGCGCCCCAAACGAAGAATTCGGTTAGGCATGCCCGCCGATCTCGCCGGCACGAGCGCCACGGGCAGCTTCCCGAACTTCATCTATCACGGCGGCCCGATCATCAACACGCCGCAGGTCTACGCGATCTTCTTCGGAGATTGGACCAGCACCGCCAATCAGACTCGCGCCACGCGGCTCGGACAGTTCGTGTCGGACCTGCTCAACAGCCGCTACATGAACATCCTGTCGCAATACGGGTGCGGCACGTCGGGCTCGCTCGTCAAGTCCGTGTTCGTGTCGAGCACGGATCACGACCTGAGTACGACCGACGTGCACGCGATCGTCCAGAACGCCATCGACAACGGCGACGTGCCGGAGCCGACCAGTTCCTCGCAGGCGCACGTGATCTACCTCGACGATGCGACCGCGGTCGATGACACGACGGCCGGCGCCGTGATGTGCGAGTCGACCAGCGATACGGCGTTCGGCTACCACGATTTCTTCACCACGACGGCCGGCAACCCGGCGTACTTTGCGGTCGTGCCGGGCCTCAGCAACACGTGCCTCACCAACTCGTGCCCGGGCGACGACGCCGACTGCTCGCTGCACCTGGCCCAGACGCAGGAGCAGCGGCAGACGCAGGTGTCGTCACACGAGCTGTCGGAGATGTTCTCCGATCCGCAGGTGACGGTGAACGAGGGCTGGAGCTCGAGCTCGCCCACCGACCCGCACGAGAACGGCGACATCTGCAACGGCCAGTCCAGCACGATCACCGTGGGCGCGAACACGTGGACGGTGCAGCTCATGTACAGCAAGTGGCACGACATGAACACCAACGGCGCCACCACGTGCATCGCCGACTATCCGGCGCCGCTGCCGTCCCTGCTGCCGGCGTGTACCCTCGCGCTCGACCGCAGCACGTTCGGCAAGGACGAGATCGACGCGCTGCTGCACTTGGGCAATCCGGCGACGATCGACGCCGCGTTCTACGTGATCGTGGATGGCTATGCGCCGTCGCAGTTGGGCATCACGCCCGCCACGCTCACCGGCGTGCCGAACATCTCGCCCACCGTGTCGTTCGCTCCGGCCGTGGCGGGCATGTCGGTGTCGCCCACCTCGCTGGTCGCCGAGGATCCTTCGTTAGGCGGAGGCATCCAGCGCTTCACGTGGGTGTACGACGTGTCCTTCACGCAAACGGGCGGGTTCCCCGCTCTGGTGGGCGGCGTGGTCGACGTGACGCTCACGGCGTCGATCATGGGTGTGACGCCGCCCGCGCTCACCGCCTCGGGGAGTGCGATCGTCGAGTTGATACACGAGCCGAATCCGTACGAGGTCGACGGTCCCGTGTCGTGGCTCAGCACGGACCTCCGCGTGTTCCAGATCAACGCCGGCGCGTCGCGGTTCGGCGCTACCATGGGGAGCACGCCGGCCGACGGGCCGACCTTCATTCAACAGGTGATCGCCAATCTGAATGCCGGCAACAGCGGCGGGCAGACGTTCGACAGCATCTCCACGGACGAGAACGCGTCGGGGCTCGAGCTGTCCGAGACGGTGAACGGCACGCCCGTGTTCAACTTCGCCGTCGCCAAGGTGCGGTACCGTTCGCTGTCCGGCGACGCGCCTAACGTGCGGGCGTTCTTCCGGCTGTTCCCGGCCTCGACGACGTCGACGGTGTACGACCAGGCGACCACGTACCGGCGCGGCGGTCAGAGCGGCGTCACGATTCCGCTGTTAGGCGTGGTCGGCGGCGAGACGACGACGATTCCGTGCTTCGCGTCGCCGCGGGTCGACACGAGCAGTGTGAGCATGGCTGCGCAGGCCGATGCGCCGAACGTGCAGACGTTGGTGCACGACGCCACCGGCAACGAGGTGAGCACGTATTTCGGCTGCTGGTTGGACATCAATCAGCCCTCGCAGCCCCTGTTCCCGATCACGCCGTCCCCGGTAGACGGTCCGTACCCGCCTGGGCTGCTGACCATTCAGCAGTTGATCCGGAATGCACACCAGTGTCTGGTGGCCGAAATCGCGTTCGATCCCGACCCGATCGGCACCGGCAGCACGCCGGGGTCCTCCGACAAGTTGGCGCAGCGGAATCTGTCGATCGTCGCGTCCGACAACCCGGGCGGCCTTGCGTCGCACGCGATCCCGACGACGTTCGAGGTGCGGCGGTCGGCGCCGCTCGCCCCGGCCGGCGTAGCGCCCGACGAGCTGCTGATGGATGGCACCGCGCTCCCGGCGGCGAGCGAGGCGACGTTGTACGCGCCCGGTGCGAACGCGCGGAAGATCGTCGAGATGGCGAATTCCATGTACGTCTCGCATCACCTGCGGCTCGTGGACGATGACACGCTCACGTATCCGGCGCGTGGGCTGACGTTCATTCCCATCCCGCCGGGCACGGGGCCGAACCTGCCGGCGCTCCTCACCGTCCAGTTGCCGGCGAGCGTGCGCAAAGGACAGGCATTCAAGGCTGTCGTTAGGCAGATGACCAACGCCGCCGCGAAGCGGCCCGTCCCACCGCCGCCCATCGGTGCGCCGACCGGCAACGGCGACACCGCCGCGGCGAACGGCAACGCCGTCATTCGGTGGCGCCGGGTGGTCGGCTCGTTCCAGGTGTCGATCCCGGTCAGCACCAAGGATGTATTGCTGACGCCTGAGGAGCGGCTCCTGTCCGTGACGCGCTTTATTCTCGAGGCGATTCCGACGGGCAACCGGTGGAATCCGGTCTTCGGACGCTACGTCGATCAGATCGCGGCGCGGGTGAAGGCACTCGGCGGCAATCCCGACGTCGTGCGACCGACGCCCGACGGGCAGTGGCAGCACGAGGATCAGAAGACCGGACGTCGCGTGTCGGGCAAGGTGAGCGAAGTGGTCTTCAATTGCTTCGGGGAGTTTCAGGGGTTCGTGATCGACACGTGCTCGGAGTGCTGCACCATCAAGTCGAGTCAGGCCACGATCGGCGAGTTGGCGCTGCGGGCGTGCAAGGACCGGTTGTCGGTCACGGTATGGTTGGATCGTGACGGCGACCGGATCGAGCGCGTGGTCGTGAAGAGTTAGGCATGGCGGGCGTCGTATGACGAGGCGGGCTCGGCCCGCCTCGTCACGACCACTCGCGCGTCAGACGCGCGTCAGACGCCGCTGAAAATGCGGAACACTTCCGTGAGGAGCCAGTAGATGCCGACGCCCAAAATGATCACGGGAATGCCGTAGCGGATCCAGTAGAACACCCACATCGGCACGGGCCGTTCCCCGGCGCCGAACAGCTCGCTGAGCGCGGCGCCACGCTTCATGCACCACGCCACGGTGAGCACCGCGAGCAGAGAGCCGAGCGTTTGCATCCCGGAGCCGAACGTCAGGTCCCACGGGACAAAAATCGCGTTGTTGATCATCGGCGGAATCGCGAGCACGAAGCACGCGGCCGACATCACCCACACCGCGCGCGTCCGCGTGATGCGCGTGTTGTCCGTTAGGCCGGCGACCAGCACCTCCACCGCGCCGATGTCGGACAGGTACCCCGCGCCGAAGAGGCTCACGAAGAAGAGACATCCGAAGAGCCAGCCGGCGGGCATCGCGCCGAACACCTTGGGCAACGTGGTGAAGATGAGGCCCGGACCCGATGCCGGCTCGAGATGGAACGCGAACACGGCCGGGATCACGGCCAGACCGGCGATGAGCGATGATCCGGTGTCGCCGAACACGGTCCACCACGCCGGGCTCGCGAGCCGCTGGTCGGCATGCAGATACGAGCCGTACACCACCATGAACGTGCCGCCTAACGAGAGCGCGAAGATGGCGTGACCGATGGCGGCGGCCATCACGTTGGCGGTGAGGTCGGAGAAGCGGAACTCGAGCAGGTACCAGCGCACGCCTTCCATGGCGCCCGGCAGCGTGAGCGAGCGCACCATGACGAC
>JANWIK010000174.1 GCA_025449955.1 Gemmatimonadaceae bacterium
CATACGGCTACGGTTCGTCTGGTCGACAAGCTCGAGGCGCAGGGCTACGTCGAAGCGCGTGAGGGCGAGGACAAGCGCGCGACGCATCTCCATCTCACGTCCGCGGGTCGCAAAGCGGTGCAGCCTGTGCTGGTGGCGCGGTGCGCCGCGGTGAAGGGATACCTCAACGCTCTCACGGCCGCCGAGGAAAAGCAGTTCGCTCGGCTCCTCGAGAAGCTCATGCGCCCGTTGGGCAGGGACGCGTACGGCGTGAGTCATTTTTGCCGGCTCTGCGAATTCAGCGTCTGTCCGGGGGACACGTGTCCGATGCACGCCAACATGGAGTCGTGGCCGGCGCTGTGATGGTGCGCTCCCCTTCCCGCTAGCCCAACGCTCTGACTCGGGCCTTACGTTTGCGGCCGCCGATCCACGACGTCGCGATGATCCGAATGCGCGTCGAAGCGGCTGAGCACGGCGCGGGCCTCCGCCGGGACATGACTCCGCGCATAGTCCGCGCCCATGAAATTTCGTACGGAGTCAATGCTGTCGAACCACATGAGCGTCGTAAACTCCACTTCGTCACCGCGCTCCACGCGCAGCACGTCGATGTGCCGAAAGCCGTGGATGCGTCTCGCCTCGATTCCAGGGATGACGCTGTTCAACAGGATGTACTGATAGGCCTCGGCATTCCCGGACGTCGTCCAGCCATGCCATACCCGACAAATCTCGGCCATTGGAAACGCTCCTTTAGAAGCAACTAATGGGTTGCGCCTGGCCTGCGCCGCGGCTAGAATTCAAAGCAACCCGGAGGTTGCTCATGAATTCCGATCGCCTCGAAAAGCGCATCGTCCTCAAGGCGACTCGTGAACGAGTCTGGAACGCGATCAGCGATTCGAGATCATTCGGCGCCTGGTTCGGCGTCGAATTCGACGGGCCCTTCGAGGAGGGCTCGTGGCTCGCGGGTCGTATCGTGCCAACCACGGTCGATCCGGTGGTCGCCACGCTTCAGGAACCTGCCCGCGGTATGCGCTTCTCCCTGCTCGTCGAACGAGTCGAACCCATGAAGCGATTTTCGTTCCGCTGGCATCCGTTCGCGATCGATCCCGGCCACGACTACGCGACGGAGCCGACGACGCTCGTCGTCTTCGAGTTAGGCGACGCTCCAGATGGGATTGCGCTAACGATTACGGAGTCCGGATTCGACGCCTTGCCCATCGCGCGGCGGAAACAGGCTTTCGAGGCGAACGAGACAGGTTGGGCTCATCAAACGAGACTCATTGAAAAGTATCTGGTGCGCGAAGAATGAACGTGCGTCCTCTGGCAGGCATGCCACATGCGGCAACGCTCTTCGCCGCGCTCGGCGACGGCGTCCGCCTGAAGCTCGTTGCGCGACTGTGCGATGACGGACCATTGGCGACAATGCAATTGCGAGATGACACGAACCTCTCGCGCCAAGCCGTCACCAAGCACCTGCAGATTCTGGAAGACGCCGGACTGGTGCAGAGCGATCGCGTCGGCCGCGATCGCTCGTGGCGCATCGAAGCGCGACAGCTGGCGAAGACCCGTCAATACCTCGAGCGCTTCTCGGCGCAGTGGGATGCGCGGCTCGAGCGGCTCCGTGCCTTCGTGGAAGACGAAGTTCGATGACCTATTCGGTTCGCAGCGCTGCCACGTACCGCACCCTCGGCGAGGCGACTGGTCTTTCCGGTGCCGAGATCAGATCGATCGGCGCGCACTAACGATCGATCGACGCGAAGGCAGCGAATCAGCGACCGACAAGCTCGACCACACCCTCGAGCACCGCGACACAGCGTCCTCCGATATCCACCCCGACCTGGCCCTCGGCGTCGGGTGTCGAGCGGCCGAGCAACAGGCTCGGGCGGCCCATATCGACACCTTGATGGATCCGCCAACCACGATCTGCAGCGGGATGTTGGTCCAACGTGGTGAGCAGCGCGATCACGGCCGCAGCGGCGCTTCCGGTCGCGGGGTCCTCCACGATGCCGTCCAGAGGTGAAAACATTCGCGCATGAATGACGGTCTCATTTGTCCGATGGCTGGGGCCCGCCTCACGGACATAGGCGAACACCGCGTCCGCGCCGTCGAGGGGCAATAGGGCTTCGTAGGCCTGCAAGTTAGGCTTCGCGCACCGCAGCGTTTCGCGTGAACGAAGCTCGACCACGAGGAACGGGAGTCCGACCGACACGACCTGTGGTGGATGGACCGCCATCGCGATGTCATCAGGCTCGAGCGACAAACAGGATGCGGCCGACTCTCGCGTCACGACGGATCGCCGGGTGAGCGATTCCGGCGCGCGCAGCTCAGCGCCAACGATGTCGCCATCCTGGATCAGCAACGTGATGCGTACCGCCCCGGCAGCCTCTTCGAACACAAATGGTTTGTCGACCGATTCCCCGCGCGAGCGGCGCTCGCGAGCCAACAGAAAAGCGGTCCCAATATTCGGATGTCCAGCGAACGGAACTTCGGTGCGGGGCGTGAAGATCCGGACTCCGGCAGTGTGAGCGGCGTTTTGCGGCGGCAGCACGAACGTCGTCTCGGAATAGTTGAACTCCATCGCGAGAGACTGCATCTGGGCCGTCGAGAGCCCCTCCGCATCAAGTACGACGGCGACGGGGTTTCCGCCAAACATGGCGTCCGTGAACACGTCCGCGGTGACATACCGGCGCTTCATTCTTGGAAGTCCTCCGGAATCTTCGCCGTGCATCCTCGGCAATGTCGTGGACGAAGAAGTTCGATGATCTATTCGGTTCGCAGCGCTCCGACGTATCGATATGTGTTCACGAGCACGGTCGAGGACACCAGCTTGGTGCTGACGAGAGCGAGCTCGCGCGGGGCAGCACTGTTCTCAAAGAAGCGTTTCCCCGTGCCTAAAAACACCGGGTAGACGAGCAGCACAATTTCGTCGACCAGCCCCTGCTCCAGCAGCACGCGCGTCAGCGTCGAGCTTCCCCAGACGATCAGGTCTGGACCGTCCTTTGACTTGACGCTGCGAGCACCCGCGATAGCGTCCGCGCCCAGGTTCCCGACCGGACCCCATTCCAGGCTGTCTGGCCTGTGTGTCGCGACGTATTTCGTTGCGGCGTTGAGACCGTTGGCGAGCGGACCGCTTGCCTTGGGCCAGTGGCCGGCGAAAACATCGTAGGTGCGGCGGCCAAGCAGCAGATCGAAACGACTGCCTTGGGCCTCGACGACCGCCGCTGCCCCATCCGCGCCGCGATACGGTGCCGTCCATCCGCCATGCGGGTAATCGTCGCCGCCTTCGCCCCGTCCACCCGGCGCCTGGATCACGCCGTCGAGCGAGATGTGTTGGATGATCCTGATCTTCCTCATTCCGCCTCTCCGGTTAGGCCACAGCTGGAACTATCAGCGTTGTGTCCTGGCCCTTGTGCGCCGCCCCGTTCCCTTTTCCCCACGCGCGCTCGCGCGCGCTTCCCTATTCCCATTCAATGGTGGCCGGCGGCTTCGAGCTCACGTCGTACACCACGCGATTCACGCCATCCACCTCGTTGATGATGCGGCTCGAGATGTTGGCCAACACCTCGGGGGGAAACGGGAACCAGTCCGCGGTCATGCCGTCGGAGCTCGTCACCGCGCGGAGGGCGACCACGTTGTCGTACGTGCGCGCGTCACCCATCACACCGACGCTGCGCACCGGGAGCAACACGGCGAACGCCTGCCAGATGTCATCGTACAAGCCGGCCTCGCGGATGCCCTCGAGATAAATCGCATCCGCCTTACGGAGCACCTCGAGCTTCTCGCGCGTGACGTCGCTCAAAATGCGGATCGCCAGGCCCGGTCCAGGGAATGGATGGCGGCCGACCATCTCCTCGGGCAGGCCTAACTCCCGGCCCACCTGCCGGACTTCGTCCTTGAACAACTCGCGCAGCGGCTCGATCAGCTTGAACGACATTCCCGGCTTGAGGCCGCCCACGTTATGATGCGTCTTGATCGTGACCGACGGGCCGCCGCGCGGCGAGATCGACTCGATCACATCGGGGTACAGCGTGCCCTGCACCAGGAACTCCACGCCCTCACCCACCTGGGCCGCGGCGTCCTCGAACACATCGATGAACGTGTGGCCAATGCGGCGCCGCTTCTCCTCGGGGTCTTCGACGCCGGCGAGCTCCGTTAGGAACCGGTCCGCCGCGTCGATGGTGACCAGGTCGAGCCCCAGGTTGGCGCGGAAGGTCCGTTCCACCTGCTCGCGCTCGTGGAGGCGCAGCAATCCGTGATCGACGAAGATGCACGTGAGGCGGTCGCCGATCGCGCGGTGCACGAGCGCGGCAGCCACCGACGAGTCCACACCCCCCGACAAACCGCAGATCGCGCGCGCCGAGCCGACGCGCGCGCGGATCCGCGCCACTTCGTCCTCGATGAACGCACCCGTCGTCCAACCGGGCACGGCTTTGCATACCTCGAAGAGGAAGTTCGAGATGATCTCGCCGCCGCGCGGCGTATGCTGCACCTCGGGGTGAAACAGGACGCCGGAAATCGGCCGCGACGTGTGGCGGATGCCGGCGATGGGCGCGTTGGCGCTCCGCGCGATCACCTCGTAGTTAGGCGGCGGCGTCTCGACGTAGTCGCCGTGGCTCGCCCACACGGTAATCGTCTCGCCCGGTGTGAACCCGGCGAACACGCCCTGCGGTTTCACGATCTCGAGCTCGGCGCGGCCGTATTCGCGGCGGCCGGCGCGCGTGACGCCGCCGCCCTCCAGCTGGGCGATCAGCATCATCCCGTAGCAGATGCCCAACGTGGGCGCGACGTCGAGCAGCGCCGGATCCGCCGTCGGCACGTCGTCGCCGTATACCGACGCCGGGCCGCCGCTCAAGATGATGCCGGTGGGGTTCCAATCGCGAACCCACTGCAGCGAGCGCGTGGGCGGATGGATCTCACAATACACGCGGGCTTCGCGGATCCGCCGCGCGATGAGCTGCGTGAATTGCGAGCCGTAGTCGAGGATCAGAATCCGAGAGGGCTGCGTCATGGCCTAACGGAACGGATCAGCATCGCCACTGGTCGCCCTCGAGCGTGATGAACGTGACGTCCTTCGTGTCCAGATCGAGCAGCGCGGCGCCCGGCGTGCCGTAGAGCCAGCCGCAGGCTTCGCCCGGATTCAACAGCAGCGTGTCGCCCGTCACCTCACGGCGGCACTTGTGGGTGTAGCCGTGGATCACCACGGCGTGCCCGCTCACCGAGCGATCGTTCACGTCGCCGATGTCGTGCACGAGCAAGATTCGAGCGCCGTTCACTTCGACGCTGTGCGGCCCTTCGTAGATCTCGGTGCCCATGCCCTTCGCCGCTTCGGCGCGCAGGCCTTCGCGGTCGCCATCGTTGCGGCCGTACACGCCGGCCAACGCCAGGTTCGCTTCGATGATCGGACGCAGCGACCAGGACGCGCAGAAGTCGCCCGCGTGCAGCACGAGACCGACGCCCGCCTCACGGAAGCGCTTGGTGAATTCGGCGATCGCCGGCAGGCGATCGTGGGTGTCCGCCAGCACGCCGACGAGCATCAGGCATTCCTCCACGTGGGGTGGGCGGTCTCGTGCCGAACCAGGTCCTCATACTGCTCGCGTGCCGTGATCTCCGCAAACCGCTCGCCGTCCACGAGCACCTCGGCGGCCCGCGGGCGCGCGTTGTAGTTCGACGACATCGCGAACCCGTACGCGCCCGCCGAGCGAATGGCGAGGAGATCGCCCGGGCGCACGTCGTCGATCTCGCGGGCCAGCGCGAAGAAGTCGCCGCTCTCGCACACGGGACCGACGATGTCGGCCTGCGTGCGTCCGCCGCGCGGCCTAACGGCGTCGATACGGTGATACGCGTTGTAGTGCGACGGGCGGAGCAGGTCGTTCATGCCGGCGTCGGTGATCACGAATTCGCGCCCCCCGCCCTCTTTGCGGTACAGCACGCGCGTGAGCAGCACGCCGGCGTTGCCCACCAAGTATCGACCCGGCTCGACGAGCAACTTGAGCCCCGACGCCGCGGCATGCGGCAGCACGGTGGCCGCGTACTCGTCGAGGTCGATCGGATCTTCGGTGTCGTACGTGACGCCGAGTCCGCCGCCGATGTCGAGGTAACGGAGGTCCTGCGCACCGGCGGCGCGCAGGTCGTCGGCGAGCTCGAGCAGACGCAGCATGCCGTCGCGATAGGGCTCGACGCTCGACACCTGCGAGCCGATGTGCATGTCGAGTCCCAAGAGCCGCGTGTGCGGCAGCGTGAGCGCCAATTGCGCGACGGCGAGCGCATCGGGGTACGGCACCCCGAACTTGTCTCCGCGTTCGCCGGTGCGCGTGTAGTGGTGCGGCGTGTCGACGGAGACCTCGGGATTCACGCGCAGCGCGACGGGCGCGGTGACGCGTATATCCCCGGCGACGCGGTCGAGGAGGCGCAGCTCGCCCTCCGATTCCACGTTGAACAACAGGATGCCCGCCGCCAGCGCCTCGCGCAGCTCGCGCTCGGTCTTGCCGACGCCGCTGAACACGATGTCCGCTCCCGTTAGGCCGGCGAGCGTGGCGCGGTAGAGCTCGCCGCCCGAGACGATGTCGACGCCCGCGCCTAACGAGCGCAAGAGCGCCAGCACGGCGACGTTCGCGTTGGCCTTGACGCTGTAGTGCAGCCGGTGCGGCACGGGCGCCAGCGCGCGGTCGAGCCGCGTGTACGCGTCGCGGATCGCGCCCGCGCTGTAGATGAACACCGGCGTCCCCACGTCGCGCGCGATGGTCTCGAGGGGCACGCCCTCGCACGCCAGCGCGCCGTCGGCCGGCGCGAACCCGGCGGTCAATACGCTTTCGCCCACACGGCCTCGCTGGTGGACGGACGACCGCACTTGAGACACGTCCGCGGCGCTTCGGGCGAACGAAACTCTTCGTCGGGCAGCACGCGGATCGTCGCCTTCGTGTCGTCCTTGATCGCGGCTTCGCACGCCGCGTCGCCACACCACCCGGCGTACACGAAGGCGCCCTCGCCTTCCATGAGCTGGCGGAACGCGTCGTACGTGATGGCGCCGCGCACGCTGTGCTCCTCGCGCCGTTTGCGCGCGGCGGTGAGCATCTCGTCCTGGATCGTGATCAACAACGCCTCGAGGTCCGCGGCCAGGTGGTCGAGCGCCACGGGCTGTTTGACGCGCGTGTCGCGCCTAACGAGAACGGCCTGGGACTTGTCGAGGTCGCGGGGGCCGAGCTCGATCCGCACGGGCACGCCGCGCAGCTCCCACTCGTAGTACTTGGCGCCGGGCTTCATCGTGTCGCGCGCGTCGATGTGCACGCGCACCCGGCCCGTGAGCTCGGTGCGTAAGGCATGCGCGGCGCCGAGCACGCGCGATTTCTCCTCGTCCGTCCGCCAAATGGGGACGACCACGGCTTCGGTTGGCGCGAGCTTGGGCGGTACCCGCAAGCCGTTGTCATCGCCGTGCGTCATGACGAGTCCGCCGATGAGGCGCGTCGACGCGCCCCAGCTCGTGTTCCACGCGAAGTCGGTGCCGCCGCTTTCCGTCTGAAACTTGAGGTCGAACACCTTGGCGAAATTCTGGCCGAGGTTGTGCGACGTGCCGGCCTGCAGCGCTTTGTTGTCCTGCATCATCGCCTCGCACGAGTACGTGCGCAGGGCGCCGGCGAATCGCTCGGCGTCGGTCTTGCGGCCCGTGACGACCGGCATCGCCATCCACGATTCCATGAATTGCCGATAGACGCCGAGCATCTGGCGCGCTTCCGCTTCGGCTTCGTCGTGTGTGGCGTGCGCGGTGTGGCCTTCCTGCCAGAGGAACTCGAGCGTGCGCAGGAAGAGTCGCGTGCGCATCTCCCAGCGGACCACGTTCGCCCACTGGTTGATGAGCAGGGGCAGATCGCGATAACTCTGCACCCACTTGGCGAACATCGCGTAGATGATGGTCTCGGACGTTGGGCGAACGACCAACGGTTCCTCGAGCAGCTTGCCGCCGCCGTGCGTGACGACGGCCGTCTCGGGCGCGAACCCTTCGACGTGTTGGGCTTCGCGCTGGAGATAGCTCTGGGGAATGAAGAGCGGGAAGTATGCGTTGCGATGGCCGGTGGCCTTGAACATGTCATCGAGCGCGCGCTGCATGCGCTCCCAGATGCCGTAGCCGTCGGGCCGGATGACCATGCATCCCCGCACCGGCGAATAGTCGGCGAGCTCGGCCCGCAGGACGAGGTCGTTGTACCAGGCGCTGAAGTCTGCGGCGCGGGTCGTGAGCTTTTTCTCGTCGGACATTTAGGAATGCGTTGAACCAGTGGGATGCTCGGTGTTTCTGCCAGCTCGATTGCGGCGGAGAGTGAGGCCGTTAGACGCCGGCGCCAGCGTGGCACCGCACGAGCCCCTCTGTAGAAGTCTCAAAGGATAACGACAAGGATGCGAAGGGTGGGGAGGATCGTTCTGCCCCAACGGCCTGTGATCATCTGCCGCACCGGCTGGACATTGCCACGAGGGTACAGCACGCGCTCTGATCACACGACAGACCGATCGTCTCCATCTCTTGCATCCTTGTCGTTGTCCTTTGAACCCTCTACAGAGGAGCCGGATCGTCGCCACGTCGCACCCGATTCTCGTGTGCGCGTGCTAGCCGAAACTTGGTTGCGCTCCGCCGGGACTGAGCCCTTTGATCCGTGTGATACAGTCATCTAGTGACTTCATCGGAATAGGCTTCTGATGCTTGAGCAAGTCCTGCAACTCCGGACTCGAGTGCATGTCGTCGATGCCCGGGCGCAGAATCACGGCGAATCTAGCGCCGGCAGATCTCGCTGCCTTTAGCTGCTTGTCGGTCGATTGCGGTCGCAGAGCATATTCGACTCCCAAGCCCGCTGTGCGCATCGTACTTGCAGCGCGCATTGCATCACCTATTGAAGGCACGTCACCGCCCAGGGTCACGATCCAGCAATCCAATCCTGTCGTATCGCCACCGCTCTTCGAGCGCTCGCGTAACAGTTCGCCTAACACGACGTCGCCCATGCCGAAGCCTAACGCTGGCAGATCGGGGCCCCCGCTCTGCGCGAGCAGCGTGTCGTACCGCCCGCCGCCGCAGATCGCGCGGAGCTCGCCCTTGGCGTCGAAGAGCTCGAAGACGATGCCGGTGTAGTACGCCAGGCCGCGCACGATCGAGAGATCGGGCTGCAGGTAGTCCCCGCCGCCCAACGCCTCGACGTATTTCGCGAAGCGGATGAAATCATCCACCACACGCTCGGATCGGGTCTCGAGGAGCGCCTTGATCGCATCCAGGCTGCGGTGCTCGGGAATGTCCATCACCGCGCGCACCGCTTTCGTCGCGAGACCAAGCGCCGCGAGTTTTTCCTCGGAAACGGTGCGGGGCTGCCGATCGATCTTGTCGACCACCGCGAGTACGTCGGGGATCGCGGCGTCAGGAACGCCCGATGCCTGCAGGTAGCCGTGGAGGATGCGGCGGTCACTCACGCGCGCGCGCACGTCATCGGGACCCAGGCCCAACTGGCGCATGATGTCGATTGCGGCCGCGAGCAGCTCGGCGTCGGCGGTCACGTCGGCCTCGCCAACGATGTCCATGTTGAGCTGGAAGTGCTC
>JANWIK010000175.1 GCA_025449955.1 Gemmatimonadaceae bacterium
CGACGACGAGCAGCTCGTCCAACCGGCGCTGCTCGGCCACGAGCGAAGCGAGTGCCTGCCCGAGCGCGCGCGGCGAGTCGAGCAGCGGCGTCAAACTGCCGACGTGCCGGTTGGCAAAGCGCACGAATACCGGAAAGCGCAACAGGGCGGCGGCGATGCCACCTGCGCCCCGGTCCACGCGCGCCGCGGCCGCAAGCCTAACGCTGGTCGCAGGCCACGCGCGAAAGCGATTGATGCCCGCATCGGACGCGGCGCGAAGGAGATCGGCGCGCAGCAGAACGTGCCGCGGCTGGTTCAGCAGCCGGACGCCGGCGTTCGCGGCGGCGAGCTGCTCGCAGGCGATGTCCACGAGCGCGCGCTCCGGCGGACCGAGCCGGTCGATCTCCGTAAAGACCCATGTGCCAAGCGGCAGCTCGCGGCGCTGCGCAAGGTCATCGTACAAGATGACCTGCATGCGGTCGCGGAGCGCGCGGCCTTCGCTCTCCAGGTAGTAGCGGATCGAGAAGCTGCCCGCCGCACCGACCACGAAGTAAATCATTGTGCTCCCCGGTCCGCCCTCATGACTGCGCGGCGGCGCGACGTTTGCCTAACGCACGCCACCCGTAGTAGACGGGTATGCCCAGCAAAATGATCGCGACGCCCAGTCCGGTCTCGAGCGGCCGGGTGACGGCGCCGCTCGCGAACATCGCGATCGACACCAGAATGAATGCGGCGGGCAGCAGTGGATAGCCCCATCGGCGACAGAGCGGCGCGAGCTCCGGCCGGCGGCGCGGTATGAGGAACACCGCGCCCACGGCGAGCGCATAGAACGGCCAGATGCCGAGCACGTACGTCGAGGCGAGCTGCTCGAAACTGCGGGTGGTCACGCCGATGAGGCCGAGCACGAGATAGAGGAGCAGCGCCACGAACGGCGTGTGGTACCGGGAATGCACCGACGCCACCGATCGGAAGAACAGGCCATCTTCGGCCATGGCGAAGAACACGCGCGGGCTCGTGAGGATCGAACCGTTGAGCGAACTGAAGGTGGAGAGCATGACCAACGCCGCGACCACGGCGGCGCCGCGCGCGCCGATCGTTTGTTGAGCCGCAGTGGCCGCGACTAACGGAGACTTCGCCAGTGCCGACACGGGCAGCGCATACAGGTAGGCGGCGTTGGCGAGAGCATATACCAGGAGAATGACGGCCATACCGACCACCACGGCGCGCGGAAACGTGCGCGTGGGATTCCGCACCTCGCCCGCGATGAACGTGAGGTCCACCCAACCGGTATACGTCCACAGCACGACGATCAACGCGGTCCAGAAGCCGTGCGCGGATACGCCGCTCCAACCGATGGGTGACGAGAGCGACCCGCTCGCCGGTTTGCCCGCGTGCAGGATGAGCAGCGACAATGCCGCGAGCGCGATGACCTTGGTGATCGTGGAGATGTTCTGCAGCGCGGCGCTCCACTTCACGGAGCGGATGTTCGCCGCCGTGAGGACCACAAGGAGCGCGGCAGCCAGGAGGTGGACCTGACGGTCGCTCAACGGCGTGAAGGCGCGCGCGTACTCCGCGAAGATGAGCGCGACCGCGGCGAGTGCGGCCGGCCCCGTCACGATCAGCTTGATCCAGCCGTACAAGAACGCGACGAGACGGCCGTAGGCTTCGCGGATATACACGTAGCTGCCGCCGGCGTGCGGAAGCGCGGTGGTGACCGCGGCCAGCGTTAGCGCGCCGGCGAGTGTGACGGCGGCTCCGGCGATCCAGACGACCGCGATGCCGCCCACCGAGCCGATCTCCGCCGCGACGGTGCTCGGCACGCGAAAGATGCCGCTGCCGATCGTGATGCCGATGAGCACACCGGCGGTGCTAACGACGCCGAGTTGGCGCGGCAGTCGATCGGGTCTGGTGCTGGTGTCGTTGAGGGCCGGCATCGGTGTCACGATGCACCGCATCGGCCGCGGACGCCATGCCGTTGTCGAAAAAGATGACTAAAGGGATGCAGGAGGTGGGGATGATCGCAGACGCTCATCTCCGGCAGCGTTGTGCCACGTGACCCGGCGCGGTCTTGACGCCGGACCCACGATACGCCATCGTACCTCAGACTCTGTACCCTCAGTCTGTAATCGGAGCCTGTATCCTCGCACCCGCACCCATGCCGCCGCCGTCGCCGATCGTCAAAGGGACGCTGGACGTCCTGCTCCTCAAAGCGCTCACGTGGACGCCGATGCACGGATTCGAGGTCACGCAGTGGCTCGAAGCGCGGTCGCGCGGCGCGGTCGGCGTGCGCGACAGCGCCCTCTATCAGGCGCTGCACCGAATGGAGGAACGCGGGCTCGTCGCGAGCGACTGGGGCGTCACGCCTAACGGCCAGCGCGCCCGCTACTACAAGATCACCAAACCCGGTCGCAAGTGGCTCGCCGCCGAAACGGCCCACTGGGTGAGATATGCGGGCGCGGTGACGGACATCCTCACGTCCGCGCACGCCAAGAGCTGAGCACTGCGCGATGAGCATGCGTGAGATTCGTCCGGGCGTCCGCCGCCTGCTGCGATTGCCGGGGCGCCGCGACCCTGAGCGCGATGCCGATGATGAGATCCGCCTCCACCTCGCGCTGCGTACACAGCAGCTGATCGCCGAGGGCATGACCCCGCATGAGGCGCGCGCCGAAGCCGAGCAACGATTCGGGGTGGTGACTGAGGAGCGTGCATGGTTCCGCGAGTCGAACGCGCGCCGCGATCTGGGCGATCGCGTCCGCGGGTGGATGGACGATGTGCGCCTGGACGTGCGCTACGCGTGCCGGACGCTCCGCCGCGATCTCGCCTTCACCGCGTTCGCGGTGTCCACCATCGCGTTGGGGTTAGGCGCCTGCGTCGCGGTGTTCAGTCTCGTGAACGGGCTGCTGCTGCGCCCGCTGCCGTTTCGCGATGCGTCGCGCCTCGTGTGGATCTCCAACATCGCGGACGACGGCGTGTCGGAGTGGCGCATGCAGGTCGACCACTTTCTCGACCTGCGTGCGCGCAGCCGCACCTTGTCGGGGCTCGCCGGCTACGACGCGTACTACAGCGTCGGCGGGGCGGCCCTGTCGACCGGCACCGGCGTACAACGCCTCACGGCAGTTCCCCTCACCTGCAATTTCCTGTCATTCCTCGGCGTCGCGCCGATGCTCGGCCGGTCGTTCACGGCCGACGAGTGCGTGGACGGCGCCCGTTCCGCCGTGCTCCTAACGGAGGACACCTGGCGGCACCGGTTCGCCGCCGATCCGCACATCGTGGGGCGGCCGATCATCCTCGATGGCGCGCCGGCGACCGTGATCGGCGTGCTGCCGGCGTCGTTCGACTTCCCATCCATGTTCGCCCCGGGAACGCCGGCCGATCTCTTTCGGGCGTTTCCGCTGAGCGAGCGGACGAACGGCTACGGGAACGCGCTGGCGGTGATTGGCCGCCTCGCGCCCGGCGTGCCGGCCGACCGGGCGCGCACCGAGCTCGTTGCGTTAGGCAAACAGCTCACCGCCGAGTTTCGGCGGCGGAATTCGCTGCGGCCCAGCGTCGTGGCGCTCGATGCCCGGATCAACGGCGCCTTCCGGCCCGCGCTGTGGACGCTCGCCGGCGCGGTGCTCGTGGTGATGCTCATTGTGTGCGCGAACCTGGCGAGCCTGCAATACGCGCGCAGCGTGACGCGCCGGCGCGAGCTTGCCGTGCGCCTGGCGTTAGGCGCGGCGGGCAGCCGGCTCGCCCTGCAGGCATTCACCGAGAGCCTCCTGATCGCGGGCGCGGGCGCGGCGCTCGGACTCGGCCTGGGCGTGGCCGGCACGCGGATCATCGCGCACTTGGGCGCGTTCGACCTTCCGTTGTTGAGCCGCGTGACGGTCGATGGGAGGGCCGTGGCCGTCGCGATTCTGCTGTGCCTCGCCGTCGGCATCGCGATCGGCGTGCTGCCGGCGCTGCGCGCGCCGCGTGATGCGGGCGATTCCCTCAGGGAGGGACAGCGCGGAACGGCGGGCGATCGGCGACACACTCGGGCGCGCAGCGCGCTCGTGATTGCGGAGATGGCCGCCGCGTGCACGCTGCTCGTGGGCGCCGGCCTGCTCCTGCGCAGCTTCGAGAACGTGCTCGACCAGCGGTTAGGCTATAGCCCGGCGCATCTGGCCACCGTTCGGATCGACCCGGCCACGGATTTTCCGGATGTGCCGCACGCGAACCTCTACTACGGCGACGCCTTGCGCCGCGTGCGTGCGATTCCCGGGGTGACTAACGCGGCGATATCCGACATCCTGCCGTTCGCCGGCGACCGGAGCTGGTCCGTGGGCGCGGAAGGCCAGGTGTACGAGCGCGGACAGAAGCCCGAGGTGTTCATTCGCATCGTGAGCGACGGCTACTTTCGGACGATGGGCATCCCGCTTCTCTCGGGCCGGGATTTCACGGACGCCGACGGGCCCGACGCTGCTCCGGTCGTCGCCGTCAACGAGACGCTGGCGCATACGCTGTGGCCGGGCCGCGACCCCATCGGCCAGGCGATCATGCAAGGTGAGACGCGCGTGCGCGTGATCGCGCTCGTTGGCGACGTCCGTCACCAACAATTGGAGCATCCGTTCACGAACGAGCTCTACTACCCCATGCGCCAGGCGGGCGTGTCGCAGGCGAATCTCGTCGTGCGCGCGACGATGCCCATGAGCGAGCTCGCGCCCGCCGTGCGCTCGTCGCTGTTGCCGATCGCACCGGACTTGCCGACGAACCCATGGCGCACGCTCCAGGGTCTCGTGGACGCCGTGGCGTCGCCGCGGCGGTTCGTGATGGTGCTCGTGGGCGGTTTCGCCGGGTTCGCGGTGCTGCTCGCTGCGTTAGGCATATACGCGCTGGTGTCCTACGGCGTGAACCAGCGCCGGCGGGAGATCGGCATTCGCATCGCCCTCGGCGCGCCGGCGAGCCGGGTGCGGGCGGGCGTGCTCAGGTACACGCTCGTGCTCGCGGCGAGCGGCATCGTGCTGGGTCTCGCCGCCGCGCTCGCGCTGGGGAGGGTGCTGCGCACGGTGTTGTTCGGTGTCGGGCCGTCCGACCCGGCCACGTTAGGCGTGGCGCTCGTGATCCTCGGCGGCGTGGCACTGGCGGCCGGGTACCTGCCCGCGCATCGCGCGGCGCGCGTCGACCCGAGCATCGCGTTGCGCGACGCGTAAATCGTTAGACCAACCGCGCGCGCGCCAACACAGCAGTAACGAAGGCGGTGTTGCCTTCGATGTATTGCCCTGCTCTCCGCGGTATTGGTAGCCATCCGCGAGACCGAGAGCCGGTCGCGTCTCTCCAATCACGGGCGCTCCCGCTTCACCGCGTTGAGCGGCGGTTCACCCTGGCAACGGAAAGAGCAGCTCGTTCCCGTCGGGGTCCTCGATCTGCAAGGAGTCGTACCCCCACCAGGTCATCTTGCTGGGGATCGAGCGCTCGGCGACCTCGCGCCGAAAATCCGTGAGCCCGTCCGCCGTCAACTCGACGAACAGCCGCGCCTTGTCTTTGCGTGTGTCATGCTCGCAGAGGATGATCTCACAGTCGCTGCGAGTCACCTGGCAGACCCCGCCCGCGCCGTCGCCCTCGTGCCATTGTTTCTCGAAGCCGAGCAGGTCGACGTAGAAGTGCAGCGCGCGCTGGATGTCGGAGACGAAGAGGACCGGGCGCGAGTACCACCGATGAGTCGTCTGGCTGGTCATGGCTGTCTCCATTGTGTTCGTGCACCGCTCTGCGCCTAACGGAGAGCACGGGTCGATCAGCTTGGCCGGCGCCGTTGGGCGGCTGACGTTTCGTTCAGCATCACCGCGGCGCGAATCAGCGCCTTCAGTGCATTGCCATCCACCTTGTCGCCCTCGTGCAGATCGATGGCGCGCCGGACGTTGCCCTCGAGACTGGAGTTGAACAGGGCCGCCGGATCGGCGAGCGATGCGCCCTTGGCGAACGTCAGCTTCACGATACGCTTGTA
>JANWIK010000176.1 GCA_025449955.1 Gemmatimonadaceae bacterium
ATGAACACGTGGGTGCCCCAGCTGTCGCCTAACCCGGGGAAGGGGAGGCGCAGCTCGAACGTGCCGGCGACGCGTGCGAGTCCGCCGATCGGCACGTAGCCGGTGGCAACCGCGGTCGTATCGGTGCCGTGCACGTTGAAACGCAAATCGGGAAACTTGGGACCCAGGAGTTGGCTGCTCCATCCGCGCACGTCGCTCGCGCCGCCGGCGGTGAACGCGACGTCGCGTAGCTCGAGAAACTTGAGCGTGGAGTCGCTTCCTTCGAGGGTGAGGCTCTTGCCGCGCGGGTAGAGCCGGCCGGCGCTGAACCGGATCGCGATGCCGACGTGCTGGTTGAGCGGGTGGTAGGCGGCGCCCGTGATGTCGAGCCGCGTGTATTCCACCGTGTTGAGCGCGCTGCCGGCGGTGACTTCGACGCTCGGCCGCAGCACGAAGCCCTGGCGCGGCGAGGTCACGTTGTCGAGCTTGCCTAACGTGGAGTTGAACGTGAACGTGCTGCGCCGGATGGTGGTGTGCAGCGAGTCGAGCAGGGCGTTCTGCGCCAGCAGCGTGAGAAAATCGATGCGGCCGGACGAGAAATCGCCGTTCCGGTATTGGAGGACGTGCCGCGCCGAGTAGCTGTACTTGAGCGACAGGAGGAACACCGGGCCTAACCGGTAGAGCAGTGTGGCATCGGAGCCCAAGGCCCACGACCGGTCGCGGAAGTCGTCGCGGTACTCGGCGAACGGGCTCAAGAGCGCCGAGAGCTCCGGGATGTAGACGTACGGCTGCTTGAGCGTCGCCACGGCGCGCACGAACCGCTCCGGATTCTGGTCGACCGCCAGCCACGCCGTCGACGTGCCTAACGACGTGGTGAGCGTGCGCGCGTCGTTGGTGAAATTGCGGTGGGTCCAGACGACCTGCGCCGTGGCGCCATCCTGCGACGAGTAGCCCGCCTCTCCCGTGATCACGTGCACCGGCTGCTCCGTGACGCCCACGTTGATCGCCACCGCGCTGTCCGGTTTCTGCCCGCGCGCGAGCTCGACGCGCGCCTGGCGAATGATGTCGAGACCCTGAATGGCGCGGCGACCCTTGGACATCTCGGAGGCCGTGTAGTAGTTGCCGACCTTGAACGGCAGCTCGCGCTCGATCACGTGATCGCTCAGGAGGTCGTTGCCCGTGACGTCGATGCGAACGATCCGCGCGACGGGACCGGGCTTGACACGGAGCTCGAGCGTCGCGGTGTCGGCGGCGGTGTCGACCAGCGTGCGCGACCAGACGCTGCCGAACGCGTAGCCGAGGTTGCGCATCGCGGTACGAGTCCGTCGCTCGGCGGTGGAGGCGTCGACGGCGCCGAAGCGATGATTCATCGCCGGCGCAAGCGCTTGGCGCGCCGCGTGGACAACGTTAGGCGGAACCGCAATGGCGGTGTCCACGCCCGTGCTGTCGCCAGTTGCGATGCGCACGCTGCGCAGGAGCGTCGGTTTGCCTTCGTCGATGACGAACACGACATCGACGCGGCGGTCGCTCGTATCGGGCTTCACCTCGAATCCGACATCGGTGTGGAGCACGCCGCTCTTGTCGTAGAAGTCGCGAATGCGGACGGCGTCGCGCTCGAGCTCGAGGGGATCGAAGGCCGGCATCGGCGGTTGCTCGCGGCGAAACACGAAGTCGAGCGTTTTCCCGAAGATCCCCTCGGGTGCGGGCGCGGTGGTCGCGATGTGCTGGCGCAGATCATCGCTGCTCAACGTGTGATCGTGGACCCAGCGAAAGTCGATCGACCGCACGCGCGTGCCCGGCGGCAGGACCATCGGCCCCTGTTGGGCGGCCGCGCCGGCGAAAAACCCCGGCGCGGCCGCCAGCGCGAGAACGAGAGATCGCAAGCGCACGATCAGTACGAGTAGCGGGAGCGGAGGAGGAAGCGCATGTCGGAGACGCCGCCCTCGAGACGCATGAGGAGCCACTTGAACATGTTGTATTCCACCTGCGCTTCCGGATAGGAGCTCTGATTCTGGAGGTCGGTGACGGTCTGGCCAAAGCCTAACGGCTGGGAAAAGCCGACATACACGCGCGACGACACGTACCGTCCCGCGACCAACGTCGCGCCGCGCACGGCGTCCTGCCGGATCTCGATCACGTCGAGCTGGAGTTTGTCCTGTCCGATGCCTTGCACGACGCTCTGCAGCTGGTTCACCGCCACCGACGTGCCGGCCTGCATGGCGAGACTCGACGACCCGGATGATCCGGCCCCGATGCCTAACCCCGCGCCTTCGGGGTGACCCGTCGCGATGTACGAGATGATGTCGGAGTTGCTCATCTGGGGATCGGAGCCGAGCACGAGGCGGATGCGGTCGGGCGTTCCGCTCACGTCGAGATTGATCGTGACCTCGGCCGCGTTCGGATCGCCGGTGGACGGCACGACATACTGCGTCTTGATGTCCATGCGCATACGCTGCGGCGGCCCGTTGAAGGTGAGCGTGCCTTCACTCACCGTGAACCGGCGCCCGAACTGCGCCACATAGCTGCGTCCTTCGACGGGTTCGAGCGTCCCGTACAAGCGCAGGGGGCCGCGCGGATCCTTGCGCGCTTCGACCGTTCCACTCAACTCGACTTGCAGCTGCGGATTGGCGCGGCGGCGGACCCACGCGTTGCGATCCGTGGTCACTTTGAGATCGAGCGCGAGCTTGTCGAAGAACGAGGTGGCTTGCGTGCCGCCGGGTTCCACCGCCTCTTCTCCGAATCGCGCGGCGACGGACCGCAGCTCGGCTTCCGTCAGGGTGACCGGTTGCGTGCTGCCGCCGGAGCCGGTCGCCGAGAGATCGAGCGTGCCGTTGTCGATCGTGAGCGCTCCGGAGAGCGCGGGCGCTTTCGTGGTGCCCTTGAATGCGACGTCGCCCGACGCGACGACCTGGTACGCGCTCGACCATACCGCGCGGAACTTGTGCATCGATGCGTGCAAGTCGAACTCGCCCAACGTGAGCTGCCGCAAGATCAGGCCTCCCGTTAGGCGCACGGTACCGTCCTTGGAGCGCATCACGGCCGTGTCGATGGCGAGCCGGTCGTCGGCGAGATGCGCGTCGATCGTGCCGCGATCGTAGGTCACGCCCATCGCCGGCAGGCGGAGCAGCAAGCCGTGCACCGACATGCGCCCGCTCAGCTGCGGCGCATCGGCGGTGCCGCCCACGCGAGCGTCCATGGCGAGCGCGCCCTGCGCCTGATCGACGGCCTGATCGCTGAGGAACGGCTCGATCGCCTGCAGATCGAAGTTCGATGCGGCGATGCGGAGATCGACGGCGCCGTGCTGGAGCACGGAGATGGGCGCGCCGCCCTCGGCGAACGCGAGCTGGACCGGCAGGTATCCCTTCACGGTGAGCGCGTGCCCGTCGAGCGGCGTGACCGCCGCGTCGAGGTCGAGACGCGTCGCGGTCCAGTCGACCACGGCGTGCACCGTACCCGAGTCCGCGTGCGCCTTGGGCAACACCACCACCGCGTCGGCGTGGAGGCGCGGCGCCGCGGCCGTTCCGCCGAGCGTCGCCTGTCCCACCAGCTTCGATCCGGTGAGCGCGTGATAGCCTAACGCACGGGCGAGCGGCGCGAGCGACACCGAGTCCACCTGGACCGTGAGGCGCTCGGCGCCCGTTCGCCCAACGGCGCCATCGATCGCGATGCGCCGGCCGGTATTCGACGCCAGCACGAAATCCTTGATCGCGTACCGGGTGCCGTACGAAATCGGCACGGAGTGCGCGAGACGCCAGTGATACTTCTGGTGGTTGATCTCGAGCGAGTCGACCCGGAGCGCGCTGCGAATCGAGTCGGGCACCGCGGCGGCGACGAGTCCGGCGGTGGTGCCGTCGTCGAGCGTCGTGGCGACCGATACGCGCGCCAGGCTGTCGGCATAGCCGAGCGTCACGTTGAGCGTGCGCACGGTGAGTCCGGCCAGGTCGGCATCGGTGGCGTGCACCGTGCCCTGCGTGCCGGCGAGTCGTCGCAATCCCGGCGCAGCCGCTGTGAGATCGGCCTCGAGCGCGTCGACGCGGTTGGTGTTGTACACCATGCCGCGCGCCCGCGCCACGACGTGCACCTGCGGCGCGTCGGCGGCGCCGGTGACGGAGACCGCGACGCGGGCGCTGTCGGCACCGAGGACGTTGATGCCTAACACCTGGGCGACGGGCGTCAGGTCGCGGGTGGCGAGCACGAGCTGGAGGTTGGACGGCGCGGCGCCGCGCGCGCGCGCGGGCGACACGACGGCCGATCCGGTGCCGGTGAGCGTGCCGAGCACGCTGTGCACGTCGAGCGTATCGATCGCCAGGCGCCCTTGCGTTAGGCGGAGCGCGGCCACGGCCGTGTCGGGCGGCAGCGTGGCGGTGTCGGCGCTGGCGAGCATGATGGCGGTGTCGGGCGCGGCTTCGGCGAGGGTCCACCACGCGTGGGCACGCACGCGGAGGTCCGCCTCGGCGAGGATGCGGTCGAGGGACATCCCGCCCTTGGAACCGGCAGCGACGAGCCGCCCGTCGATGGTGCCGTTGCCGCGTCCATCGGGCGCCGCGACGCCGGCGGTCACGTGCAGCACGCCGCTGTCGAGCCTGACGCCCAACTTGACGCTGTCGATCGCGATGCCGCGCACGGTGGACGGCGCGAGCGCGAGCGTCGCCGTCCAGTGGGCCGAGTCGGGGGCGAGGCCCGAGACACGCGCGGTGATGGTGCCGTCGATCGTCGTCGGCAGATCGGCGCGTCCGGTGAGCGCGGCGAGATCGAGCCCGCGCACGATGCCGGAGTCGATCGTGAACGACGGCCGCGCATCGAACGGCCTGGCAGTGCCGCCTAACGCAAGCACGCCGTGGGGCGCGGCGGCGTCGGCGTGCCATGCCGCCTCGCCGTTCCGGATGGCGACCGTCGCCAGCGCGGAATCCAGGTGCTGGGTCCCGGCGCGCGAGGCGCCGAGTGTCAACCGCGCCTCTCCGCGCAGCGTCTGGCGTGCGGCGCCGGCGCGCCAGGTGGCGCGGCCGGCGATCGCGCCGGTGAGGTCGGTCGAGAGCGCGGTGTCTCCGCCTAACTGTCCGGCGTCGAGATGCGAAAACGACGCGCGCCGCACGATGAGCGCCGGATGCGCGCCGGCCGGCGTGATCGACGCCGCGAGAGTCACCGTCCCGGTATCGAGCGCGGCGGTGGCGCCGACCGTCGCCGTTCCGCCGCGCATCGCGAGTGAGAGATCGGCGTGGCGCACGCGGATCGCGCCATACGTGGACGGTGCGAGATGGATGCGCGCCTGCGCGACGGCGGTCGCGAGCGACGTGCCGCGACCGGTGCCGCTGAATTGCCCCGTGAATGCGCCCGCGCCGGTGTCGCCCATGATGCGCGACAGATTCACGTGCGCGAGCGTGCCGTTAGTCACGCGCCACGCGAGGGGGGCGCCGAGCATCGCGTCGCCGGTGGCGGTGGCCGTCCCGCCGGCGATCGCGGCGCGCGCCGCGAACGTGATCCGTTGGGCATGGAGCGTGGCGTGGACGTCGGCCGAGTCGAGCGCGGCGGGGTGCGAGCCCACCGTGGCCACGCGCGCGACGATGTCGTGCGCGCGCGTCGTGTCGAACGGCGCCAGCGTCGCCGTGGCCGCGACCCGCCACGGACGGAGCGTCCCGTTCAACGTGGCGCGTATCAGTCCGCGCGTCATCACGGCGCGCGCTGTCACGTTGCGCGCGGTGTACGCGCCGTAGCGCAGCGTCGGCGCGAGGTCGAGACGCGCGGTGCCGTCGGCAGTGCGGAGCGACGCGCCGTGCACGCGAAGCGCGAGTGTGCCGGTCACACTCCCGGTATCGGTGGCGGCGGCGAGAATCGATTTCGGCTGGACATTCTCGAGGCGCACGTCGAGCGAGTCGAGTACGTTGGTCGCGCCCGTTGTCACGACGCCGGCGATCATCGCCTGTCCGCCGCGACTGAATCCGGCGGTCGCGGCGACGTGCACGGTGTCCGTGGTGCCCCGTGCCTCCACGTGCAGCGTGGCCGAGTCGTGCGGCGCGAGTCCGGCGACGAGGAGTGAGAGATCGGCGAAGCGCACCGATTGGGCGTCGATCACGAGGTCGACGTCGTGAATCTGCGGGTGCGTGCTGTCGGCGAAGGCGAGCGATCCGTGCGACGTGACGAACGTGCCGCCGCCGCGCGCCGCGACCTGCGTGAGCTCGAGCCGGCCTTTGGCGAGCGCGCCGGCGGCGTCGACCGTGAGGGCGGGCAGCCCGGCGCGCGCGGGCTCGAGTCGCGCGTGCAGCGTGTCGAGCCGGAGCGCCGAGGTGGTGCCTAACCGAACGTCGCGCGCCGCCAGCCCGAGCGCGTCCAGCACCACCGGTCCGTGACGGCGGCCGGCGGCCGTGTCGGGCCGCGGCACCGCGGTGAGCGACGCGCGCCGGAGCCCCAGCCGCCCGACGGCAAACGAGGACGGCGATGCTCCGTTAGGCGGAGGCGCTGGCGTCTTCGGCTTGGCGAACGGCGCGAGCAGGTCCCACGTCCCGTCGCGCTCCTGCGTGGCCGTCACCGACACGCCCGCTACCTCGAGCGACTCGAGCTCGTGCGCCCGCACGAGGTGGATGAGCGACGAGTAGCGCGCGCGCACGGTGTCGATCGCGATCGCCGGCGACCGCCCGGTCGGCCCGAGCCGCACGCCGGTGAGCGTGAGCCCGCTCCACCAGTCGCCGCCCACCGAGCCCACCGTGATCACGCGCCCCGCATACGGGTTCGCGAGCCCGAGCAATCGCGTCGCCGTCCAGTGCGCGACGCCGCTGTTCTGCAGCGCGATCAACGCGGCGGCGGGCACGACGGCCACGACGATCACGAGCGCAGCCAACACGGCCACGGCGATGCGGCGCAGCAAGTGGCCCGAGCGCATGGGTCGGTCCGGTTGTGCAGATGGGTCGGATGGGCGTGGCACTTCGGGAGGCAATCAAAGCACGGCCCGTGCCAGCGCCCGACTTGTGCTAGGTGGCCTCGCAGCTCCGCAGTCGCTCTTCAAAAAACTGACGCTCGGCCGCGTTGCGCGCCAGGCCGAATGCCGCCTCGAAGTGCGTACGCGCCTGATCGCGATGTCCGCGACGCAGCTCGAGCTCGGCGAACGCGGCGCGGTAGAACGGGTAGTCGGCCAGTCGGTCGCTGCTCTCGATGGCGCGCAACGCGTCGAGTCCCCGGTCCTCACCATCTCGTTGGGCGATGGCGATCGCGCGATTGAGTGCGACGACCGGCGACGGCGCGAGCGCAGTCAACCGGTCGTACAACTCGATGATGGTGTCCCAATCGGTGTCGTCCAACGTCGGCGACTGGACGTGGGCGGCGGCGATCGCCGCCTCGAGGTGATACGTGCTCACCTCGTCGCCGCGCGCCGAGCGCTCGAGGAGCGCCA
>JANWIK010000177.1 GCA_025449955.1 Gemmatimonadaceae bacterium
CGCGGCCGGCGCGCTTCGAGATCTCGTAGTGCCAGTCGAAGCCGAGACGCACCGAGTCGTGCGGGGCGAGCGGCGTGCCTAACCGGACCGGCTGCCACGTGAAGAAGCGCGGGCTGTCCCGCCACGGGGTGGTCGTGCCGTTCACGGCGAACGTGTCGATGTGCACGCCCGACGTCAGGTAGTCTTCGGTCGTCCCGCCGGCGCGCGGCGCACCGGGCTTGTGCACGTTGAGGAACAACCGGATCACGAGCGCGCGCAGCGTGTCGGGACTGTTGTTCATGTACACGATCTGCTCGGTGCCGTGGATGGTGCGATCCGGCGGCGTCGCCGTCACCGTCACCGTGTACCGCGCGTGATTCTCCCAATACGCGGGCCCCGGCCGGCCATCCATGAGATGGGTGTGCTCGGCGTAGATCTTCTTGATCGACCGCGGCATGTAGAGCGAGGTGACCGCTTGCGCCGCGGCGGGCGGCGCCGCGAGCAGCACGGCCGCTACCGTTAGGCATGTACCGGCGAGAGCGCGGACGCGAGAACGAAAGAATGTCATGGGCGCGGCGGGTGCAGGAGGAGTCGGACGGACCAGCGAGTCAGTCCGAACTCTCTCCGCGCGCACGCGCCGCCGCAAGCGGCCCGAGCCCTACGATGCCGCCTTTGCCAATGCTTTGAAGTCGTCGTCGGACAACGTCAGCGTCGCGGCCGCCATGTTGTCCTCCAGGTGCTTCACCGTCGACGTGCCGGGAATCGGCAGCATCACCGGCGACCGGTGCAGCAGCCACGCGAGCGCCAGCTGCGACGGCGTCGCCCCCAGCTTCTTCGCCAACTGCTGCAGCACGCTACCGTCTTTCGCCAACGCACCGGTCGCCAGCGGGAACCAGGGAATGAATCCGATGCCGTGCTTGGTCGCGTGGTCGAGCAATGCCTCCGCCGTGCGCTCGGCGAGATTGTACTTGTTCTGCACCGTCACGATCGTCGCGTAACGCTGCGCTTGCTCGAGCTCGTCGACCGTCACCTCCGACAGCCCGATGTGACGGATCTTGCCTTCCTTCTGCAGCGACGCCAACTCGCCCACCTGATCCGCCAACGGCACCTGGGGATCGATGCGATGCAGCTGAAAGAGGTCGATCCGCTCCAGGCCTAACCGGCGCAGACTCATCTCTGCTTCCTGTCGCAGGTATTCCGGACGGCCCACCGGTTGCCAATCGCCGGGGCCGCCGCGCGTGAGTCCCGCCTTTGTCGCGATCACGAGATCGTCCGGGTACGGGTACAGCGCCTTCTTGATGAAGTCCTCGGCGACGTACGGGCCGTACGAATCCGCCGTATCGATGAGGGTGACGCCGAGCTCGACCGCGCGCGTGAGCACGCGCACCGCCTCGGCGGGATCTTTGGGGTCGCCCCAGATGCCCGGGCCGGTCAGTTGCATGCTGCCGAACCCGAGACGATGCACCGGCATGTCGCCACCGATCGCAAACGTGCCGGAGCGGTCCGCGGGGCGTTCGAGCGTCGTTGCCATGAGTGAGTCCCGAGTGAATATCCGTGTCCGTTAGGCCTAGGTCGCGCGCGCGCCAGCCGGCGCCGCGCGTCGACCGCGCCTCGTCCGTGTCCTTGTCCAACGACATCGCACGGCGAGCCGTTCCCGACGGGGACAAGGGAACCGCTCGCTACGCTCGCTTGGGGACTAGGGAAACGGGACCGGCAATCCACCCCGTTCCCCGTTCCCCGTTCCCTCAGCGCGCGTAAGCCGCGCTTCCCTGCTCCTGTTGACATTCTGAAGAAGCAACACTACCCTATTCCTTCAGCCCAACTGAAGGAAAGGCCATGCCCGACGCACGCGCGGACCTGGTTCTCGGTACGCTCGAGATGCTCGTCCTCAAAACGCTCGCGCTCGAGCCCATGCACGGCTGGGGCATCGCGCAGCGGATCGAGCAGTTGTCGAACGACGTGTTCCTCGTCACCCAAGGCTCGCTCTATCCGGCGCTCGTCCGTATGCGGCGCCGCGGATGGATCACGTCCGCCTGGCGCACCACCGAGAACAACCGCCGCGCGCGCTACTACGCGCTCACCACCGCCGGACAAAAACAACTGGACGCCGAGCGCGCCGAGTGGCGCCGGGCGTCCGGTGCGGTCAACGGCATCCTCAACGCGCGACTCGCGCCGGGCACCGCATGAGATTCCTCTCCGACTTGGGCGCGCGGCTCGCCAGCATCCTCTGGCGCGGCCGCGAGGAACGCGAGCTCGAGGAAGAGCTGCGCTTCCACGTGGACATGGAAGCCGAGCGCCAACAGCGCCGGGGAGTCGCGCCCCGAGCCGCCCGCCGCGGCGGACTCATTGCGTTAGGCGGCGTCGAGCGCACCAAGGAAGACGTGCGCGACGCGCGCGGGACGCGCCTGTTCGATGACACCATGCGCGACGTCGCGTTCGGCGTGCGCACGCTCGCCCGGTCGCCGGCGTTCGCGCTCGTCGTCATCATCACGCTCGCGGTGGGCATCGGCGGCACCACGGCGATCTTCAGCGCCGTGGACGCGACGCTCGTGAAGCCCTTGCCCTATCAGGAGCCGGGCCAGCTCGTGAGCCTGTACCAGAGCAACACCGGCGACCCGTCGCCCCACGGCTTCGTGTCGCCGACCTTGTTCCTGGCGTACCGCGAGCGGCTGTCGTCCTTCGATCATCTGGTCGCCGGCTACACGTATGACGACAAGGGCGCCGACCTGAGCGGCGACGGGCAGTCGGAGCGCATCCACGTGCTCGCGGTTACCGCCGGATATTTTGCCGCCCTCCGTCGTCCGCCCCAAATCGGGCGCGAGTTCGAGTCCGAGGAAGAGAGTGCCGCGTCGTCGGTGATTCTGAGCTACCCGCTGTGGGCCGAGCGCTACCATGCGAAGCCGTCTGCGTTAGGCGCCCAGCTCGTGATGGACGGGCGGCCCTATACCGTCGTCGGCGTCATGCCCAAGGGATTCGTGGACCCGCTGCGGCCGGGCGCCGACGCCTGGGTGCCGCTCGATCTCACGCCCGGCCGCGATCCGAGCAACGCCGACAACCACTACCTCACGGTGCTGGGCCGCCTGCGCCCGCAAACGCCCATTGGGCGAGCGCAAGCGGAGCTCGATGCGTTGGGCGTGACGTTAGGCAGGGAGTATCCGGACGCATCGCGCATCATCGCCCGTCTTTACCCACTCAAGCAGGACATGGTCGGCCCCGCCAGCCGCGCGCTCGAGCTCGTGCTCGGCGCCGTCGGCCTCGTGCTGCTGCTCGTCTGCGTCAACGTCGCCACGCTGCTCCTCGTCCGCGCATCGGCGCGCGCCCACGAGTTCGCGCTCCGCTCGGCGTTAGGCGCACGGAGAACGCGGCTGCTGCGGCAGATTCTGCTCGAGAGCCTCGTGCTCGCGCTCGCCGGCGACGCCCTCGGCTTGATGGTCGCGCGCGTGGCGATGACGGGCATCGTCAGCCTCGGCGCCGGATCGGTGCCGCGGTTGTCGACCCTCACGCTCGATCCGCGCCTGCTCGCGTTCTCGATCGTGATCACGTCGGCCTGCGCGGTGCTGTTCGGCCTCACCCCGGCGCTGCGCGCCGCGCGCACCGACCCGATCGACGCGCTGCGCGGCGAAGACCGCGCGCTCGCCGGCAGCCGCGGCAAGAACCGTCTGCGCAGCGTGCTCGTCACCGCGCAAGTCGGCCTCGCGTTCATTCTCATGGTCGGCGCCGGATTGCTGCTCTTGAGCTTCCATCGCATCCGCTCGCTCGACCTCGGCGTCGACACCGACCATACCCTGGTGTTCGAGCTCAATTTGCCGGACGCACGCTACGACTCCACTGCGCGCGCCGTGTTCTACGACGACATCGCCGCGCGCATCGCGCACCTGCCGGGCGTCCGCGCGGCCGGCGGCATCTCGAAGCTGCCGGCAACCGGCGAATACCACGAGTGGGGCACGGCCGCGGTCACCGGGCCTAACGCTGGCAAGAGGGAGGCGAATGTCGGCGCCCAACAGCGCGTCGTGTCGGGAAACTACTTCGGCGCCGCGGGCATTCGCGTCATCGAAGGACGCGCGTTCGACGCGCGCGATGGCGTCGGCACGCCCAAACGCGTCGTGATCAGCTCGCTCGCGGCCGCGCAACTTTTCCCGGGCATCGACCCGATCGGCCAGCAACTGAACACGGGCGGATTCAACTGGGAAGTGATCGGCGTCGTGCCCGACGTCGCTACCGACGCCGAAAACGAGCTACAACCGACGGTGTATCACGCGCACGCGCAATTCGCGGGCGATCGCAATTGGGCGCTCACGCAGATCGTCGCCACGTCGGGCTCGCCGGGCGACCTGGTGCCGCTCATCCACCGCACGATCGCCGAGCGCGATCCGCAGCTGGTCATGTACCGGCCGATGACCCTCGCCGACGCGATCGGCGCCGGCACCGCCCAACGGAAGTTCACGCTCGTGATTCTCACCAGCTTCGCGGTCGTGGCGATGCTGCTCGCCGCGTTAGGCCTGTTCGGCGCGCTCGCCTACGCCGTCAAGCTGCGCTCACGCGAGTTCGGCGTGCGCATGGCGATCGGCGCCGATCGCGGCGCCATCCGCCGGCTCGTGCTGCAACAGGGATTCATCGTCACCATGGCCGGCATTCTCATTGGTCTCGTCGGGTCCGCCGCGTTCGCCCGCATCATGTCGTCGGTCGTGTTCCATGTGAAGCCGCTCGAGCCCTCCGTGCTCGGCGGCGCCGCCGTCGTCATTCTCGTCGTCGGTGCGATCGCCGCGTATCTGCCGGCGCGACGCGCGACCGCCGTCGATCCGCGGTCCATCCTGCAATGAAAACCGCCACGCTCAGTTCCCCGAGACGGGCAGGTTGAGTTTGGCGCGCGCGTATCGCCGCGCGAACGCCGACGCCGGATTGTGCGCTGTGGCGAGATCGTACGCTTGACGGTACTGCGCCATCGCGTCGTCCCGATGGCCCAGCTGTTCGTCGGTCATCGCCAGCAAGCATCGCAAGTACGGGTCCTTCTCGTTGCCCTTGAGTGCGATGGCCTTCGTGAATTGGGCCCGGGCCGTGGGCAGATCGTGCGTGTAGAGCGCGACGTACCCCACCAGATACGGGAAGAATCGCTCCTGCTGCGCCGCCATCGCCGAATCCGTGTCGAGGGCCCGGCGGGCGGCCTCGATCTGCCGGTGGGCCTCGGCCGTATCGCCGCGGCGCGCCGCGATCCTGCCTAACGCATGTGCCAGGCGGAAGTCCCACAGCGCCTTCCGGTGCGTTTGCGGCGGCGGCTCGAGCAGTCCGCGCTCGTAGCCCGTGCGATACCAGCGCTCGGCCTCGTCCACGTCGCCCGCGTCGAGGCACACACGCGCTGCCTCATCGGCCATCTCGCCTTCCTGATAAAACGCGTTCCCCGGATCGGCCTGCTCGCGAGAGCGCCAGTCGTCGATCACGAGCGATTCGTACTTCACGGTGTTTGCGCAGTCCCGGCCGAACGCGAACGACATGGCCATCGCGCGTTGGGCATCTGCTTTGGCCGCGGGCTCCGAGATCGTGTCGAGCACCTGCTGGAGAATCACGCGCGCTTTCCTCGTCTGCCCGTCCAGATCGAGGCGCGAGGCCTCGGCGATCTGTGGTGAAAGAGCGCGTCCCTGCTGGCCCTGCGCGACGAGCGGCGGCGCGGCGAGCACGAACGTGCCGCACATCACACTCCGCACGACCGCGCGACAATACAATCGATGAGACATCGGCGCCTCCACCATCGAGGAATTAGGGCATTCTGAGACAAATCATCGATACGTTTCGTGGTGTGATGCAAGACCTAATAGCCGCGGCGCGTGCCTTGCAGCGTCCCAGGCCCTGTACCGCCGGCGTGCCACGACCAGCGCGCCCGGCGAGCCCGAACGATCAACTCGCCGCTATGACTCGTCCATTCTGCTCCGCCGGCGTCCGCCGGTCCATTGCCCTCGCGCTCGCCATCGCCGCACTCGCGTCGTGCGGCTCGAGCACGTCGCCTAACAATGGATCGGTCGGCTCCATCACCGTGTCGCCGGACACCGACAGTGTCGCCGTCGGTGCATCGGTCACGCTGCAAGCCACCGTCATGAGTCCCGCCGGACAGGTCGTGTCCGGACAGCACGTGTTCTGGAATACGGGCAATCCATCTGTCGCGACCGTCTCCGAGGCCGGCGTCGTCACGGGCGTCGCGGCGGGACAAGTCCAGATCGCCGCGAGCGCGGGCGGCGCGTCGGGCATCGCGACGATCAACGTGCTGCCACCGCCGGTGTCGTCGGTCTCCGTTACGCCGCCGCTCGATACGATCGCGCGGCCGGGCACCGTGCAGCTCACGGCCACCGCGTTCGATGCCCAACACAACCCGCTCGCCAATCGGACGTTCACGTGGTCCAGCAACTTGCCTAACGTCGCCAACGTCGACGCCAACGGATTGGTGACGGCGGTCGCGACCGGATCGGCCACGATCACGGCGACCAGCGAAGGCAAGCCCGGCACCGCGACTGTGGTCGTGGTCCCGCCGCCCGTGGCGTCGATCACGGTCAATCCGCCGCTCAACACCCTCACCGTCGGCGACAGCGTGGCCCTCACGGCCACGGCGAAAGACGCCTCGGGCAACGTGATCCTGGACGCGCCGATCACGTGGAGCAGCAACAACACCGCCGTCGCCAGCGTCTCTTCGACTGGCGTCGTGACGGCCAAGGGCGGCGGCACGGCGACCATCACCGCGCAGAGCGGCAGCGCGTCGAACACGGCGTCGGTCCTCGTCATTCCGATTATCTCTCCGAGCAGCGCCGGACCATCGACACCGCGCCGGTCGACGCCGTAGATTCGTCTGCCGGCGCCCGTCGCGGCGCCCACGCTCCGGTGCGGTCACGCGCACCGAAGTCTTCGCGTTCTGTCTCCAGCTCCGCGCATGCCACGTCGCTCGCAGCGGCTCGCCGTCCTCGCCCTGTGCGTCATCTGCCTCGCGCCCGCTCCGCCTAACGCTGGCCGGCGGCCGCCGGCCGTGGCCGAGCTCGACGCGTTCATCGCGCACGAGATGCGGCAGAAGGATCTTCCCGCCTTTACGATCGCGGTGATCGACGATCAGCGCGTGGTCTGGTCCAAGGACTACGGCACGATACGCGGCGCCGACACCGTGCGGCCGACACCCGCCACCGTCTATCGCGTTGGCGCCGTCTCTCAGATCGTCACCGACTTGGGGCTCATGCAGCTGGTCGAGCAGCACGCCCTCGACCTCGACGCGCCGGTCGAACGTTACGTGCCCGGGTTGCACCTGGAGACGCGCGCGCCCGTCACCCTGCGGACACTCATGACCGGCCGCGCAGGACTCGACCGCGAGCCGCCCGTGGGCGGTCTCGCCGATGATCGCCCGCCGGCATTGCCCGACGTCGTGCGGAGCCTGAATGCGTCGCCGCCCCTCGTCACGCCAGGGCACGGCGAACATCCGTCGGATGCGGGCGTCACGCTCGCCGGATACGTGATCGAGGCCACGCAGCACCAGCCCTTCGCCCGCTACGTCGAGCGCGCGGTGCTCCGTCCGTTAGGCATGTCGCACAGCACGTTCGCGCGCGACAGCGATGTGGCGCTCCATCTGGCACGCGGCACGCTCTGGACGTACGATCCGCGCGAGTTCCCCGCCCCCGCGTTCGATGCGGGCGTCGCGCCGGCGGAAAACCTGTACGCCACCACGGCGGACCTCGCGCGGCTCTTGAGCGCCCTCTTCGCCGACGGGCACGGCACGAGCAACCGCGTCCTCGCGCCGGGCGCCATCGCCCAGGCGCTCGGCACATCCCGGTCCGCCGACACCGCCGGCGTCGCCCTGGGATTCCGCCTCACGCAACTCGGAGGCCGGCGCGAGATCGAGCAGCACGGCACGGTCGCCGGATTCTCGACCACCATCGCCGCTCTGCCTAACGAAAAACTCGGCGTCGTCGCGATCACCACGCTGGATGGCGCCACCGCGGTCACGCAGCGCGTCGCATCGTTGGCCCTCCGTATCATGCTCGCCGCGCGTCATGGCGACACGCCGCCGCCGATCGACACCAGCGCCCAAGTCCCGGCGCCGCTCGCGCAATCGCTCGCCGGTCACTACGCGCACGGCGACGCCGCCGCCGATCTCGTGCCGAGCATGGGGCACCTGTACGTGGAGCGCGCAGAGGGCGGCGAGCGCGCCGACGTGCGTCTCCTCCGCGACACGCTCGTGGCCGACGGCCGTTTGTCGTTCGGTGCGCGCGTCCTACGCGCCGGAGACAGCGCCATCATCGTGAACGGCGACACGCTGCGCCGCGTCGCCGAGCCCGAACCGGCTCCCGTTCCGGATGCGTGGCGAGGGCTGATCGGTGAATACGGCCCCGACTTCCGCACCGCGTATGTCATCGAGCGCCACGGCACGCTCGAGCTGCTGGCCGACTGGTTCGACCGCTACGCGCTGCGCCCGATGGCCGCCGACACCTTCGCCATGCCTGACTGGGGCCCCTACGCCGGCGAGCGGGTCGTGTTCAGCCGCGCGGCCGCCGGTCGCGCCGAGCGCCTTACGTTAGGCGGCGTGGCGCTCGCGCGCCGCGTCACCGGCCCCGAAGACGGCTCGCAATTCCGCATCACCCCGCTCCGCCCGACGGCCGAGCTGCGCACCGACGCCCTCGCGGCCCAGCCGCCGCGCGAAACCGGAACCTTCCGCGCACCAGACCTGGTGGAGCTCGTGACGCTCGACTCCACGATCGAGCTCGACATCCGCTACGCGACGTCGAACAACTTCATGGGCACACCGTTGTACCAGGAGGCGCGTGCGTTCATGCAGCGCCCGGCCGCGGAGGCAGTGGTGCGCGCGAGCGCGTACCTCCGCGCGCGGGGCTACGGCTTGCTCATCCACGATGCCTATCGCCCGTGGTTCGTGACCAAGATGTTCTGGGACGCCACGCCGGACGACAAGAAGATGTTCGTCGCCGACCCGGCGAGCGGCTCCAAGCACAACCGCGGATGCGCGGTCGATCTCACGCTGTACGCGCTCGACGACGGCCACCCGGTGCAGATGACCGGCGGCTACGACGAGATGACGGATCGCAGCTACCCCGACTACCCCGGCGGCACGTCGCGCCAGCGGTGGCTGCGCGCGCTGCTCCGACAGGCTATGGAGATGCAAGGCTTCACCGTGGACAAGGAAGAGTGGTGGCACTTCGACTACAAGGATTGGCGCGAGTACGGCATCGGGAACGTCCCGTTCGACCGGATCGCACCGGGCGCCTAACGCACACCCCTTCTCGGGAGAACACCTCATGCGTCGTGCACTGCTGATGTTCTGCGCCGTCTTCGCCGGCTGCGCGTCCGGCGGCGGCGCGCCGTCGCCCGCGCCGGTGCCGTCTAACGGACCGTTCGATGTGGTGATCGAGGGCGGCCGCATCGTCGACGGCACCGGCAGTCCGTGGTTCTATGGCGACGTCGCGGTGTCGAACGGCCGCATCGCGCGCATCGCGCCCGCCGGCATGCTCGCGCACGCACAGGCCGCGCGGCGGATCGACGCGCACGGCCTGGTGGTCGCGCCGGGATTCATCGACATCCAGGCCCAGTCGGTCGGCGAGCTCACCACCGGCGACAGCCGCGTCGAAAGTATGACCACGCAGGGCGTGACGACGATGATCTTCGGCGAAGGCGAAACGCCGGCGCCGACGAACGACAAAGTGATTCCGATGTACGCGGATGTCGACGGCGCCGACTCCGCCCAACGCAAGCTCATGGAGTCCTTCCGGGGCCCGCACGGCTTCGGCAACTGGCTCGACGCCATGGCACGCCACAAGGCGTCGGTCAACTTCGGCTCGTTCATCGGCGCGGCCACCGTGCGCGCGTACGCCAAAGGCATGGCCGAGGGCGCCGCCACGCCGGCCGAGTTGGATACGATGCGCACGGTCGTTAGGCAGGCGATGCAGGACGGCGCGTTCGGCGTCGCCAGCGCGCTCATCTATCCGCCGGGCAGCTACGCGTCCACGCAGGAATTGATCGAAGAAGCCAAGGCGATGGCGCCCTACGGCGGCCTCTACATCACGCACATGCGCTCCGAGGGCGACCGGTTGCTCGAGGCGGTCGACGAAGCGCTCACCATCGGCCGGCAAGGCGGGGTGCCGGTCGAGATCTACCACCTCAAAGCAGCGGGCGTGAAGAACTGGCCCAAAGCCAAACTGCTCGTGGCGAAGATCGACTCGGCGCGCGCGGCGGGACAGGACGTGGCCGCCGACCAATACGCGTACACGGCCGGCGCCAACGGACTGTCGTCGTGCATTCCACCGTGGGCGCACGCCGACGGCAAACTCCTCGAGCGGTTAGGCGACCCCACGACGCGC
>JANWIK010000178.1 GCA_025449955.1 Gemmatimonadaceae bacterium
AGCTTGAGCGACATGTTGTCGGCGCACCCGCAGCTCAAGCTCACGATCGAGGGACACACCGACAACGTCGGCGACGCGCCGAGCAATCAATCTTTGTCGGAGCGTCGCGCCGCGGCGGTAAAGCAATACTTGGTGACGATGTCGCACATCGATGCGGCGCGCTTGACGACGAAAGGCTACGGCGCGACCAAGCCGATCGCGCCGAACACGACGGCCGAGGGTCGGCAGGAAAACCGCCGCGTCGAGTTGGTGAAGATGTAAGTGAGCGCCGGCGGCCGGCCGGGTAGGGAAGCCTTCCCGCCTGGCCACCGCCAGCGCGCCAACTTGCTACTCGGCGTGGCGTCGGCGGTTCGCGCCGCGCTAAGCCCTTGGCCGGCGGCCCGTTGGGGCGTCTCAACCGGTCCAGTTGGACGCGCGCCCAGTCCGGCGAAATTCGCAGAATTTACACAAAATACCACCTGCCCGCAGCTCAATGGCTGGAAATCGGGTCAACTGTAGTGTAATTTGTGCAGGTAGCGCACAGTTGGCGGTGCACTGAGCACACCGTCGGACTGGCGCTCTAGGGCCCAATAGCCACCTGCAAACCCGGTCATCAATGCCAATCACCACCACTCGCAAGGCGGTCCTCAAGGACATCACGGACCGTCACGCGCCAGACACCGCGCGCACGAACGGCAACACGTCGTCCGCGCACCCCCCGACCTCCGAATACTTCGGCGTCAACACGTTCGGCGTTAGGCAGATGCGCGCCAAGCTCCCGCGCGACGTATACGCCAAGCTGCTGTCCTCCATCCGTCACGGGAAAAAGCTGGATCAGGACATCGCGCCGACCGTGGCCCAGGTCATCAAGGAATGGGCGATCTCGCGCGGCGTGACGCACTTCACCCATTGGTTCCAGCCGCAAACGGGCCTGACGGCAGAGAAGCACGACGCGTTCCTCTCGTTCGACGACGACCGCCAGCCAATGGAGTCGTTCACCGGCGAGCAGCTCATTCAGAGCGAGCCGGATGCATCGAGCTTCCCGTCGGGCGGTCTCCGCGCGACGTGGGAAGCACGCGGCTACACGGCGTGGAATCCGGCGAGCCCGATTTTCATCGTCGAGTCCGGGAACACGCGCACGCTCTGCATCCCATCGGTGTTCATCGGATACAACGGCGAAGCGTTGGACGAGATGACGCCGCTCCTCCGGAGCTCGGACGTCCTCTCGCAGAAGGCGATGGCGCTGCTCGAGCTGCTTGGCGATCGTGGCATGTACCGTGTGTACACCACGCTCGGACCCGAGCAGGAGTACTTCCTCATCGACCGTGCGCACTTCGCGCTGCGCCCCGACCTGGTGATGGCCGGCCGCACGCTGTTGGGCGCGCCGCCGCCGCGCGGGCAACAGCTCGAGGACCACTACTTCGGCGGCATCCCGGAGCGCGTGCAAGCCTGCATCGCCGAGGTGGAGCACGAGCTGTACAAGTTAGGCGTGCCGATCAT
Organism: Gemmatimonadaceae bacterium; assembly: GCA_025449955.1. GTDB lineage: Bacteria > Gemmatimonadota > Gemmatimonadetes > Gemmatimonadales > Gemmatimonadaceae > JADGGM01. Next base: position 1,480 of record JANWIK010000178.1, read on the forward strand.
CACCCGGCACAACGAGGTGGCGCCGAGCCAGTTCGAGATGGCGCCGATGTTCGAGGAGACCGACGTCGCGGTCGACCACAACCAGCTGGTGATGGCGACGCTGCGCAAGGTGGCGCTGCGCCACGGCCTGCAAGCCGTGTTGCACGAAAAGCCGTTCGCCGGGATCAACGGCTCGGGCAAACACTGCAACTGGTCGATGGCGATCGCGTCCGACAACGAGCTGGACGGCGTGAATCTCCTCAAGCCGGGCAAGACGCCCCACCAGAATCTGCGCTTCCTGATTTTCCTCGCCGCCGTGCTCAAGGGCGTGCACAAGCACGCGGCGGTGTTGCGCGCCGGCGTCGCGACCTCGGGCAACGAGCACCGGTTAGGCGCCAACGAGGCGCCGCCGGCGATCATCTCGGTGTTCATGGGCGACATGCTCACGCGCGTCATCGAAGACATCGCCGCGAGCAAGACGTCGGCGGCCAACGCCGAGCAGGCGATGATCAAGTTGGGCGTGGCGAAGCTGCCGGAGATCCAGAAGGACAACACGGATCGCAATCGCACGTCGCCGTTCGCGTTCACGGGCGCCAAGTTCGAGTTCCGCGCGGTGGGCGGGTCGCAGACGATTGCGTTCCCGGTGATGGTGCTCAACGCGACGGTGGCCGAGGCGATCGGCGAGCTGACCGAGCAGCTCAAGGCGGCGCTCTCGAGCACGAAGTCGGTGGACGACGCCGTGCTCAAGGTGGTGCGCAAGGCCTTCAAGGAGACCGCCGATGTGCGCTTCGAGGGGAACAACTACTCGGAGGACTGGGTCAAGGAAGCCGCGCGCCGGCGCTTGCCTAACTTGCGGCGCACGCCCGAAGCGCTGGAGGAGCTCATCACCAAGCCGGCGCGCGCGCTGTTCGATCGGTTGGGCATCCTGACGCGCGAGGAGCTCGAGTCGCGGTTTCACGTGCACATGGAGCGCTACACCAAGGACATGCTGATCGAGCTGCATACGGTCCAGCAGATGGTGGACACGATGGTGCTGCCGGCGGCGTACGCCTACCACGGCTCCCTCATCGACACCGCCGCCAAGGCGAAGTCGCTCGGCCTAACGGTGGTTCCGGAGATGGAGACGGCGAAGGAGGTCGGCACGGTGGCGCAGCAGATCCAGAAGCGGCGCGCGGCCCTGGGCAAGGTGATCGACCAGGCGGATCATCTGCACGAGGATCCGCTCACCCAGGCCAAGCTGCTCACGTCCGAAGGCGCCGACCGGATGGCCGATCTGCGCGCCAGCTGCGACGCGCTCGAGCTGATCGTGCCCGACGACCATTGGCCGCTGCCCAAGTACCGCGAGATGTTGTTCCCGGTCTAACGCGGGCCGCAGCGGCACCGGCTCGACGACGGGGGCGGCGCACGATGCGCCGCCCCCGTCGCATTTCATGGAAACGGCAGTCGCGGGCGCAGGAGCCCGGCGTTCCGCGACGTCCTCCACACGCCTACGACGCCGCCGAGCGCGCGCCAAAGTATCGGCGTGCAACGTGTTGACATCGTTGATGCCGAAACGACCTGAGCAGCCTAGCTTGGCGTACCCGACCGGAGTGCCAGACATCCTATTTGGAGGAGCACCATGCCTGCACCGACTGCATCCTTGGGGACACGTCGAGTCATACGCCGTCGAGTCATCGTGCTCACCGCGGCGGCGGCCCTCGCGGCGTGGATGCCCGCAACGTCGCACGCACAATTCGGGAAGCTGGTGAAGAAGGCGACCGACAAGGCCGCGCCGGCCTCGAACAAGGCGACAGGCCCGGCACCGACCTTCGACGACAACACGATCGAGCTCGGTCCCGAGCAGGTGGACAAGGTCATCTCCGGCCTAACGGCGGAGCGGCGCATTCTGGTGGGCTCCGGTCAGGACGGCGTCCAGGCGCTCGTGAAGCGGCGGGATGCGGCGTCGACGCAGGTTAGCGAGATCGACAAGACGCACGACAAGGATGACCAGACATACCAGAAGACGTCGTCCCAGGTCGAGTCGTGCCGGAGCGAAGCGATCTCGGCATCGCAGAGCGCGCACCAGAAGGACGCGCAGGCCAAAGCGATGAGCGACCCGGCGTTCCAGCAGAAGTACATGCAGGCCGCGCAGGCGATGGCCGCCGCGAACGCACGCGGCGATACGGCGGCTGTGCGGAAGATGCAGTTGCAGCTGGCCCAGTCGGTGTATCCGTACGCCAAGGATGACACGGCGGCCGCCGACGCCAAGTGCGGCAAACCCGTGGTGGAACCGGCATGGCGCACGCAGCGGGATGCGTTGATCAAGCTCCAGAACGCGCTCACCGACTCGATCCGCGCGACGCAGGACGCGGCGGCCACGACCGGGGCCAAGACCAGCGGCCTAACGGCGACGCAGTACGCGACGGCGCGCGAGCGCGTCGAGACGTACGTCGGGCGTAAGAAGGTCAACCAATCCATCTCCGGCTTCAGCCAGAAGGAAATGGATGCGTTGGGCGCGAAGGCGTCCGATCTGCAGCAGCTATTGGACGACATCTCGAAGGCGAATCTGACCTGATGATCGGCCGACGTGTGGCCGGAGCCGCGATCGCCGTGCTCTGCACGGCGCTCGCGGCGCCGGCGACGCCACCGCACGCGGCGTCCGGCCTCCCGGCTGGATCGCTCGCGGTCGAGCACGATGGCGCGTTCGAGACGTGGTGGCGCTCCGAGCGCGCCCCCGTGCGTTGGGCCGGGCCGCTGCCGGCGCTCGCCGGCGCGATGACCTGGCATCCCGTGGCGCGCGGCATCGAGTGGGGGTCGATGCGCATGGCCGGCCAGGGAGAAGCGTGGCGCATTCGAGTGGTGGTTGTGCGCATCGATCCGCGGCTGGTCCGCATCCGCTTGGACACGGCGTTCACCGGACCCGCCATGGCCGCCGATTGGAGCATCGCGCGCGCGCCTAACGACGCGCGGGTGGCATTCAACGCGGGGCAGTTTTCGCGATCGTTGCCATGGGGATGGGTCGTGATGCACGGCCGGCAGTTTCTCTCGCCCGGCCACGGCCCGTTGTCGACGGCGGTGGCGATCGACACCGCCGGCCGCGTGCGCTGGATTCCGGGAGACAGTCTCGCCGCGGCGGCGGCCGATGTCGACGCGGCCCTTCAATCGTACCCGACGCTCTTGGCGGGCGATGGCGAGGTCCCGGCGCCGCTGCGCGGGCCCCGATCCGGTCCCGCCGCCATCGACCTCGGCCACCGCGACGCGCGGCTTGCGTTAGGCGAGCTGCGCGACGGCCGCCTCATCGTCGCCCTCACGCGATTCGACGCGCTCGACGGCGCAATGGACTTCGTGCCGTTCGGTCTCACGACGCCCGAGATGGCCGCGCTCATGGGCGCGCTCGGATGCCGGCAAGCCGTTGCGCTCGACGGCGGCATCTCGAGTCAGCTGCTCCTGCGCGACGACGGCGGCCGCACCCACGAATGGCGCGGCGTGCGAAAAGTCCCGCTCGGCTTGATCGTCGCGCCCCGCTCGTAGCCCGAGTCAAAGTACAGGATCCGGCCGTCGGCTGAGCCAGCGGGTGCGTCGCGCAATTGCGTCCAACGGATGATACTTTCCGGGACACGTTCGACGCGACGCACAACCGAGAGTCTTCATATGTCGACCGCATTGACCACGTTCCGCATCCTGGTGCGGCTGTCGGGACTGATTCTCATCATCCTCGGCATCATCTTCTGGACCGGTCACGCGTTGGGGTTGATCCCCGTGCACATGGTGGTCGGTCTCATTCTCGCGATCTCGCTCTGGGCGCTGGCGTATCTGGGCGCGCGGTCCGGCGTAGGCGCGGGAATGGTGACTCTCGTCGCCGTGTGGGCGCTCGTGATGCTGGTGTTCGGCGCCGTTCAAGTGCGAATCATGCCGGGGTCCGCGCATTGGGTGATCCAGGTGCTGCACCTATTGATCGGCATGGGCGCGATCGGATTGGGCGACCGGTTGGGATCGCGCATGTCGCGGGTGGCGTACCAGGCGCGATAGCGCGAGGCGGCCGGCGGCGAGGGGAAGGGAACTTCGGCGTCATCGCATCCTACAATTAGGAGAGAGGCCCACCGATCACTGCCCGCCACCACGGCCTGTTTGTGAGTCGCGCCATTTGTGCCGGCATCGTCGTCGTGACTGCGCTGGCATCGTGTGCGCATTCGCACGTTGCGGTTGCGCCGGCGCCCACGCCGGCACCAGCGCCGGTACCCGAGTCGCTCGACGTCGCGGTGACCGACGCGCCCGACTCCATCGCGGCCTGGCTGAGTGAGCGAGGGCGGTACCGCATTTCGGAGCGCTCGCGCGATACCGCGCGACTCGTGCCGACCGGCGAGGATGGCGGTCCGTCGTTAGTCCTGCACCGTGTCCGCGCGCGCGATGCACGCGATGCGATCGATGCCGGCGTCGACGTCTTGGTCACGGGCGATCCGGACGCCGTTTCCTATGCGACGACGCGAGCCGACCTGACATCGCAGCCGCTGTCGTGGAATCGCACGTACGTGTTGGTGCTGCCGGCACGGGCGCCCGCCGGCGGTGCACCGGGCTCGAGTCCGCTCTTGGACAGCTTGCGCGCCGAGCTCGCGGCAGGCGCGGTGCGTGTGGAAGCGCGGCCGGCGCCGGCGTCGTTGCCGGGCGATGCGGGAATGTGTTCGGCGCCGGCGCCGCCGCGCGCGACGGCGGCGGCCGGTGTGCCGCCCACGATCGTCTATGCGCGCGGCGACGAGGCGGCACGCGCGATCGCCGCGCGGCTGATCGCGTTAGGCGCAGCGCCGAATGGTCCGTTAGGCGCGCTGGCGCCGCGGCTCGCCGCGCGGGGGGATTCGCTGCGCGCCGTGGGCATGGACCCGGCGGCGGTGGAGCGCGCGATCGAGACGGGCGGCGCGGCGGCCGCCGTGGTCGCCGTCGCGTCTCGGCCGCTGCCGGCGTGTCGCGCCGGGGCGGAGCCGGGCGCCGGCGTCCCGACGGACTCGGTGGCGTTGGTGCAGACGCGCGAGCGTCTCATCGCGCGCCGCAGTCTAACGGGGCACCCGCTCGATGCGCTCCTCCGGGCGGCCACCGATTCGACCGTTGGCGGGCCATGACGTTCCGCACGCGGCTCATGATCGCGTTCGGCGTGGTCGCCATCGCGCCGCTGGTCGTGATCGCGGCCGGCGTGCGTCGCGAGGTGGACCGCCGCCTCACGGCGCAGGACGACCGCCGTGCGGCCGCACTGGCCGCGGTCGCCACCGCGGGCCTCGCACGGCGCAGCACGGCGATCGGCGGCCGCCTGGCGTCGCTCGCCGCTGCGTTAGGCGACGACAATCGCTTCCGCCTCGCCGTCACGCAGGGCGACGCGTCCCAGCGCGGGTACGTGCTCGACCTGGCGGGCGAGGACATGCGCCTAACGGGACTCGCCATGCTGCAGATCCAGGACGCATCGGGCCGTATCGTGAGCTCGGGCCATTTCCGGAACGAGTACGACC
>JANWIK010000179.1 GCA_025449955.1 Gemmatimonadaceae bacterium
CCTTCGGAATCGCCTGGAGCGAGTCCATCTCCTGCATCGCATCCGTGTTGCCGGTGAAGCCGGCCGGCTCTTCCGGCGTCACGCCTAACTTTGCGGCGAGCTGCTGGCCCTCGAGGCGGAGCGCGTGGTGCTCGCCGGCCATGAGTTTGCCGAAGTTCTTGACGTCGTCGCTGGTGGCTTTCGTCCACGCGAGCGCGCCGCGCGCGCTGTCGGCGGCGCTGGCTTGATCCAGCACGAACACGATGTTCGCGTCGTTGTGCGGCTGCGCCGCGGAGGTTGCGGGGACTCGCGCCGTCCATCCGGCCGCGCCGACGACGACTGCCGCCAACATCATCATCGGGATGCCCTTCATCTGACCGCTCATGCGTCGTTCCTCGGTGAAGAGTGCCTCGCGACACCGGACGGATACCGGGTGCGCGTGCCTCGTGTCACCGCGTGTACGGCGGTCAGGTCCCGATCGGATTCATTCGGCCACGCGAACTAGTGAACCGCGTCTGAAGGTCTGATCGCAGAAGCGTGGGAAGAGGGAAGCGCTCGCTCACGCTCGCTTCGGGAAGCGCATGAGCGAGCGCTTCCCTCTTCCCCCTTCTCTGCGATCACAAATTCAGACGCGGTCCACTAGTGGCGGACGTGCGGCCGCTTCAAATCCGTGATGATGTCCTGGCCGCCGTTCGAGCCCGTGAGCAGGAGACGCACGCCCGGGATCGACTGCGAGGTCAGCACGAAGCGTGTGCTGGCGTCGCTTTGATCGACGAAGGTCACGTCGAACGCGCCGGTGATCGTCGCCTTGGTGCACTTGGCGTTGATGAGATTGGACGGCGTGTCCAGCTTGAGCGTTGGGCACGCGCCCGCCGATTTGGTGAGCGACGCCGAGACGGCTTCGAGGGTGAGGTTGAAGTTAGGCGTAGTGTCCTGCAGCTCCGCTTCGTCGATGATGTTCGCCTGCGGATCGAGCAGCAGATACACGAGCTGCGAGACGTCGGTGCCTTGCCACGCGACCAGCACGAACACCGAATCGTTAGGCGTCGGCGTCTTGCCCGCCGTCGTGCCCACCAATTCCAACGCGCCGACCTCGAACTTCTGGTCGGTCCCGTTGACGCTCACGGTCACCGATTCCGGGCTGACGCCGCGCGCGAGCAGCGCGACCGGGTACTGCAGCAGCCGGAATCGGTCGAATGCGCTCTCCGACGCCGCTTGTAACGCGAGGGTATCGAGGTGGCGCGCCTCGTGGAAGGAGGGCGCCGATGGCGCGGTGGAGCTGCCGCACGCCGCGAGCGCCGACAGGCAGAGGACCGCGGTCGCGGTGGTGAACGAGGCGAGAACGGTCCAATGTTTCTGCATCTCAGCACACCTCGAAAAGCGAGTGGGGAACAAGAACCCAGCAAGTATGGGCTGTCGAGGCGGAAAACGCGAGTGTTGGGCAGCGCTGAAAGTCGCCCCGAGAGCCTTGACTCACACGCCGTGCGATACCAGTTTCGGCCAATGGAGAACTCCGCGCTTCGCTCTCATCGCGCCCATCGGGCGCCGGCGGTCCGTTGGGCATCGCTGCTCACGGTCTTCGCGATGGCCATGCAGGTCGCCGCCTGCAGCGACAAGATGCCGCTCGCCCCGGTGGACAAGCAGCTCGCCAAGCTCCCGCTGCCGCCGGCACACAGCTACATCGTGCAGGTAGGGACGGCCGGACAAATTCCCGAATCGGTGCAGCAGGCCGTTCGGAATGCGGGCGGGCGCATCGCGCGCGTCCAACCCGACATGGGATTGGCGCTGGTCACGGGGCTGACAGCGGACGCGGCCAACAGGCTGCGCGCATCGGGCGCGGTCGGGATGATCCTGCCCAACGTGAGGCGGCAATACGTGCGCGAGCGGCTGTCCAACGCGCGCGTGGTCCGGTTCACCGGCCGGACGACGGCACGCACCCCCGCACACACCGTCACTCCGTTAGACATCCCCGATCCGCGGACGGCGCAGTTCTTCAAGGATCAATGGAACATGACGACGATCAGCGCCGACACCGCGTGGCAGGTGACGACGCAGGGCGCCGGCACCACGGTGTTCATCCTCGACACGGGCGTGGACACGCTCCACATCGATCTCGTCGGCAAAGTCGATGGCTCGCTCTCGACGTCGTTCGCGTTCTCGCCCACCGACACGGTGGACACGCTGCCGCTGCCGTTCGGCCACGACGTCGTCGGACACGGCACGTTCGTGTCCTCGCTCATCGCGACCAATTCGTTAGGCATCGCCGCGGTCGCGCCGCAATCCCGGCTCGTCATGGTGCGCGTGCTGGACGACCAAGGCGCGGGCGATGACTTCGCCGTCATCAGCGGCATCCTGTACGCCGCCGACCACGGGGCCGACGTCATCAGCGTCAGCCTGGGCGGCTACCTGAGCCGGTCCAATCCGTTCGATCTCGCCGTGTCCGACTTGATCCAACGCTCGGTCGATTACGCCCTGGCGCGCGGTGCGCTGATCGTCGCCGCGGCGGGCAACGAAAAACTGAATACCAACACGGCCACGTCGCCTAACGGGAGCTACGCCGACAGTTTGCACGTCATCGCCGGCGGCACACGCCACGTGATCAGCGTCGGCGCCACGGGACCGGTCGATCTCGCGAAGTTCGATACGATCGCGGAGTACTCGAACTTCGGGAAGGCGGACGTCGCGGTGTTCGCGCCGGGCGGCAACGACGTCGACAAGACACAGAACGGCCTGAGCGACCTGGTGCTCGGCGCATGCAGCGCGCTGGTCTTCCCGGAATGCGCGGCGGAAAACGCGTACCTGTCGGGAGCCGGCACGAGCTTCTCCGCACCGCTCGTCGCGGGGGAAGCCGCGGTGATCAAGGCGCACGCCGTCGCCAAGCCGACGCCGAGCGCGCTCGAGATGTGTGTGCTGAATTCGGCCGATGTAGTGAAAGGAACGTCGCGGCCGGACATCAACTACAACTTCGGACGAATCGACGTGCTCGCGGGAGCGCTACACTCCAGCTGCAAGTAGCGCATCCCGCGAATAAACCGCCGCGTTAGTCCGCCTGCTTCGCTTTCGCGGTCGGCGGCAACACGCCGTTGAGCCGCAAATAAATGGCCGACTGGCTGTAGTGGTCGGCCCAGTCACCGGTGGTCAGCGTCATCACCGCCGCACGCGACCGCGTCTTGCCGCCGAAGAACGGCAGCTGCTCGCCTAACTTCGAGTCGTCCACCTTCGCCAGCGCCTGGTCGCAGAACGCGAACGTCTCCTTGAGACGGGCAACGAGCGTATCCTTGCTGTCGGTGGCCGCTACCTTCGAGCGTTCTGGCGCCTTCTCGCCGCCGATCGCTCCGCACAAATAGTCGTTGCCCTCGGACAGATGCACGACGATCTGACCGAAGCTCATCTGCGCGGGCGTCGGCTTGAAGCTGTACTTGTCGGCCGGCATCGCTTCGGCCGCGGCCACGAGATTCTTCCCGATGCTGCTTGCATGGTCACGGAACGCATCGGACACCGGATTCGACTGCGCCATTGCCAGTCCCGGCGCCAGGGCGGCAGCCAGGCCCGCAAGACAAATACGGACACGCATGGATCTCGCTCGGGTTAAGGGAGACGTTGATCTTGTTCTGTGCGGCGCACGATGTCCAGTGCGCTCGCTCGACCGCCTATCGCGATGACCCGAGGATTGCCGCCAATCCAGCCCGCCGCGACCGGCTCACGGGAAGCGTGGTCCCGTCGCGGAGCACCACCTCGAGCGACCCATCCGAGTGTCGCCGGAGCTCCGCAACACGGGACAGCGACACGATCGCGGACCGGTGCACGCGCGTGAACGCACGCGGATCGAGCTTTGCCTCGATGGCGCCCAGCGTATCGCGAACGAGGAACCGCTTCCCGGACGCGTGCACGACCGCGCAATAATCTTCGGCTTCGATCCAGTCGATATCGGCGGTCGAGACGATCAAGTCGCGCGACCCGACGCGCACGATGAGGCGCTCGGCGAACGCATCGCGAACGGCGCGCCGTCCAGTGTCGGCCGCGTGAGAAGCGTGCTCATCCAATAGGCCGCGCAGCCGGCGCGCCAGATCGAGGTCGCCCCGAGACTTGATGGACTCGTGCACGCGTGCGAGCGCCGATGCGAATCGATCCTCGCGAACCGGTTTCAACAAATAGTCGATCGCACGAACCTCGAACGCGCGAACGGCGAATTCATCGTGCGCGGTGACGAAGATGACGGCCGGCATCGCCTCTGGACCGACTTGTCGCAACACGTCGAACCCGTTCACCTCCGGCATTTGCACATCCAGGAAGACGAGGTCCGGTTCGAGTGCGCGGATGGCGCGGATCGCGGCGCGGCCGCCGTGGGCTTCGCCGACGATCGCGACGCCGCGATGCGGCGACAGGAGCGCACGCAGTCCGGCGATGGCGGGGAGCTCATCGTCGACGAGCAGGACGCGCAGCTGATACGCGTCGATCATGGCGAGGGATGCGTGGTGTGCCGGCCCCGGTTCACCGGGACGCGCATGGTCACTTCCACGCCTCCTTGCGTTAGGCTCGACACCTCGAGGGCGCCGGCGCGGCCGTAGAGTCTCGCCAGCCGGTCGCGTGTGTTGGACAGGCCGACGCCGTCCGATGCGTCGAGCGACCAGCCGGCGGGCAGGCCGCGGCCGTCGTCGGCCACGCTGAGCAGGAGCACGCCGTTTGTCTGGCGCGCGCGCACACGCACGCGACCCGGCGCGTCGCGCGGCGCGATTCCATGCCGCACGGCGTTTTCGACCAACGGCTGCAGCGCGAGACTCGGCACGAGGATATCGAGCGCGGCGTCGGGCACGTCGACGTCGATGGTCAGCCGGTCGCCGAACCGCACGAGCTCGATCTCGCAATAGTCCCGCAGCACGGCCAGCTCCTCGCCTAACGTGCACTCCTGCGCCGAGTCGGCGCGCAGCATGCGGCGCAGGAGATCGCCTAACCGGGTGAGCACTTGCGCGCCGCGATCGGCGTCGCCGGCGCGCACCAGCGAGACACCCGTGTTGAGCGCGTTGAAGAGAAAGTGGGGGTTGAGCTGCGCGCGCAACACAGCCAGCTCGGAGCGAGCGAGGCGCGCCTCGAGCTCCGATGCGCGAAGTTGCTGCTCGCGATAGCGGCGGAAGTTGTCGACCGCGTGTCCCGCGCCCAAAACCGCCCACCAAATCACGATCGAGATCGGCAGCCAATCCGAGAGCGCCATGAAGAACGCGCCGCGGATGGAACCGGCGGCGCGCGGATCGAAAAGCAGCGAGCGCAGGGTGAGCACCAGCGCATGGGCGAGGCCGCCTGCCACGCTCAGGCCCAGTTGCGCCAGCACGACGCGCGGCTGGAGCGGCCGGCGGATGGGCAGCCGCCTGCCTAACCACACGATCACGGGTGTGAGCGCGGCCCAGTAGTACCAGCCGGGCGCCGCCAGCACGAACGCGCGCCAGAGGGCGATCGGTTGGCCCGTGAGGCGGTCGGTGATGAACGTGTCGGCCACGTCGACCAGGGCCGGAACCGACCACGCCGCGAGGATCAGGATCCACGGCGCCGAGCGGAGCGCGGCCGCCCACCCATCGCCGTTCGGGCGTGGCGCCTCATCCTGTCCGTATCGCGTTGCGTTAGGCATCTGGCGCCGAGGTCGTGGGTGCGGGTGCGCGTGCGGCGGGTCGCCCGCGCTCCCTGAGCGTACAGCGGCGGAGCGGTGCCGCGCAATTCGCCGGCGCACGGCCCATGGCCATTCACGGGTCTGGGGCGCCGGTCACCGGTCGCACGGGTCGCTCACTGCATCATGGGCGACGTTCACTGCCCGCGGGCTGCGCCGGCAGCGCGTCATACCTAGCGTACGCGCGTGTCCCTCGGCGTCTCGCTTTGCCTCGTCGCGGCGTTGTTGGGCAGCGCGCTCGCCGCGTCCGCCCAGTCCGACCGCACGCTCGCGGCACTCGGCCCGCGAACGTTGGTCGCCGTGCGCGTGACGGGCGCGCCTCCCGTGATCGATGGCCGGTTGGACGATGCCATCTGGAAAGACGCGGCGCCGGCGCGCGACTTCGTTCAATCGAATCCCGATCCGGGCGCGATGGCACGATGGCAGACGGAAGCGCGCGTTGCCTACGATGCCCACGCGCTGTACGTCGCGATTCGCGCGTTCGATCCACATCCCGATTCGATCGTTGCGCCGTATCCCCGGCGCGACGACGAAACCGTATCCGATTGGGTCTTCGTCGAGATCGACAGTCGTCACGATCGTCGCACCGGATTCAGCTTCGGGCTCAACCCGCGCGGCGTGCAGGCGGATGGCGCGTGGTCCAACGGCGCCACGTACGACAACACCTGGGATGGCGTGTGGCAAGGAGCGGCGCGCATCGATTCCGCGGGATGGACGGCCGAGTATCGCATTCCGTTGTCACAATTGCCGTCGAATCCCGGCGCCCGCGGCGCGGTGGTGTGGGGCGTCAATTTCTACCGCTACGTTGGGCGCAGCGCGGAAGCGTCCGATTGGGCGCCGCGATTGCCGAGCTATGCCGACGTCATCTCGCACTTCAACACGCTCACCGGCGTGGTCGTGCGGCCTTTGGCCAGTGCGCTGGCGGTGGCGCCGTACGTTGCGCTGTCGGCCACGAGAATCCCGAATACGCCGGGCGACCCGCTGGCCACGCCTAACGGAGCGAGCCCGAGCGCCGGTCTCGACTTCACCGATCGCCTCTCGCCGGCCGCGTCGCTCACCGGCACCGTGCACCCGGATTTCGGCCAGGTGGAAGCCGACCCATCGGAGATCAATCTCACCACGTTCGAGTCGTTGTTCACCGAGCGCCGTCCGTTCTTTGTGTCCGACGCCCAACTCTTCAGCTTTTCGTTAGGCTTGCCGTTCACGTCGCGCGACGACGCGTTCGACAGCGAGCAACCGTTTTACTCGCGGCGCGTCGGGCGCGCCCCGCTGGGAACGGTGCCGGCAACCGTGCGGTTCAGCGATGCGCCGCCCACCACGACGATCGCCGCGGCCGCGAAGCTGACTGGTCGCACGGAATCCGGATGGGCATTCGGCGTGCTCGATGCCGTCACCGAACCCGCCGACGCGCGGGTGGTCGATTCGACCGGGCGCACGACCGAGTTGCGGCTCCAACCGCTCGCCAATTCGATGATTGCGCGTGCCGTGCACGAGTTCGACGACGGGCGAAGCAGCGTGGGCGCGATCGCGACCGCGGTGGTGCATCGCGGGAGCGATTCCGCATTCGACTCCGTGGCGCCGCGCGACGCATTCGTCGCCGGATTCGACGGACGCCACCAGTTTGGCGAGGCGTACGAGGTGAGCGGCTTTGCGCTCGGCAGCTTTGTGCGCGGCACCGCGCGCGGTATCGCGAGCGTCATGCATGGGCCCGGACACTATCTGCAGCGGCCCGACGCAGGCTACGCGCACGACGACACCACGCGTACGAGCGCGACGGGTGAAGCGGCCCAGCTGCGGGTGGCGCGCGTGGCCGGTGCACACTGGCGATGGTCCGCGATTCTACATGCGCTCTCGCCCCGCCTCGACGTGAACGACCTGGGCTTCCAGCGCAACGCCGATTGGATGATCGCGTCGGGCTCGCTCATGTACTACGACTATCACCCGGGCCGCTGGCACTACTGGGGCGCCGGATTCGATCAGTTAGGCGCGGGATGGGACGTCGGCGGCGAGCGCCGGGCCACGGTGGTCAGCGCGAGCGCGCTGGCGGAGCTGCCCAACTATTGGGACATCACGTTAGGCGCGCGCCACGAGCTCGCGGCGCTCTCCACCGACGCGCTGCGCGGCGGCCCGGCGCTGCTCCTGCCGCCGCGCGAAGCGGTGAGCGGCACGATCACCAGCAATGCGCGGAGCACCAGCCAGCTCACACTCACCGCCAGCGCGTGGTGGGAGCCGGCCACCGCCAGCCGGTCGTCGACGATCGCGCCACAGCTGGTGGTTCGCGCGTCGGACCGGCTGCGGTTCACGATCGGACCATCGTGGACACAAACCGTCTACGCGTGGCAGTTCGTCGATCAGGCGTTCGCGGCGCCGTCGCCGCTCGATATTCTCGCGCGCGTGCGTCAGGAGACCGTGTCGCTCACCGGCCGCGCGATCTACGCGTTCTCGCCGTCGCTCACGCTCGAGCTCTACGCGCAACCCTTTGTGAGCGCCGGGCGATACGATGCGTTCGAGGCCGTCGCCGACCCGCGCGCGCCGCGCGTCGGCGATCGCGTCGTCCGCCTAACGCCCGACCAATTGCAGTACGATCGGCAGACGCGTCGGTACACCGTGGTGCGCGGCGGGAACCAGGCGCTGTTCGACGATCCGTCGTTCAACGCGAAGAGCCTCAACGCGAACGCGGTGCTCCGTTGGCAGTTTCATCCCGGTTCGACGTTGTTCGTGGTCTGGAGCCAGCAGCGATCGATCGACGGCGCGGATGGCAGCTTCGAGCTCTCGCGCGACGCATCACAGCTGTTCGCCGCTCCGGCATCGAACACGCTGCTCATCAAGCTCAGCTACCTGATGTCCACCAACTGAAGGGGGGGATGTGTGTCGCTTCACGACGCGCTGCAACAGCTCATGATCATAGTCCTCGGTCTGATTCCTCTGCGGGCACTCAACGATTACGGCGCGGACGACAGCGAGCGCCGTCGGGAGAGCCGCTAGTGTTCGCCGCGCACTTTGCCGCGGCGCTCGCGATCAAGACGCGCGAGCCGAGGGCGCCAGTCACGGCGTTGGTGATCGGGGCGTTCGTGCCGGACATCATTTGGGTTGCATTGGCGGTGGCGGGCGTCGAGCCCGCCGCGAAGGCGACGTTCTTCGACGACTGGTCGCACTCGTTGTGTATGGTCGCGCTGTGGGCGGCGTTGTACGCGGCGTGTTTCGTGGCGTCGCGCGGCTGGCCCGTCGCGATCGCCGCGGGAGCGGCGGTACTGTCGCATTTCGTGCTTGACTTCCCCATCCATCCCAAACCGCTCGCGCTCTTCCCGTACTCGCGCGTTCGGTTGAGCCTCGGGCTTTCGAACGTGCCGGCGATGACCTATTGGTACGTGCAAATGGCAGTGGTGCTGGCGCTATTGGCCGTGTACGCGTGGCAGGGCGCGCGGCTCCGCGTTCCGGCGTCTCGCCTAACGCAGAGCTGCGCTATGGTGCTGGCCCTCCACCTGGTGATGCTGCCCTGAGCTCTAGAAGTACGGGTTGTCGTCCGCGCTCGGTCCGTAGATGGCGGGCACCATCACCTCGAGGAGGCGCAGGTACACCGACATCTGACCGCGATGATGGATGGCGTCGCTGAGCAGAAACAGCCGCGTGAACGCGATGCGCGGCATCGTGTTGAGCGTCTTGCCGCCCATGCGGAAGTTCCACGCGCCCACCGCGGCGGAGTCGTCGAGTTTGGCCAGCGCGGCGCGCGCGGCGTTGCACCCTTGATCGAACGTGGACAAGAGCGCGCTCGTCGACACCGGAACCGGAAACGATTCCCAGTTGCCCACGTCGAGACCGTCCGTGTGCATCATCTTCGCCGTGAAGCCGGGCGCGTTGGCCAGCCATGCCGCAAGATTGCCGAGCGACGTGGACCGGGTGTGCGGCTTCCAGTCTTTCTTGTCGAGCGGCACACGCTCGAGCACCTTGCGCGTGATCGGCGCCTCCTGATCGAACTCCTGCACGATGGTATCCACCATCCGCATACGGCCTCCCGGTGCGCGGTGCGTGCCTTGCCTAACGGGCCGCGTCTCCCGACGAGGCGTGCGCCGTGATCGTGTCGAACGCCATGCGGACGAACTGGGCGTCCGTCCACGGCTGCCATCCGTGCGGCTTGAGCGGACGGCCGTACGTGAACGAACCGTCGTAGTGCGGCGCCGTCGTGCTGTCGAGGAAATCCTGCAGGAGATAGCAGGCGAGGTTGAGATAGTAGCTGTCCATCTCGCCCACCACGACGTGGATTTTGCCGCGGAGCGGCGGCCCCACGGTGCTCCAGTTTTTCTGCAGGTACGCGCGCAGATCGTAGTTGTGGTCGCGCATGTAGCCGGCCACCTCGTGGTTCATGTGACCCGAGCGCTTGTCCCACAGCGCGGCCGGATAGCCGTCGGCATCGGTCGGGCCGAACACCGCCTCCCACGCCTCCAGCTGCTCGCCCGAGCGGCCGTGCGTGCCTAACGCATCCTCGAGCTGGCTTTCCTGGCGCATGGTGATGGTCGGCATCCCGCTCATCTCGCGCTCCGCCGGCACCTCGGACGCCAGCCACGAGCTGCGTGCGACGACGAACGCGCTCGTGTCCTCGTAGATGTTGCTCAGCTGATAGCGCCGGAAGTCGACCGGATCGGGATAGAGGCCCCATGCGCCGCCAAAGAAGTCCGGGTGATAGATCTGCAGCGCGAGCGCTTCCCACCCGCCTGTCGAGCCGCCGACGAGAATCCGCGCGTACGGTTTGGCGACGATCCGGAATTGTTTCTCGAGATACGGAATGAGCTCCTGGATGATCGCATCGCCGTAGGGACCATCGTTCACCGAGTTCACGGCGTACGAGTCGTCGTAGTACGGCGTGGGATGTTGGAACGTGATCGCGATGACGCGCGGGAAGGTGTCGCTCATCCACGCGCGCGCGAACTCGTAGCCGGGCTCGCGCTCGGTGGCGAGACGACGGCGCGCGGCGCGTTCCGCGGTCTCGGGCGTGCCGTTCGGATCGAAGCCGAACGGCGGCGAGAGCGTGAAGTGCCCTTGCTCGTAGATCACCGGGTAGTGCGCGTCGGGATGCTCATCGTATCCCGCGGGCAGCAGCACCGTGGCGCCCAGGTACATCGGATGGCCCCAGAACGCGGTGAGCAGCTTGCTCTCGATCTTGATGTGCTTCACCCACTTCGTGTCGGCCGGGAGCGCGATGGGCGGCAGCGTGCGCGTCAGCGTTAGGCGGACGGGTTGCGCCGCGTGCGGGTCGAGATGGATGCGCTGCGGCTCGCTCACGAGATTGCCGGGCGACTCGTTCCAGTGCTGCCCCTCCCACTGGTCCTGGTGCAGCCAGAGCGTGCGTCCGTCGGCGCGATGGAACTCGGTGTACACGTTGAACACCGCCTGCACCCAGTAGTCGCCGGCCGGGAGTGACGCGAGGCTGCGCAGCGGGTAACCGGCCGCGTGCGCATCGACGACCGCGGTCTTGCCGCTCGGCAGCGCGCGCACGTCGGTGCCGAAAAACGGTGTGCTCCGCGCGAGCTCTCCGGCTTGCAGCCGCGGCTCCGGCGTCCCGTCCTTGGACACCGCGACGTACACTCGGCCCGTGCGCGGCGTGGTGGATGCGGGGAACGCGACCTCGAAGCGCAATCCGCCCGTCGACTGCGCATGGGCGTTGCGCGTGACGGATGACGCGAGAACTGTGCACGCGACGAGTAGTAGAGTCCGGTTCATGACAGTGCGTGTGTAGATGGGAGACGCGCCGCACGGCGCGATCGAGCCGTCGATGTTGCGTTCCCTCGCGATGCACCGCAAGAGGAGTCGCGCACAAGGCCAGGAGAATGTGGTCATGCTTGCGCGCCGTGTGTCGCTGGCGTATGCTCGCGCCAACAGCCGGATCGTCCGGCGCCTGCGGTTGCATCATCCCGCCGAGTTGTCATGCGTGGCGACGTCACTCTAACTGGTGCGCGAGCCGCGTGTCCGCAGTGTCGTCGTTCGAACGCGCTTTCATTCCTAGGTTCAGCCGGGAGGAGCAATGCACACACGCGTGGTCCGATGGGCCCTGCTTGCGTCGCTCGCGATGCCCACGGTGCTCGTGGCGCAGCAGCGACTCATCAGGGGAACGGTGACCGACGCGACGGACGGCCATCCCATTTCAGGCGCCGTCGTCACTGTTCGTGAAGGGCGCGGTCTCGCGCAAACGGGAGACAATGGGAAATACGTGCTGACGGTAGACGGAGGAGCCGTTAGGCTTCTGGCGCGCGCCGTGGGCTACGGGCCGTCCGACGTGCCGGTCGCGGCGACCGACAGCGTGGTCGATTTCAAGCTCACGAGCGATCCGCTGCAGCTGCAAGCCGTCGTCGTGACTGGTCAAGCGACGAACGTCTCTCGCCGGCTTGCCACGACGTCGACGTCGCTCGTGACCGGCGATCAAGTGACGACGGTGCCGGCAACGTCGGTCGATAAGGCGCTGCAAGGCAAGATCGCGGGCGCCAACATCCAGACGAATTCGGGCGCCCCGGGCGGCGGCGCGCAAATCCAGATTCGCGGCATCAACACCGTGATCGGCGCGTCGGATCCACTGATCGTGGTGGACGGCGTCATCTACAGCAACGTGGCGGTGGCGTCCGGCTTGTACACGGTGACGGGCAGCGGCAGCGCCTCGGGCACCGGTCCAGCGCAGGATGATGCCGGCAACCGGCTCGCCGACCTCGATCCCAACGACATCGCGTCGGTGGAGGTCTTGAAGAGCGCCGCGGCGTC